>NZ_JAAMNS010000004.1:0-467024 GCF_011066175.1 Paenibacillus sp. EKM211P
GAGCAGGCGCCAATCTGTGTGACAGCTCACAATCCTGTGATTATCGTATTGTCAGCCAAAAATGAGGAACGGCTGAAGCAGCAGGTCGAGAGATTGCTGTCCGTGATCGAGAAAGGAGAGGTCACAGAAAGCAATCTGGCGGATGCAGCCTACACGCTTCAGGTTGGGCGCGAAGCGATGGAAGAACGCCTGGCAGTCATTGCCGAATCGATGCCAGCGCTGGTGGAAAAGCTGGAAGGATTCGTGAAAGACCAGACGGGGATCTCCGAGCTGTATCGAGGACAGGTCAAGCGAAACAAAGATGCGCTATCCGCACTGGTAGAAGATGAAGACATGGGGAAAACAATCGCTGCCTGGATCGGGAAACGGAAATACGCGAAGATAGTGGATCTGTGGGTGAAGGGACTGGCGATGGACTGGAGCATGCTTTACGGAGATGCCAAGCCGCAGCGAATGAGCCTGCCAGCCTATCCTTTTGCAAAGGAGCGGTATTGGGTCACAGATATTACGATCCCATCTGTAGAAAAAATTCCAATGGAATCTCAGGAAAAAGCAGTTCTTGTTCAGTCTCAAGTAATGCAGTCTGCTCCTCCTGAAGCTTTAATGCCATCCAGTTTTTCGAGTAGTTCTGAAAAACCAAGCGGGATTTCTTTACGGAATTTGTCAGACAGTCAGCCGCAGCTTAGCAAGTCTGCCAATCAGCAGACAGCACCGATTATTTTAACTTCCCCGGAAGGGGTAATGCACACGTCAGATAATGACAACGAGACGGAAGAGCAGGTGCCTGCTAGTCCTGCCCTATCCATATCGTCAGAAATATTGCAGGAGGAGCTGACAACAAGTCTGGCGCAAGCTTTATATATAGATCGGGACGAGATCGATGAGGATAAAAACTTTGTTGATCTTGGATTGGATTCCATTATAGGCGTAGAGTGGATTCGAAACATTAATAAACATTACGACACATCCATAACAGCGACAAAAGTCTACGATTATCCAACTATACGGGAGTTTAGCAAATTTTTAGAAAAGGAATTGGGCAATCGTGTAGCCCAATTAATCATGCCGTCTTCTGCTGCGTCTATTCTGGATCAGGCGCCTGCAAAGCATTTACCGCCGCTCGTATCATTGGAAACGGATAAGCAGACAGAGGCCTCACTTCAGATTAATTTAATGCCGATATCGCCTGAAAAGCAGCCGCAATTCGGCACGATTCCGTCTGGTGTCTCTACAGAGCAATTACGGAAAGAACTGACGGCAAGCCTAGCTGAAGCCTTGTACATGGAGCAAAGCGAGATTGAGGCAGATAGAAACTTTATAGACATCGGTTTGGATTCGATTATAGGCGTAGAATGGATTCGAAATTTGAATAAGCGCTACGGCACATCCATTGCAGCTACCAAGGTCTACGACTATCCGACTATTCTGCAATTTACCGAGTTTTTGGCACAAGAAATCAATAAGCACGGGGGCAAGAAAAGCTTCGTTCAGCAGCCCTTGAACACAGTCTCGGACACGGTCAAACCTATAGCAGAAGTCCATTTACCGCGACCAGAGACGATCCAATGCTCTCCAGCGCAGCTCCCTAAGGAGGAAACGGTGCCATTGCGTCGGGTAAAAGCAGAAGAGGAATCAGTGCCAGCAACTTCGGAAAATCAAGATGCAATTGCAATTGTTGGGATTTCGGGAAGATATCCTGGTGCCGAAGATGTACAGCAATATTGGAAAAATCTCGCTCAAGGTCAAAACTCCATTGTTGAAATCCCGAAGAACCGCTGGGACGTAGACCCGTTGTATGATCCGCGTCCGGCACAAGAGGGGAAAGTAAATTGCAAGTGGCTGGGTGCCTTGAAGGATATAGAATATTTTGATCCGTTATTTTTTAATATATCTCCTACCGAGGCGGAAGGGATGGACCCGCAGCAGCGCATCTTTTTGCAGGAAGCCTATAAAGCCTTTGAGGATGCAGGTTATAGCGGCTCACAGTTGGGAAATAAAAAATGCGGTGTTTATCTTGGCATTTTAAATAATGAGTACAGTATGATGCGCTACAAAAATGAAGCACAGTTCAGCAATACTACCGGGAACAGCAACGCTATTGCAGCGGCTCGTATTTCCTATTTCCTTAATTTGAAAGGACCCGCCATATCCGTAGATACGGCATGCTCCTCATCGCTGGTGGCAACTCACCTTGCTTGCCAGGCTTTATCAAATAAAGAGATTGAAATGGCGCTGGTCGGCGGTGTGTCCTTATACCTGACTCCTGAATCCTATATAGGTATGTCTGCATCCGGAATGTTGTCACCAGATGGTCAGTGTAAGACATTTGACAATAGTGCCAACGGCTTTGTTCCAGGCGAAGGAGCAGGGGTGCTGGTTCTGAAGCGGCTAAAGGATGCGGAAGCTGACCGGGATCACATCTATGGGGTTATTATCGGAACTGGGATTAATCAGGATGGAAAAACCAACGGAATTACCGCTCCAAGCACGAACAGCCAAATAGAGCTTGAGCAGGAGATATACAATAAGTATCAGATTGAACCCGAAAGTATTAGCTATGTTGAAATGCATGGGACAGGCACCAAGCTGGGCGATCCTATTGAATTGGAGGCTTTATGCACAGCTTTCAAAGAAAAAACAGATCAGAAGAATTTCTGTGCCATAGGCTCGGTAAAGAGTAATATCGGGCATACTTCGGCAGCAGCAGGCGTAGCAAGCATGCAAAAGGTGCTGTTATGCATGAAGCATAAGAAACTGGTACCGACACTGAATTTCAAGAACCCGAATGAACATTTTGATTTCGATGATTCTCCATTTTATGTAAATACACAATTGAAGGACTGGCAACCTTCTCAAGGTAACAAAAGGCGGGCTGCTGTGAGCTCTTTTGGTTTTAGCGGTACAAATGCCCATCTTATTATTGAAGAATATCGTCCAGAGGCTGCAATTTCACCAGCAGACGACGAGTCACATAGTCCCGTTCTTTTCGTATTGTCTGCCAAAAATGAGCAGCAACTAGTAACTTATGCCGAAAACATGAGAAACTTTATTGCCACTCAGCCCAACCTTAACTTGACAGATATGGGGTATACGCTGCAAGTAAGCCGTGAGCCGATGAACCACCGTCTGGCTTTTGTGGCAGATTCAAAAGAGAATCTACTACAAGCGCTGGATGGCTTGGTTCATCACCAACGGCCAGCTGGAGTCCTGACGGCTCAGGTGAAAAAAGGCAAGGACGGGATCGTGCTCTTTGAGGCAGATGAAGATGCCAAATCCTTGCTTGAAACCTGGATCAAGAAGAGAAAATTAGAAAAAATTGCAGAGCTGTGGGTACAGGGGCTAACGATGGACTGGAACAAGCTGTATGGGAACATCAAGCCTCGCCGGATGAGTCTGCCCACCTATCCTTTTGCAAAAGAACGGTGCTGGGCGCCCGAGCTAGACAGTAAGGTTGGCAAAGGTACAACTTCTGTCATGGCTGCAACGATTCATCCTTTGCTGCACCAAAACACCTCCGATTTTTCGGAGCAGCGATTCAGTTCTAGCTTTACAGGCCAGGAGTTTTTCCTGAAGGATCATGTGGTGAATGGGCGCAAGGTGCTGTCTGGGGCCGCATCCCTTGAAATGGCCCGGGCGGCAGTGGAGCAGTCACTAGGGACGGATGAGGGCGGCCTGGTCGGAATGTGCCTTAAAAACGTGGTTTGGGCACGGCCTATTGCCGTAGAGGATGGCCCAATACAGCTGCATATCGGGCTTTTCCAGAATGAAGATCAAGAAATTTCATATGAGATTTATGGAAATAACGGAGCCGATGATACAGAGCTTATGGTATATAGCTTCGGCAATGCGGTTCGGAGATCAGCGGTGGAGGTTCCTGCATTGAATATTAAAGATTTGCAGGATACATGCAGCAGAAGCTTCCATCCGGCAGCATTGTATAACCTTTTCAGAGAGCTGGGGATTGATTATGGTCCTGGGCATCAGGGGATTGAGATGGTATATGCCGGAGAGGGTCAAGTGCTGGTGAAGCTATCCTTGCCCTCCTCAGTCTCTGACAATCAAGGCCAATTTGTCCTGCATCCAAGCATGATTGATTCAGCTTTCCAGGCATCCATAGGCTTGACGCTGGGCTCTCGTGAGATTAAGCCCGCTCTGCCGTATGCCATTCAGGAAGTTGAAATTATAAAACATTGCAGCTCCACCATGTGGGCGCTGATTCGATACAGTGCAGATGGTACAGCAGGAGATAAGGCACAGAAACTAGATATTGACCTGAGCGACGAAACCGGAGAGATCTGCGTGAGGATAAAGGGTTATTCATCAAGAATTCTGGATATAGACTCTATTCCCACAGACGCGCAGTCCAATTCTGGTACCTTGATGCTTGAACCCGTGTGGAAAGAGCAGGGAGTTAGCATAGAGGGTGATTTACCTATATATGATCGCCATGTCGTGATCCTTTGCCAGCCGTCCCAGATTTCTCGTGAACAAGTAGAAGCTCAAATAAGCGGCGCAAAGTGCATAATATTGCAACCTGATCAAAACGGAATCGGGGAACAGTTTCAGTATTACGCCGTTCAGATACTTGAGCTAATACAAAGAATTTTTAGAGAAAAAAACCATGGCAAGGTGTTAATCCAGATTGTTACTAACGACCAGGAGGAGCAGCAGCTTGTATCAGGGCTCTCAGGTCTTTTAAAAACCTCCAGAATAGAACATCCAAAACTGGTGGGGCAGTTGATAGAACTTGAACAGGATAAGGCCCCGAATACAATCATAGATATTTTAAAAGAAAACAGCTGGAGTCCTGGAGACATCCAGATCCGGTATGGGAAAGGTAAACGGTGGATTTTCAGCTGGAACGAGATTCCATTTTCTCTGGAAACGGCGGACATTCCGTGGAAGGAGAACGGAGTATATCTCATTACCGGCGGTGCCGGTGGCTTGGGACTTATTTTTGCCAAAGAGATTGTAAATAAAGTACAAAATGTCGCGTTGATTTTAACGGGCCGTTCCGCGCTGGATGAGGGCAAGCGGGCAGAGATAAAGAAATTGGAGTCATTAGGAGCACGAATAGCATATAAGCAGGCCGATGTGACCCGGGAGCAGGCGGTGGCTGATTTAATTCGGGAAATAGGGGCAGAATTCGGAAGCCTGAATGGCATCATTCATAGTGCAGGAGTCATTCGTGACAACCGCATACTTCAAAAAAATAGCGGGGAAATGCTGGAGGTTCTTGCACCCAAAGTTCTAGGGGTAGTGAATTTGGATCAGGCGAGCAAGCACCTGCCTCTTGACTTCTTCATTCTGTTTTCGTCGGTTGCTGGGGGGCTGGGCAATCAGGGACAGGCGGACTATTCTACCGCTAACGCGTTTATGGATGCTTACGCCAGATACCGGAACACATTGACAGGATCGCAACAGCGCCAGGGGCAAACGATATCTATCAATTGGCCACTATGGAAAGAAGGCGGGATGCATATTGATGAGGAGACAGAGAAGCTGGTAAAGCAGCACACAGGCATGGGCAGTATTTCAACTTCTTCCGGCATTCAGGCCTTGTACCGTGCCATGCTTACGGGTGCTGATCAGGTTATGGTGCTGGAAGGCAATCTCGAAAAAATGAAAAGAGCAATAGGCTTAGAGATTCCCGAAACCAGACAGTTTGAAAAGGCGACGGGTGCTTCAGCAATTATTTCAGCCATTTCCACGACTGACGGAAATGCCGCGCCGGACCTGCAGGACAAGGTGCAAATCGCCATGATGCAGGCGGTATCGAAATTGCTGAAAGTCAAGCTTGAAGATATTGATGCCTATGTCGAACTGAGTGAGTATGGCTTCGATTCGATCTTGCTCACGCAATTTGCCAACAACATCAATCACTTGTATCGGCTTGAGCTGACTCCTGCCGTATTCTTTGAATACACTACACTTCATGACTTCTGCAGGTATTTAGTGGACGAATATGCCACCTTGCTTGGTGAGCAGTTTGTCGTCCAGACCCGGACTGAGCCTGCCGTGCAGAATGAAGAGGATGATAGGGAAGACAGCATCCGCAGTAGAAGCCAGCGTTCCCGATTTGCAAACGAGAATGTGCTAGCTATGCCGCAACAGACCCAGGCTGGTTCTGAACCTATTGCAATTGTAGGCATAAGCGGTGTCTTTCCCATGGCCCGGGATGTAGATGAGTTTTGGAAAAATCTTGAGGAAGGCAGGGATTGTATCACTGAAATACCTGAAGATCGCTGGGATTGGAAGGCGTATTACGGTGACCCTGCGGAAGAGACCAATAAAACAAACATCAAGTGGGGCGGGTTTATTGACGGGATCTATGAGTTTGACCCTTTATTTTTTGGAATTTCACCGAGGGAAGCTGCACTCATGGACCCGCAGCAGCGTCTGTTGATGACTTATATTTGGAAGGCAATTGAAGATGCTGGGATTCCGGCAGCAGGGTTATCTGGAACCCATACAGGTATCTTTGCAGGAACCGCAAACAGCGGCTACAGCGGAATGATCTATCAGGGAGATGTGGGTGTGGAGGCGTATTCCTCTAGCGGAATGGCGCCGTCGGTAGGACCCAATCGTATGAGCTATTTCCTTAATATTCATGGTCCGAGCGAGCCTGTCGAAACTGCCTGCTCCAGTTCGCTGGTGGCCATTCACCGGGCCGTAAAGGCTATAGAAGATGGAAGCTGCGAAATGGCCATTGCAGGTGGTGTCAATGTGATTATCACACCTGAGCTTCATATCAGTTTCAATAAAGCAGGGATGCTGTGTGAGGATGGCCGGTGCAAAACCTTCTCTGATCAAGCCAACGGTTATGTGCGTGGTGAAGGGGCAGGCATGGTTTTCCTGAAAAAGCTGAAGGACGCAGAAAAGGCTGGAGACCATATTTACGGCGTAATCCGAGGCACAGCTGTCAATCATGGTGGCCGGGCTAATTCCCTGACAGCACCTAATCCGAGGGCACAGGCGGATTTACTGGTAAATGCATATACAAAGGCTGGTATCGACCCAAGAACAGTCTCTTACATTGAGGCCCATGGGACAGGCACCGAGTTGGGTGATCCTATTGAAATCAACGGACTGAAAGCAGCCTTTAAAGAGCTATATGAGAGTACAAAGGGACCCGGGATCAAAGAGCCCCATTGTGGCCTAGGTTCGGTGAAGACCAATGTTGGACATCTGGAGCTGGCTGCCGGAATCGCTGGTGTCATCAAAGTTCTGCTTCAGTTGAAGCATAAAAAGCTTGTTAAAAGCCTTCATTGCGATGCCATTAATCCCTATATCAAACTTGAAGACAGTCCTTTCTATATCGTCCAGGAGACGAGTGAATGGAAGCAGCAGCAAGATGCTTCTGGGCACAATATTCCTCGGAGAGCAGGTGTCAGCTCTTTTGGATTCGGCGGCGTCAATGCTCATTTGATCATCGAGGAATATGTTCCGGAAAATCAGGAGAAAGATCCGGTAACCTTCGCAACCGAAAAGCCGGCTATTGTCGTACTGTCAGCCAAGACTGAAGGACAGCTGCAAGATCAGGCACGGCAATTGCTGGCTGCAATCCAGGAACGCCAGTTCACAGACGGCAGTCTGGGAGATATAGCATATACCCTGCAGATGGGGCGCGAAGCGATGGAAGAACGTTTGGCCTTCACTGCGGTGTCTCTCTCTGAGTTAGAGGAGAAGCTAAAGGGATTTGTTGAAGGGCGAGAAGGCATCCCTAGCTTATATGTAGGGCAGGCAAAACGCTATAGAGAACAGGAAACAAGAGCGGGCGCGGCCGAGACGATTGAGTCGCTGGCTAGTGAAAGCGACTACGCCCAAATCGCACATCTTTGGGTAAAAGGCGCATTTTTTGACTGGGACGTGCTGTACGAAAAGCATAAGCCAAACCGTATCAGCCTGCCTACCTATCCTTTTGCCAAAGAACGATATTGCGTAACCGATACCAATAACCTGAGTGGAGCAAACGATATTGGGCCAAAGCAGGAGAAGTCAGCCATCATTCATCCTTTGCTTCAGCGCAATACGTCCGATATTTATGGACTTCAGTTCAGCTCCACATTTACGGGAAGAGAATTTTTCCTCGCTGACCATGTGATCAAGGGACAGAAGCTTTTGCCTGGAGTGGTCTACCTTGAAATGGCGCGAGCGGCAGTAGAGCAAGTCGCTACATCTTCGGAAGAAAGTCGGATTTGTGTTCGTTTAAAAGATGTATTATGGCTCCGACCTGTGGTAGCTGGGGAGCGGCCGATTGCTATAAATATCGGGCTCTACCCGCAAGACGGCGGAGAAATTGCCTATGAAATCTACAGCAAGTCTGAATCAGTGGATACAGAGATAGTTGTGCATAGCGAAGGCAGCGCAGCAATTGCTCCGTTGGCTGAGATTCCTGCCATAGATATTGAAGCTCTGCTGGAGCAGTGCAATCTGGGTACCTATTCATCCCAGCAGTGTTATGAGGCGTTTGCAGCCATGCAGGTTTCCTATGGGCCAGGGCATCAAGCAATTGAAAAGATCTACACTGGCGTGGACCAGGTACTTGCCAAATTGTCCTTGCCTACCTCTGTTTACCAGACCATGGGACAGTTTGTGATGCATCCTAGCTTGATGGATTCCGCTTTGCAGGCGTCCATAGGCCTGATGATGGACACATACGGCGCTGCCATGTCTGACGGTAAAGTTTTAATAAAGCCGGCTTTACCGTTTGCTGTGGAAGAGCTTGAGGTGTTTAGTGGATGCACATCAGAGATGTGGGCTTGGGTCCGTAATCGTGAAGGTAGCAGACAGGATGGTCCAGTGCAAAAACTGGATATTGATTTGTGCGACATGCAGGGGAATGTTTGTGTAAGCATGAAGTGCTTCTCATCACGAATTGCAGAAGGAGGAACAGGGGGATCAGATGAATGGACGATACCTGAGACTTTGATGCTTGAGCCTGTATGGGAGGAACAAGCCCTTGTCCCGGGAGGAACAGCACCTGAATATCGGCAGCATTTGGTCATTTTATGTGAACCAGCTCATATTTCCGGGGAAATGATTGAATCACAGATGAACGGGGTGCATTGTCTTATCCTGCAATCCGACGAGGAAAGCATGGATGCACGCTTTAGAACTTATGCAGCACAAGTGTTTGAGCAAATTCAACAGGTGCTTAAAACCCAATCCAAACACAAAACATTGATTCAACTTATCATTCCGGTACAGGATCACAGACAGGTATTCTCTGGACTTTACGGACTCTTACAAACAGCACAGCTTGAGAATCCCACACTAGTGGGCCAACTGATCGAAGTGGATATGGAGGAAGATGCAGCAGGTATTATAAATATCCTGCAAGAAAATAGCCGCAACTTCATGAGTTCACATATCCGCTACCAGTGGGGCAGACGATATGCTGCCGCATGGACGGAAATCAAATCCTCGCAGGAAGTGAACCGTATTCCTTGGAAGGACAAAGGGGTTTATTTGATTACTGGCGGAACCGGCAGCCTTGGTTTGATTCTGGCTGAAGAAATGGCACGACAGGCTAAAGATGTCGCGTTAATTCTCGTCGGACGATCTATACTCCGTGGTCACATCAAAGCAAGGATTGAGGAAATAGAGGCTCTAGGAGCAAGAGTCGTATTTCGACAGGCCGATGTCGACGATAACAGAGCGGTTGAGGATTTGGTTCGGGATATTCGGGAAGAGTTTGGGAAACTGGACGGGATTATTCACGGTGCAGGAGTAACCAGCGATAATTTTATGATTAAAAAAACAGAAGAGGAATTGCAGAAAGTATTGGCGCCAAAGGTTACAGGGTTAACGAATCTGGACCAGGCCTGCAAGGATATTCCGCTGGACTTTTTCATTCTGTTTTCATCTGTTGCAGGCAGTCTTGGGAATATAGGACAGGCTGACTATGCTGCTGCCAATGCCTTTATGGATGCCTATGCCAGATATCGCAATACACTTGTAGAACAGAAGCAACGTTATGGGCAGACGCTTTCAATCAACTGGCCGCTCTGGAAGGAAGGCGGAATGCGTATTGATAGTGAAACGGAACAAATCATGGAGGAAATGGGGATGTTCGCTATGGGGACCGACACAGGAATGCGGGCTTTATACCAGAGTCTGGCTTCTGGAAAAGATCAAGTCATGGTATTGGAAGGGCATGCCAGCCAGCTTAGAGAAACGCTCCTGCAGCAGCCATCCCTGAATCAGGTTGAAGATGCCTCCTCTATGATCATGGAGAGCAGAAAGGAGCCTGAAATCGCTCAAGACCTGCTTGTCGAAAAAGCTGCAAATTATTTAAAGCAATTGCTCGCAACATCCATCAGACTGCCAGCAAGGCAGATTGAAGCCGATGCCCCTATGGAGAAGTATGGAATTGACTCTATTATGATCAGACAGCTGACACGTGAATTGGAGAAAACATTCGGCACATTACCCAAAACGTTGTTTTTTGAATACCAGAGTATCCGGGAGCTGACCCAATATTTTCTTGAAGTTCACCAGAAGCAGCTGATTCAACTGCTTGGAATGGAGGAAGAGGTCAACGCCGTCCAAGCGTTTACGTCTTCCACTGTGAAAGAGAACTCGGAAAGGCCGCTTTCCAGCAGCCGAAGACAAGCTCGTGAAATGCCGGCTCAGGCAAAATTGCTGGATCAGAAAAAACTCCAACCGCAGCCGGAAGCAGCAGGTGGTACGGGGGATATTGCTATTATCGGCTTGTCAGGCATGTATCCTGAGGCCGAGAATGTTGAGGAATTCTGGAACAATCTGCGTAATGGAAAGGACTGCATTACGGAAATTCCCAATCAGCGCTGGGATCACAGCATATACTTTGACGAGGAAGGGAGCAAGTCTGGAAAAGCTTACAGCAAGTGGGGAGGCTTTATCAAAGGCGTGGATCAATTTGATCCGAAGTTTTTCAACATTTCTCCTAGGGAAGCAGAAATCATCGATCCACAGGAGCGCTTGTTTCTGAAATGCGTCTATGAAACGATCGAGGATGCAGGTTATACACGGGAAGGGCTTGGACTGGAAAGGAATGTAGGCGTTTTTGTCGGCGTTATGTACGAAGAATATCAGCTTTACGGGGCGCAGGAGCAGGCTAGAGGCAAAATGATTGCCGTTCCGGGGAATCCGGCCTCCATTGCAAACCGTGTTTCTTATTTCTGTAATTTCCACGGACCAAGCATGGCTGTGGATACGATGTGCTCATCCTCATTGACGACCATACATCTTGCCTGCCAGAGCTTACAGCAAGACGAGTGTGAGCTTGCCGTTGCTGGCGGTGTCAATGTCTCCATTCATCCGAACAAATACCTGATGCTTGGGCAGGGAAGATTCGTATCAAGCAAGGGACGATGCGAAAGCTTCGGAGAAGGCGGAGATGGGTATGTGCCGGGTGAAGGCGTAGGGGCCGTGTTGCTCAAACCGCTGACCAAAGCAATAGCAGACGGCGATCACATATACGGGGTCATCAAGGGAACCGCTGTGAATCACGGCGGGAAGACCAATGGCTTTTCAGTTCCAAATCCTAAGGCGCAGGCTAGTGTAATTGGAAGGGTCTTTAAGAAAGCTGGTATAAACCCCAGAACAATCAGTTACATTGAAGCACACGGCACCGGGACATCTTTAGGTGATCCCATTGAAATCGCTGGATTGCAAAAGGTTTTCCAGGAATACACGGAAGACACCCAGTTCTGCGCCATTGGTTCGGCAAAATCCAATATAGGGCATTGCGAGAGTGCAGCAGGGATTGCAGGAGTGACTAAGGTGCTCCTGCAGCTCAAATACGGACAGATCGCACCTTCGCTGCATTCAAGCACACTCAACCCGAATATCGACTTTAGCAATAGTCCTTTTTTAGTTCAGCAGGAGCTTGAAGAGTGGAAAAGACCGGTCGTCACGATAAATGGGAAGACCGTTGAATACCCGAGAATTGCAGGTATTTCCTCTTTCGGCGCCGGAGGCTCCAACGCCCATGTGCTTATTGAGGAATACATCCCTGAGGTACAGGAGACTAGACAAGCTCCTATGATATTGCAAAACCCGGCCATAGTCGTGCTGTCAGCCAAAAATCAGGAGCGATTGTACGAGCAGGTGCAAAGATTGCTTTCTGCACTCAGAACACCGGAATACGCGGAGGCCAGTTTGGAGGATATAGCATTTACCCTTCAGGTGGGACGGGAAGCTATGGAGGAACGGTTAGCAGTCATAGCTAAGTCTACGGCGGAGCTTGAAGGAAAGCTGGAGAGCTTCCTAGCGGGGAACGAGGAAATCGACGGACTCTATTCGGGTCAGGCAAAGAAAAATAAAGATATTCTGATGGTTCTTGAAGCAGACGAGGACATGGAACAATTGGTGGATATCTGGATAAGCAAGAGCAAGTATACAAAGCTGGCAGAGCTGTGGGTTCAGGGACTACTAATCGATTGGAACAGGCTTTACGGAAAGGTTAGACCTCATCGGATGAGTCTGCCAACCTATCCATTTGCCAAGGAAAGCTATTGGATCTCTACGTTTGGAAGCCAGTCCAAGGAAGTCAAGACGGAGCTCCCTGTAGTTGATATTCCAGCACAAAAACAAGAGCCCGTTGTTTTCAGCCCTCCTACTGCCAACGCTAATGTGCAGGTACAGACATTGGCAAAGGTACCTGAAAAGCCGCAGGGTATTTTGCTGCGCTCAGTCTCTGATATCGAGAAGGTAGCCGACGCACCCAAAAAGGCAGCTAAGCCTGCAGAATTGAAGCCTGCTCCCCCGCAGCCTAAACCTATCAATTCTACACCGCAGCCCGCTGTCAGGGATGAGGCCAAGCGACCTGCTAACGGACCTACGGCTGTACGGGTGGATGCATTGGAGAAGGAACTAATTAAAAGTCTCGCTAAATCCTTGAGTATGGATGAAAAGGATATTGGCCGAGACGATAAATTTATCGATATGGGACTGGATTCTATTATAGGCGTAGAGTGGGTACAGGACGTGAATAAACGGTTTGGAACGGCTATTTCAGCAACCAGAGTATATGACTATCCTAACATCAAAGAATTTTCCAAATATTTAGCAAAGGAATTAAGCAAATCGGCGGGAGCCTCAAACCAAGTACCTGTAGAGTCAACTTCTACGCAGCCCATGCAAGCGTTGATCCAGAAGGTGCTGCAAGGTGAATTAAATGTTGAGCAGGCCGATCAGTTGTTCAAGCAATTACACTCGTAAATTGCCGACACGATATTCGTCCTATTTCATACGGCTAGGAGGGCATTTTTATGGATCCAAAAGATATTTTTCGTGCGGTACAAACAGGGGAAATAAATTCTGAAGATGCCGAAGCACGATTGCGCCAATTGATGGGCGGGCTTTCGGATGAATCTTTGGAAGAATCATTGGAAGTCCGGTCACAGGAATCAACTTCAGAGGAATTGTCTCTTTCGCTACAGCCATTGGACAGCTTTCACGGACCGGAGAAGGAGAGCAACGGCGAAACGGAAGTGCCGCCTGTGGTTCAATTGCAGGAATTTGAGCATGGCATTGTCCTGTTAACAATGAAGGATACCGTGCACAAAAATACATTTTCCGATGAACTGATTGTGGGCCTGAACCAGGCGTTCGCTACGGTGCAGGCTAACGAGAACTATAAAGTCGTGATTCTGACGGGATATGACACCTATTTTGCCACAGGGGGTACGCAGGAGGGATTGCTAGCCATTCATGAGGGAAAGGCGAAATATAGCGATACCAATGTTTACAAGATTGCACTGGATTGCAAGCTGCCAGTCATTGCTGCTATGCAGGGACATGGAATTGGCGCAGGCTGGTGCATGGGGATGTTTTGCGATTTTATCGTGATGAGTAGAGAAAGCATCTACACCACTAATTTTATGAAATACGGCTTTACTCCCGGTGCGGGCTCAACCCTCATTTTTCCTGAAAAATTCGGAGTTAGCATGGCGCAAGAAATTTTATTCACTGGTACTAGATATAGCGGTTCAGAACTGGAGTCCAAAGGGACTCCTTTTCCTGTTCTGCCGAGAAATGAAGTGGTGCCGTACGCAATGCAGCTGGCAAGGAAACTGTCCGAGTCGCCAAGAGAGTCATTGATTGAGCTGAAAAACCATATGGCTCAGCCGATTAGAGAAAAGCTGGCGGCTACGATTGAGAAAGAAATAAAAATGCAGGACAAAACGTTTGTGAATCAGCAAGAGGTCAAGGAACGGATTCAGACGGCCTACGGACAACTTCCGAATAGCGATGGTACGCACAAACCGCTCAAGCAGGCGGATATGAAAAAATCTGTGCCCAGTATGCCGCATGGTCAGGAGAAGGATTCTATCGCAGTTATTGGCATGGCGGGGCAGTTTCCCAAATCCAAGACATTGGCTGAGTTCTGGGATAACCTGGCTCAGGGCAGGGATTGTATATCGGAAATTCCTTCAACACGCTGGTCCATTGACGAATATTATGATACTGATCCCAAGGCTGAGGGGAAAACCTATAGCAAGTGGATGGGTGTGCTAGAGGATATAGATCGATTTGACCCGTTGTTCTTTAATATATCTCCTGCGGAAGCAGAGATGATGGACCCTCAACAGCGTCTATTTCTGGAAAGTAGCTGGAAATGCATTGAAGATGCTGGATTGAATCCAGCCTCACTGTCAGGGAGCCGTTGCGGTGTTTTTGTAGGTTGTGCAGCTAGTGATTATGGAAGGTCCATGAGCGGACAGGGATTGAATGCGCAGGTTCTTATGGGAGGAGCGCCTTCCATTTTATCGGCTCGGATTTCGTATTTGCTGAATTTGAAGGGCCCTTCTCTGGCGATTGATACCGCATGCTCTTCCTCTCTGGTAGCTATAGCTGAAGCTTGCAACAGCCTTGTTTTAGAAACAAGCGATCTTGCTTTGGCGGGCGGAGTAATGATCATGGCAGGGCCAGGGATGCATGTCATGACCAGCAAAGCAGGAATGCTGTCCAAGGATGGACGATGCTTTACTTTTGACGCCCGTGCAAACGGGTTTGTCCCTGGAGAAGGGGTTGGCGTTATTTTATTAAAACGGCTCTCTGATGCAATCAGGGACAAGGACTCCATCTATGGAGTTATCCGGGGATGGGGAATGAACCAGGATGGGAAAACCAACGGCATTACTGCTCCAAGTGTAAATTCACAGATTTCGCTTGAAAGTGAGGTTTACCAGCGGTTCAATATTAATCCTGAAACGATCTCTATGGTAGAGGCCCATGGGACAGGTACCAAACTGGGCGATCCGATCGAAGTGGAAGGGCTTACCGAAGCTTTCCGATCCTATACGAACAAAAAGGGCTATTGCGCGCTGGGATCGCTGAAAAGCAATATGGGACATATGCTAACAGCGGCCGGAGTAGCTGGCATAATGAAAGTGCTCCTCGCCATGAAACATCGGCAATTGCCGCCAACCATCAATTTTGAATCCCTAAATGAACATATTTCTTTGGAGGAAAGCCCGTTTTACATTAACACTGGGCTACAAAAGTGGGAGTCCAAACCGGGGATACCTCGACGTGCAAGCGTCAGTGCTTTCGGGTTTAGCGGTACTAATGCGCATATGGTTATTGAAGAATATGTGCCTGTAGCCTCTGAGGTGAAGCTGAACCCAGTCGATCAAGATAACCCAGTGCTATTTGTACTTTCTGCCAAAAGTGAACAAGCCCTGAAATCCTATGCCGCCGACATGATGGAATTTGTTAAATTGCACGAAAGCACTAAACTGTCAGACCTGACTTATACCCTGCAAGTGGGCAGAGAGGCTATGAACTGGCGCCTCGCGTTTTTGACAGATTCAAGAGAAAATCTGATCCATGAGCTGGAACATTTTGTGAATGGCAACTCATCGGACAAGGTGTTAATTGGACAAGTGGACGATGCTAGAGGCGAAATTGAACTTTTTGATTCTGACGAAGATACTGGAACCCTCGTTCGGACCTGGCTTCAAAATAAAAGACTTGATAAAGTAGCCAAATTATGGACTAATGGCGCAACTGTTGAATGGGATGCACTTTATGGAGCAACCAAGCCCCAGCGAATCAGTCTGCCGACCTATCCTTTCGAGAGGGAACACTATTGGTTGTCTGAGACAGACATGGAGCAGGAGAATATAAACCCGGCTATGACCGCCCAAATTCACCCTTTGTTGCATCAAAATACTTCCGATCTCTCCGGGCAGCGCTACGACTCCACCTTTACAGGCCGGGAATTTTTCCTAGCAGATCACCGAGTCATGGGCCAACCGACATTACCTGGGGTGGCTTACCTTGAAATGGTGCGAGCGGCCGTAGAAGAAGCAGCAGGAGATGTCATGGAGGGTGAGACCCGTATTCAACTGAGAAATGTAGTATGGGCTCAGCCCATCGTTGTAGCTAACAATCCGATCAGGGTACACACCAGCCTATATCCTCAGGACGATGGAGCGATTGCGTTTGAAATATACAGCGGCGTGGAAGAAAACGCCGAAGATATTATACACAGCCAGGGGATAGCTGTGTTGGAGAGAAACAGTGAGCCGCAGTACCTGGACCTGAATGTTTTACAGGCAGAATGTATTCACAGTTCACTATCTTCAAGCCAATGCTATGAAGCTTTCAGAGCTATGGGAATAGACTATGGCCCGGGACACCAGGGGATCGAGACCATCTTACGGGGAAAGGATTTCGTGCTGGCAAAGCTGTCCCTTCCATCCAATGTATCTCATACCCAAAGTGAATTTGTATTGCATCCGGCTGTAATGGATTCAGCCTTGCAGGCCACAATCGGCTTGGTGATGGATCGGGAGGAACATGTGTCTGAAGGCAACCTCTCGGTACCCTTTGCCTTGCAGGAACTGAAAATATTCGAAAAATGCACTTCTGTGATGTGGGCACGGATTTCCAGACAAGCGAGTGAGGAGACACTAAATGGATTGAGCATAGTACATATCGATCTCTGCGACGAGACCGGAAAGATTTGTGTGCAGCTCAAAGGGCTCTCATCCAGAGAACTGGAAAAAGGAGCAGGGCAAGCAGATTTCGTCGAGAATGTGGGCACACTCATGCTGGAGCCGGTCTGGGAGGAGGAGGCAGTCCTTGCAGGAGAGAACGCGTTCAAAGATATACGGCATATTGTGATCCTGTGCGAATTTGAAGGTATTTCCAGAAAGGATATTGCAGCTCGTATGGATGGTACTCGCTGCATTGTTTTACAGTCATCGAGTAATGACTTGGATGCGCGGTTTGAAGACTACACTATTCAGATATTTGAAGAATTGCAAAATATAATGCTGGATATACACAAACAAAAAACTTTGCTGCAAATTGCAGTCCCTGCCCGAAATGACCAACAGGTTTATTCCGGGTTCTTTGCCATGTTGCAAACCGCCCAGAAAGAAAACCCGAATGTCATGGGTCAACTGCTAGAGCTTGATGCCAAGGATGGCCCTGAGGGGATTATTGCAAAATTACAAGAGAACCGTTACGGCCAGTACGGCGAACGAATACGATATCATGGCGACAAGCGACAGGCTTTAAAGTGGCAAGAAATTGAAACCTTGCATGAAGATGCAGCCCAGCCATGGAAAGATGGAGGGACCTATCTCATCACTGGCGGTCTAGGCGGCCTGGGACTGATTTTTGCCAGAGACATCCTGTGCAAAGTGAAAAACTCCACCGTCGTACTGGTAGGACGATCACCTCTGTCAGCGGATAAACAGACCTTGTTAAGCGAATTGGAAGCGCTGGAAGGTCATATAGAGTACAGACAGGTGGACGTGGGTCAAAAGGAAGCGGTCACCGAGTTAATTCATGGCATCGTCGAGCAATATGGCGGTCTTAACGGTATTTTACACACAGCAGGAGTGATACGGGACAACTTCATCATCAAAAAGACGATAGAAGAAGTTAGAGAAGTGCTGACTCCCAAAGTCTCAGGGTTGATCCATCTGGATCAGGCCAGCAACTCCCTGCCTCTGGATTTCTTTATCCTGTTTTCTTCCGGCGCCGGAAGTGTTGGCAATGTAGGACAGGTTGACTACTCTGCTGCCAATGGCTTTATGGATGCTTATGCTTCTTATCGAAATGCTTTGGCGGCAGGCAAGCAACACCAGGGGCACACGCTGTCGATCAACTGGCCGTTGTGGAAGGACGGTGGGATGCATGTCGATGGGGAAACGGAAAAGGCAATGCAAGGTCTGGGCATGATTGCCATGGAAACAGAGAGTGGAATAAAGGCTTTGTATCAAAGCTTATCTTCCGGTAAAAGCCAGGTTATGGTTATCGAAGGGTATCCTCAAACGATTAAGACGGTCATTCTGGGACAGCCTTCAGGAACAGAGATTTCAGGCCGTTCCAGAATGGAAGATGGGGAAGCCTCGATTATCGGCGAAGAATGGCTAAGAGAAAAAGCTGAAGACTATTTGAAAACATTGCTTTCGGCTGTAATCAAGCTGCCAGCTGAAAGTATAAATGTAAATGCGCCTATGGACAGGTATGGGATTGATTCCATATTGGTCATGCAGCTCACAAATGAATTGGAAAAAACGTTTGGCTCACTGCCGAAGACATTATTTTTTGAATATCATAATCTCCGCTCATTAACTGGATATTTCCTTGAATCGCACCATGGCCGGCTGGTAGACGTTTTAAAAGCGCAGGAGAAGAATGCGGCTCCTCATAAAGTGGCGAACGAACCTGCAAAAGCAGCAATAGAGCCTTTGGCTCCGATCGCTGCGAGTCGCAGACGTCCATGGCCTTTCCCGACAGGTACGCAGCCCCATCAGGAAGAGAAGGGCTTGGACATTGCCATTATAGGGATATCGGGAAGATATCCGGGGGCAGCAGGTATCCAGGAGTTCTGGAAAAATCTAAGGGATGGGAAGGACTCCATCACTGAGATTCCCAAGGAGCGTTGGGACCACAGCCTGTACTTTAATGAAACTAAAGGGAAGCCCGGGAAAACCTACAGCAAGTGGGGAGGGTTCATCGATGGGGTGGACTGGTTTGACCCGTTGTTTTTCAACATTTCGCCAAGAGAAGCGGAAACGATGGACCCTCAAGAGCGCCTATTCCTGGAATGTGTGTATGAAACCATAGAGGATGCGGGCTATACGCGCGAAACTCTTGGTGCAGACCGGGGACTTGGCGGCATGGAAGGCAATGTTGGCGTTTATGTCGGAGTAATGTATCACGAATATCAGCTTTATGGAGCCCAGGAACAAGCCAAAGGGAATATGCTCGGGCTTCTCGGGAATGCTTCGGCGGTTGCCAACCGTGTATCGTATTTTTGTAATTTTCATGGACCAAGTATCGCTGTGGATACGATGTGCTCTTCGTCACTGACAGCAATCCATATGGCCTGTCACGGACTGCAGCATGGAGAATGTGAACTGGCGGTTGCAGGGGGAGTCAACGTTTCCGTCCATCCTAACAAATATCTATTACTCGGACAGGGAAGCTTTGCATCAAGCAATGGGCGGTGTGAAAGCTTCGGACAGGGTGACGGATATGTGCCAGGAGAAGGAGTCGGGGCTTTGCTGCTCAAGCCGCTGGCCAAAGCTATAGCAGATGGAGACCGGATATATGGCGTCATAAAAGGTACTGCAGTGAATCACGGAGGAAAAACCAATGGATATACCGTACCCAACCCCAACGCACAGGCTAGCGTGATTGGGCAGGCTATTCAGGAGGCGGGAATCAACCCTAGAACCATTAGCTATATAGAGGCGCATGGGACAGGAACTCCTCTGGGTGATCCGATTGAAATTGCGGGCTTACAAAAGGTGTTCCGGGAATATACCAGAGACAAGCAGTTCTGTTCAATTGGGTCTGCCAAGTCTAATATCGGACATTGTGAGAGCGCAGCCGGTATTGCTGCGGTGACAAAGGTGCTGTTGCAGTTGAAATATAAACAATTGGTGCCTTCACTGCATTCAAGCAAGTTAAATCCCAACATCGATTTTAGTGATAGTCCTTTTAAAGTACAGCAGACATTAGAGGAATGGAAAAGACCTGTCGTATCCATGGATGGTGAAATGAAGGAATATCCAAGGTTGGCAGGAGTCTCGGCCTTCGGGGCAGGTGGGTCTAACGCGCATGTGGTAATTGAAGAGTACATTCCAGCAGAGACTGGTCAGCTGCAAGCTGCTCCTGCGTCTCTTCATCCTGCCATGATTGTGCTATCGGCCAAGAACAGGGAAAGGCTGAACGAGCAGGCGCAAAGATTGCTATCTGCCATTAGAGAGCTGAATGACCCGCGTAGAGGTCTCGCAGATATCGCCTACACGCTGCAGATCGGACGAGAAGCGATGGAAGAACGGCTTGCGATCATCGCCACATCCATCCAAGAGCTGGAATGGAAATTGGAAAGCTTCCTGCTGGAAAAGGAAGGTATAGAAGAACTGTATAGAGGACAGGTAAAGCGCAACAAAGGAGTATTGGTCACTCAGGAAATCGATGAGGATATGGCTAAAATGGTGGGTGCATGGGTGAGCAAAGGTAAATATGCAAAGCTCGCCGAGCTTTGGGTGACAGGACTGCTGTTGGACTGGAATAGGCTTTATGGGGAAAAGAAGCCTCGCAGGATTAGTTTGCCAACCTATCCTTTTGCCAGAGAAAGCTATTGGGTGCCCGTAAACCAGGTAAAGAACGATGGTATGACAGCCACCCTAGGCCAGTCTGCATTTTTGTCGCCTTTACTGCACCACAACACTTCAAACTTCTTGAAGCAGCGGTTCAGCTCAACGTTTACAGGCGAGGAATTTTTCCTCAGAGATCATACGGTAAAAGGCCAACGGATTCTACCAGGCGTCGCTTATCTTGAGATGGTGCGGGCGGCTGTGGAACGCTCTATAGGAGATGAGGACAACTGCACAACAGGAATCCGGTTGAAAAATGTAAACTGGATTCGGCCAATTGTGGTCGAAGATCAGCCATTCCCAGTACACACAGGCCTATTTTTGGAAGACGCGGGAAAAATCAGCTTTGAGGTATATAGTAAGCAAGCAGGAAGCGATATCGGACATACCGTGCACAGCCAGGGCAATGCGGTGCAGTTTAACGTGGAACAAAAGCCAGTGCTTAACCTAGAGGCATTACAGGCAGAATTTGATCTACACGGATTTGAGGGGGAGCGTTGCTACGATATCTTCCAAAAAATTGGCATGGATTACGGCCCAGCCTTCAGGTGTGTGGAGAAAGTGTATACACGTCTGGGAAAGGTGCTGGCCAAGCTGGCATTGCCCTCCGTGCTCTCCGATTCGGCTGACAGCTTTGTTCTTCACCCTAGCCTAATGGATGCGGCCTTGCATGCATCCATTGGATTAATCATGGGTCAAGATGGAGAGCTGCCGGACAGCACAGTACCCAATACGCCTTCTATGCCATTCGCCCTTCAAGAGATCGAAATCCATGGGGCATGCACCCAGAATATGTGGTCGTTGATTCAATACAGCGAGGGCAGCAAGAGAGAGGACAAGGTACAGAAGCTCAATATCGACTTATGTGATGAGGAAGGGAACGTTTGTGTCAGAATAACGGGACTATCCACCCGAGCGCTGGACGGAGATATCCGCACTGAGCATGCACAAGGCGTAGTTGCAGGAGATCATGCCGCAGATCCGCTTGTAGGAGCCGTTATGCTCATCCCCAAATGGGACCCGGTTACGCTTAAAAAAGAATCAGCTTTCCCATCGTCGACAGACCGAATGGTCATTGCAGGTGGTACGGACAAAGATAGACAGGCCATCTGGGAATATTATCCGAAGGCGCATTTTTTGGAGCTGCAGGCGCAGGATTCCATAGAAACGGTTGCCTCAAAGGTTGAAGAATATGGAGCCGTTGACCATATACTGTGGATTGCACCTACGATTTCTGTCGGATCGGTCACTGCTGAATCCTTGATTGAGGAACAGGAGCCCGGAGTCTTGCTCTTCTTTAGAATGGTCAAGGCGCTGCTCCTGCTGGGGTATGGGACGAAAAAGCTAGGCTGGACAACCATAACCACCCAGGCTCAGTCGATCGATCAGGACGATACAGTCCACCCGGCCCACGCAAGTTTCCATGGGTTGGTAGGCACGATGGCCAAAGAATATCCGAACTGGAAGGTTCGTATCATAGACCTGCAATCCGACTATGACTGGCCGTTATCCGAACTATTTACTCTGCCTTCAGACCGTCAGGGACGGATGTGGGTTTTCAGAGGCGGTCAGTGGTATCGCCAGCAGCTGATTCCGTTTAAGCAGACTCCAGGCTCAAAAGGACAGACGCTGTACAAAACCGGAGGCATCTATGTGGTTATCGGTGGTGCAGGCAACATCGGAGTGGCGTGGAGCAAGTATATGGCTTCGACCTATCAGGCCCAGATGGTGTGGATAGGCAGAAGGCCAAAGGACGCGTCCATCCAGGCTAAATTGGACGAATTTAAAGGCCACGGACCTGTTCCATACTATATTACGGCAGATGCAGCAGATGAAAGGTCGCTGCAGGGGGCATATGAGGAGATAAAGCAGCGCTACTCCAAGATCAACGGCGTAGTCCACTCTGCCATTGCCTTTTTGGAGAAGGGTTTGGAAGATTTGACGGAGGAAGAGCTCCGGTCCGGGCTTTCGGCAAAGGTCAATGTCAGTGTGCGTATGGCTCAGGTTTTTCAAAATGAACCGCTGGATTTCGTGTTGTTTTTCTCTTCCATTATTGCCTATGTAAAAAATCCGGGACAAAGCAGCTATGCTGCCGGATGTACCTTTAAGGATGCGTTTGCGCAGCGGCTTTCACAGGAATGGCATTGCCCGGTGAAAGTCATGAACTGGGGATACTGGGGGAACGACGAGAACAATGCTTCCCAAGACAGGCAGCAAGAGGTGGAAAATTACTCAAGACTAGCGCAGATCGGCGTCGGACTTATTGAGCCTCAAGAGGGGATGGAGGCACTTGAGACGTTGCTTGCTTCACCATTGAATCAAGTAGGGCTGATGAAGACAACAAAACATTTAGATTTGGAAGGGACTAATCCGGCGGAAGCCATTGGCCTATATCCGCACAACACGGATCCCGATCTTCGGGATATACAAGAAAGTATGGCTGCAGTAATCAAATCAAAAGACCAGTTTGCCGAGGACTATGCGGCAGAGGATGCTGGTAGCCTCCAGGAAGAGGAATTGGAACACCTTCTGGGCAAGCTGTTGCAGGAGCAGCTTTGGTCCATGGGGCTGTCAGGGACAGATCGTCAGTCTGTTGACGAGTTCAAACATAAGCATGGACTGCCTGAGTTATACGGCAAATGGCTAGGTGAGAGTGTAAAGATTTTGGCACGGCTGAATGATGCCCTTACAGATGGAAATGGCTCCAGCTCGACTTATCGAGAGGATGTCTGGCAGGAATGGGAAGAGCACAAGCATACATGGCAAAAATATCCGCAGATGCGGGCGAGGGTACATTTGGCTGAGACAACGCTGCGGGCGTTGCCTGAAATTATTACCGGCCAATGTCCTGCAACGGAAATCATGTTCCCCAATTCCTCGATGGAATTAGTGGAAGGGATTTATAAAGACAGTCTGGTAGCTGACTATTTTAATGAAGTTCTTTCCGATACGATCGCCGCCTATGTTCAGCAGAGAATTATGAGCAACTCCGCTGCAGAAATCAGAATTCTCGAAATCGGAGCAGGCACCGGAGGAACCAGCAACACCGTATTCCTCAAATTACGGCCATATCGCAAACACATTCAGGAATATTGTTATACCGATATTTCGAAGGCCTTTTTGATGCATGCGGAAAAAGAGTACGGGCCAGACAATCCGTATCTTAGTTATCGAATCTTTAATGTGGAAGAACCTATTGCTGGACAAGGTATTGATGCGGGTAAATATGACGTTGTCATTGCTGCCAATGTACTTCATACGGCAAAAGATATTCGTCAGGCATTGCGTAATGCGAAAGCGGCTTTGAAAAGCAACGGCCTGCTTCTATTAAATGAACTCATGGGCAGCAGCGTGTTTACCCACCTTACCTTCGGATTGCTGGATGGCTGGTGGGCTTATGAGGATTCGGAATTGCGTATTCCCGGCTGCCCTGGACTTTATCCTCACGTATGGAAAAGCGTATTGGCCAAAGAAGGCTTTCACACAGCGTTTTTCCCGGCGCAGGAGGCGCATGATTGGGGCCAGCAGATCGTTGCAGCCCAAAGCGATGGCTTGGTTCGGCAAAAGCGACAGCCAAAGCAGAAATCCCTATCGGTAGAGAATAGAACCGTTGAAGCAGGATCAATAAAACAATCAGCTCAGCCCAAAAGAGAGGCAGTACAGGCGGAATCAGCGGAATCAGAAAATGTGCTGCGCAGCAAAAGTACGGCCTACTTTAAAAATTTACTTGGCGAAACCCTAAAAATGGAACCGGGAAGCATCGACTCTACGGTTGCCCTGGAAGAGTACGGGATCGACTCGATATTGGTTGTGCAAATCACCAATGTTTTGCGTGAAGTGATCGAGGATTTTGCCAGCACCCTGTTTTTTGAGTACAACACCATAGATGATCTGGTAGCGTACCTGCTTCAAACGCAAAAGGATTCGTTGAAGAAGCTGGTAGGTATGAAGGAGACAGAGATGAGCGAAGAAACTTCCAGAGTGGAAGAAGTCCCTGCTCCACAGGTAGTCGATATTGCCCCGATGAGGTTTGCACAGGAAGGACGCTTTCTTAAGCCGTCTGCCAGTAAAGGTGAGAAGCCGCAGGAGCACTCCTCTAATATCAGAGATATTGCGATTGTGGGCTTGTCCGGGCGCTATCCAGGAGCTCGTAATGTAGAGGAATATTGGAACAACCTAAAAAAGGGTAAAAACTGCATCACTGAAATTCCGAAAGATCGTTGGGATTGGAAGACCTACTTTGACGAAGAAAAAGGAAAACGAGGTACCATCTATACGAAATCAGGCGGCTTTATCGAGGGAATCGATTTATTTGATCCGCTATTTTTCAAGATTTCTCCTGCAGAAGCCGAAACTATGGACCCGCAGGAACGGCTCTTTCTGGAAGCTGCATACGCAAGTATAGAGGATGCCGGATATACCCCTGCCAATCTTTGTGAGAGTCGTAAAGTGGGCGTATTCGCAGGCGTGATGAATGGAAATTACGGTTTGGGACCTCAATACAATTCCATTTCCAATCGGATATCCTATCATTTGGATTTCCAAGGTCCAAGTATGACCATCGATACCGCTTGTTCCTCCTCATTGACGGCTATCCATCTAGCTTTGGAAAGTCTGTATAGCGGTATCAGCGAGTGCGCTATTGTCGGAGGGGTCAATTTGATCGTAGACCCAATCCACTATATCAAGCTGTCGGCAATGACGATGCTTTCGAAAACTGGCGAATGTAAGTCGTTTGGAGACCAAGCAGATGGATTCGTTGATGGGGAGGGCGTCGGCGCTATCGTGTTAAAGCCGCTGGAGAAGGCTATTGCAGACGGTGACCATATTTATGGTGTCATCAAAGGGAGCATGCTCAATGCTTCAGGTAAAACCAGTGGTTATACCGTGCCTAGCCCTCAAGCTCAATCTCAACTGATTGAGGATGCGCTACGGCGTTCGAATGTTGATGCAAGAACCATCAGTTATATTGAAGCCCATGGAACCGGCACGGCTTTGGGAGACCCTATTGAAATTGCCGGATTGACCAGGGCTTTTGAGAAATTCACACAAGACAAGCAGTTCTGCGCCATAGGTTCGGTCAAATCCAATATTGGTCACACCGAGAGCGCAGCAGGCATTGCAGGAGTAACTAAAATATTGCTGCAGCTTAAGCATCGCCAGTTAGTACCGTCCTTACATTCTAGGAAGTTGAATCCTGAAATTCATTTCAGCAATACTCCTTTTGTCGTCCAGCAGAATCTAGAAGAATGGAAGAGACCGGTAATTACAACCGATGGAATCACTCAGGAGTGTCCGAGACGGGCTGGAATATCGTCTTTCGGTGCAGGTGGGGCCAACGCTCATATCGTGATTGAAGAGTATATTCCCGAGGTTCAGGGGCCATCAGGAATAGAACCTGCTTCTCAGGGACCTGCGATGATCGTGCTATCAGCCAAGAGTGAGGAGCAGCTTAAGGAAAAAGGACGACAGCTGCTTGAGGCTCTTCAGGGTCAGCTATCCTCGGCCAGCATATTGGATATTGCCTATACGCTCCAGGTGGGACGCGAACCGATGGAGGAGCGTCTAGCCATGCTCGTGGATTCGATCACAGATCTTGAGGAGAAATTAAAGGAATTTGTGGACGGACGCCACAGCATGCTCAACCTGTATAGAGGTCAAGTAAAACGAAACAAAGAAGCGTTGTCCATTTTTACGGGGGACGAAGACCTGCAACAACTGATTGAACATTGGATTTCCAAAAGGAAATATACAAAGCTTCTGGAGCTGTGGGCCAAAGGGCTAAATTTGGATTGGGAAAAAGTTTATACGGGGAAGGTACCTCACCGTATCAGCCTGCCAACCTACCCATTTGCAAAAGAGCATTATTGGACTTCGGATAGCAAGGATCAATTAAAAGCCCACGCATTACTGTCGCAAAATGAAAGCAATGTAGATTTTGATGATCAATTGTGCGGCAGACTCTTGGATGAAATGATGAACGACGCCATGTCTGTTGATGAGGCCGCCAATGAAATCTTCAATATATTCATACGTAAATGAGAAGTTTCTACATGCTGGGAGGCAATCGAAGATGAAGGACTTTTTTCAAACTATTCTGGGTGAGGTAAAAAGCGGACGGATGCAGAAAGAGGAGGCTCTCCTCAGAATACGCCAAATACAAGCTCAAATGGCTTCAGATGGAACTCTGCACAGCAGAGCAGGGAACACGGAGGGGGCTCTGGCCGATACAGGAGTCCTTATGCTTGAGCCTTCATGGAAAGAGCAAGCTGCGCTCCAAAAAGCGACTCTTCATGAATGTAGCCAGCACCTGGTGGTGCTTTGTGAACTTGATCATATCTCAGAGCGAAGTATTGAAGCGCTCATGAAAGGAACCCGATGCATCAAGCTCCATGCCGGTTTGACCGGCATGGATGAACGCTTTCAGGGCTATGCCCTTCAACTGCTTGCAGAAGTGCAAATGCTCCTCAAAGAGAACTTGAGAGACAGCGTGTTGGTACAGATTGCTGCTTCTTCACAAACCGGGCAGCAGCTCTTTGCTGGGCTTTTGGGATTGCTGCAAACAGCCGAAAAAGAAAATCCAAAAATCGTAGGGCAATTTGTTGAATTGGAAGCTACAGGTTTGGAAGAGATCGTTGAGAAATTGAAAGAGAACAGTCAATACCCCAAAGACAAAAGGATACGGTATGAGAACGGTAAACGTCTGATTCTCAGCTGGAATGAAATGAAAGCCCCTGAAACTCCGGGAAGAGTGCCCTGGAAGGATCAGGGGATTTATTTGATTACGGGCGGTGCAGGAGGTTTAGGGCTTGTTTTGGCGAGAGATATCGCCCGGCGAGTCCGAGAAGCTACGCTAGTCCTTGTAGGACGTTCCATGCTTGATGAAGGCAAGCAGGTCATACTGGAGGAGTTGAAGGCGCTGGGAGCCCGCGTAGAGTACAAACGAGCGGATGTATCCCGAAAGGAAGAGGTCTCGCAACTGCTCCTAAAGATCCGAGAGGAGCACGGGGGGCTTGATGGCATCCTCCATAGCGCAGGGGTGATACAGGATCGTTTTATGATTCATAAGACACAGGAAGAGTTCAAGGAAGTAATGGCGCCCAAAGTAGCCGGGGTGGTCAACTTGGATCAGGCGACGAAGGAGCTAGATCTTGATTTCTTCATTTTCTTCTCTTCCATCGCAGGGATTATGGGCAATCCTGGTCAGGCCGACTATGCCGCAGCAAATGCGTTTATGGATGCCTATGCCTTATATCGAAACAGCCTCGTCTCTTCCAAGGAGCGCAAAGGGCAGACGCTGTCTGTCAATTGGCCTCTCTGGAAGGAGGGAGGAATGCATGCGGATGCTGAAACGGAGAGGGTTTGGCAAAGTATTGGCATGGTGGCCATGCAAACTTCAAACGGCGTTAAGGCTTTATATGACAGTTTGGCCTCTGGCCAGAAGCAGGTGCTGGTGATAGAGGGGGATTTGTCCAGATTGCGGAAGCATCTATTGGAGCCTCAGCCACAGGAGAAAGTATACGTTGAAGAAATAGCTTCTTCACCAATAAAGCCTGAGCTACTTCTGGAAAAAACCTTGTACCAGCTTAAAGTGTTGTTTGGAGAAGTGACTAAGCTGAGCATTGAAAAGATTGATGTCAGTGAGCCTTTGGAGAGCTACGGCATAGACTCCATCATGATTACAAGGCTCAATCAAAAGCTTCAGGGAGTTTTTGGTGAAATCTCGATGACCCTGTTTTTTGAATATCAGACGTTGGAAGCGGTAGCGAAATATTTTATTGCTGACTACTATGAGGAATGCGTACGGTGGACAGGACTTGGCAGACGGCTGGAGCCGGAAGAAAACTTCGTCCCTGCATCCTTGCATGTTAATAGCGAATTATCATTGCCGACTCTGCCAAAGGAAGAAAACCAACGTATCAGCAGCGCAGCTATAGACACAGGCAGTGCGAAACACGAGCAAATAGCCATTATTGGCATGAGCGGACGATTTCCACAAGCAAAAAATATGGAAGAATACTGGAGCAATTTACAACAGGGCAAAGATTGTATTACAGAGGTCCCTGCGGATCGCTGGAAGAGGGAAGGATTTTATTCTCCTGACATCAAGGAAGCTGTGGAGAAGGGCAAAAGCTATAGCAAATATGGGGGATTTGTAGAGGATTTCGCAGATTTTGATCCTCTTTTCTTCAATATATCGCCCCGGGAAGCGATGAGTATGGACCCTCAGGAACGGATATTCCTGGAAGAATGCTGGAAGACCTTCGAGGATGCTGGATATAGCAGAGATCAGCTTGCAGTGCAATACAATGGGCGAATCGGCGTCTTTGCAGGCATTACCGCAACAGGCTTCAATTTATACGGGCCCAAGCTGTGGGAGCAAGGCAAACCGATCTTTCCTCGCACATCGTTCAGTTCGGTAGCCAATCGAATATCGTATCTCTTGAATTTGAAGGGGCCGAGCTTTTCGGTCGATACCATGTGCTCCTCGTCATTAACTGCAATCCATGAGGCCTGTGAGCATATTCATAACGGAGAATGCGAGATTGCCATTGCAGGTGGAGTTAACTTATATCTTCATCCTTCCAACTATGTTTTTCTAAGCACAATGCGAATGCTATCGCCAGAGGGACGGTGCAAGAGCTTTGGCGAAGGGGGGAATGGATTTGTCCCTGGTGAAGGTGCGGGCGTTGTGCTGCTCAAACCTTTATCTCGGGCCATTGCCGACAAGGACCATATTTATGCAGTTATTCGCGCAACTAGTATCAATCATGGCGGAAAAACAAACGGGTATACCGTTCCTAATCCGGTAGCACAAGGAGAATTGATCCGAGAGGCTTTGGATAAAGCAGGCGTTAATGCTCGAACAGTCAGTTATATTGAAGCCCACGGAACAGGGACAGAGCTTGGTGATCCTATTGAAATTACCGGACTTACCCAGGCTTTCAAGAAGGATACACAGGATACAGGGTTCTGTGCGATTGGCTCGGTAAAATCAAACATAGGCCATTTGGAGGCGGCCGCAGGGATTGCGGGTGTCGCTAAAATTATTCTGCAAATGAAAAATCAGAAAATTGTCCCAAGTCTGCATGCCAAAGTATTGAATCCCAATATAAATTTTTCCAAAACGCCATTTACAGTTCAGCAGGGACTTGCTGAATGGAAACGTCCGATTCTGGAGGAAAACGGCGAGCAACGGGAATACCCGAGAATTGCAGGAATATCTTCCTTTGGAGCCGGAGGATCTAATGCCCATATCGTTCTTGAAGAATACATTCCAGCAGAACAGGCTGCCTCTACTCGACAAAGGCCAGTTGTCATCGTATTGTCGGCAAAAAGTAATGAAGCATTGAAAGAGCAGGCTGTTCAATTGACTGCTGCAATGGATAAAAATGACTTCGCGGATAATGACCTGATAAATGTGGCTTACACCTTGCAGATAGGGCGTGAGGCGATGGAAGAGCGCCTTGCCGTGGTCGTTCAGTCAGTGGAGGAACTTAGAAACAAGCTGCAGGAATTTATTGGGGGAAGGCAGAATATTGTACAGCTTTATCGGGGACAGGCTAAACGAGATAAGGAGAGTTTAGATGTCGTTAAGCAGGAAGAAGCGCTGGATGAATCCTCTGATGCCTGGAATCTAGCAGAGAAATACGGCAGGCTTTCGGAATTGTGGGTCAAGGGTGTGCACATTGACTGGAACAGACTTTACAGTGATGTCCAGCCTTTCCGCATCAGTTTGCCCACGTATCCCTTTGCTAGGGAACGCTACTGGATATCAGTAGATGAAGAAAAGCCCGCTGGCGTCACTCCGGCATATCTGCACCCCTTACTGCATCACAATACCTCCGTTCTTTCTGAGCAAAGATTCAGCTCAATCTTCAACGGTCAGGAGTTTTATCTGAATAACTCCGGCGTTGATGGAAGACTTGTCCTGTCGGATGGAGCATGTCTTGAAATGGCGCGGGCAGCGGTTGAACAATCGTTAACAGTTCAGGAGAAGGGTCAGGCAGGCATCACACTCACAGACATGGTATGGACACATGCTCCTGTCATAGGAGATCAGCCGGAAATACATATAGGACTCTTTCCGGGAGATCAAGGTGGAATTGGCTTCAAAATTTACAGCATACGAACCGAAGCAGGAGATCCTGTCTTACACAGCGAGGGAAGTGCCGAGCTGGAGGCTTTAAATAGAACGGAAACATTAGATATTCAGGCTTTGCAGATGGAGTGCATTGATCATATTTCACTTAGGAGAGACGATGAAGCACTGCGCACGACTGGAGCCAACTACGATTCGGAATTCCAGTCCGCTGAGCAAGTTTATATAGGTCAGGGTTTGGTGTTGGCCAAGCTATCACTGCCTTCCGGTATTGCGAATACTGGGGGCCTATTTGTTGTGCATCCCTTCATGACAAGTGCTGCCCTGCAATTGCCGTTATACCTGCTTTCGAATAATGAAAATGTTATGCAGTTCAATGGCATTGATTCTCGGAAAAAAATACTGCCGACTGCGATAGATAAGCTTCAAATATTTCAGGAATGTCCGAGCAAAATGTGGGCGTTAGTAAGGCATGGAAGAGGAAATCAGATTAATCATAAGATGCACAAGTATGATATTGATTTGTGCGACGAGGCAGGCAGAATCTGTGTGCGCATAAAAGGGGTCTCCTATAAGGAAGCGGAGACTTGTGAGCAACCGCTCGGTGCAATGATGCTACAGCCATTCTGGAAAGAACAGGCGGCTAATAAGGAAACCATAGCAACCGACTACGAACGGCATGTGGTCATACTTTGTGAGACAGATGCCATAGCTGCGGTACATGTCGAGGCCTCCTTGACAGGCGTGGAATGCATCACCCTACAGGCCCGCATGGAAGAGGTCGACCGACGCTTTGAAACATATGCCGTTCAGGTTTTTGAGAAAATACAAGGCATCCTAATTGACAAGCCTAAAGGCAAAGTGCTGGTACAAATGGTAACGATGTCTGGAAATGAGAAGCTACTTTTCTCCGGGCTGTGCGGCATACTCAAAACGGCTCATAAGGAAAATCCAAAGTTCTATGGGCAACTGATTGAAGTAGGGGAAACGGAAAAAAATGAAGGACTCATTGAAATATTAAGGTCGAGCAGTCAGCGTCCAGAGGACAGCCGCATCCGTTTTGTAGAAGGTAAACGTTGGATTCCTGCCTGGAACAAGGTTGAAATGCCAGCGACACCACAAATTCCATGGAAAGATCATGGGGTTTACCTGCTTACTGGAGGTGCCAAGGGCCTGGGTCTAATTTTTGCCAAAGAAATTGCGCGCCAGACCAGGGAAGCAACCTTGATTCTGACTGGGCGGTCCCTGCTGACCGAGGACAAGCTGGCCCAATTGGAAGAATTGAAGGCTTTGGGCGCCAAGGTGGAATACAGACAGGTGGATGTCACGCAGAAGGCAGCGGTGGTTGGCCTGATTGAGGACATCCAAATGGCATACGGCGGAATTAACGGCATTCTGCACAGTGCTGGAATCAACAAAGATAACTATATTATCAAAAAGACGAGCGCAGAATTCAGGGAAGTTCTGGCACCGAAGGTGGTCGGACTAGCCAATTTGGATCAGGCCAGTAAGGACATGCCCCTAGATTTCTTTATTCTTTTCTCATCAGCTGCCGGAGTGGGCGGAAATGCGGGTCAGTCTGACTATGCCACCGCGAATGCGTTCATGGATGCCTATGCTTGGTATCGTAATACTTTGGTATCCTCCTGGGAGCGTATGGGCAAAACGCTGTCGATCAATTGGCCGTTATGGAAAGACGGCGGAATGCGACCTGACCAGGAGACGGAAAAAGCTTTGCAGAATGTAGGCATGTATGCGATGAGGACAGAGACTGGTATTCGTGCGTTGTATCAAAGTATAGCCTGCATATCGAATCAAGCGATGGTGGTAGAAGGAGACATTGAACTGATCAGCAGAATGATGGTTATGGAAGGACAGCTTGAAGACAGCGGAGAAGCAGCCCGAGATCAGAGACTCGGATCAGAAGACAACATCGCTCCTTTCTCAGAAAATAAGACAGTGTCCGTCCAAGATGAACATCTGCTGCGTGAAAAGACGGCCCATTACTTGAAGACTTTGTTGTCTTCGTCAATCGAACTGCCTGCATATCGAATTGAAGAGGATGCGCCGTTGGAAAATTACGGGGTGGATTCTATCAAGTCCATGGAACTGACTGACCAGTTGGAGAAAACGTTCGATCAGGTGTCGAAGACGATATTTTTTGAATATCCGAATATCCGGAGCTTAACCGAGTATTTTCTGGAATCTCATCGAGACGAATTAATCGCTCTGTTTGGTCTGGAGCAGGCAGTAACTGTAGGTGTAAAAGCCACCACCGCTACGACAGCAATGGATACAGAACTTCGACCAGGAGAAGAACAGTTGCGTGATCAGGTGACAAGTTATCTAAAAGGCTTGCTTTCTTCGTCTACCGGACTGCCGGAACAGCGCATTGAAGAGGATAAAAATCTGGAAAACTATGGAGTTGACTCCATAAAGTCTATGGAAATAACCGATCAGCTGGAAGAAACGTTTGGATCGCTGTCCAGAACCTTACTGTTTGAATATCCGAATATCCGAAGCTTAACCGAATATTTTCTAGAATCTCACCGAGACGAATTAAGCACTTTGTTTGGTCTGGATCAGGTAGCGACTGTAAGTGCAATAGCTGACACGGCTTCCGTAGCCAATGAGACAAAATCCCTGGTTGGAGAAGAGCGGTTGCGTGATCAGATAACAGGTTATCTAAAGGGCTTACTTTCCTCATCCACTGGACTGCCGGAACAGCGCATTGAAGAGGATAAAAACTTAGAAAACTATGGGGTTGACTCCATAAAGTCTATGGAAATAACCGATCAGTTGGAAGAAACGTTTGGATCACTGTCCAGAACCTTACTGTTTGAATATCCGAATATCCAGAGTTTAACGGATTACTTCTTGGAATCTCATCGGGACGAATTGAACGCTTTGTTTGGTGCTGAGCAAGAGCTAGTCGCGGCAGCTAGCACGAAATCCATCGGCATCGTAGAACATGCAAAAGCGCCCTCTCCTTTATTTCGGCACTCACCTATTTCGTCAGTGCGAGTAGAGCCTAAGGAGGAGGCAAAAGAAACGGAAACAAAAATAGAAACAAAAATAGAAACAAAAACAGAAACAGGAGCGATGGACATTGCTGTCATCGGGATGTCTGGAAAATATCCTGGAGCGGAAAATATTCAAGAATTCTGGAGAAATCTCCAAGAGGGCAAGGACTGCATTACCGAAGTTCCCAAAGATCGCTGGGATCACGATCTTTACTTTGATAAAGAAAGAAATAAACCGGGAAAAACCTACTGCAAGTGGGGGGGCTTCCTAAACAGAATAAATCCGTTGGATTCTTCTTTCTTTCACCTCACTCCTTATGAGGTGAGTTTGATGGACCCTATGGAACAGCTTTTCCTGGAAATGATATGGAGCCTGCTGGAAAGTGCGGGATATACGCGAGAGATGCTACAGAAAAAACACCAATCCAAGGTTGGGGTCTACGTTGGTGCTACGTATCATAAATACTGCACCTGTGATACAAATACGGATGCCCCTCGGATCACATCCTTTGGTTCTGTTGCCGTCGCCAACCCCATGTCGCATTATTTCAATTTCCAGGGACCGAGCATATCCATTGATACGATGAGCTCTTCCTCTGCTGTGGCTGTCCATATGGCATGTGAAAGCCTGATCAGAGGTGAGTGTCAAATCGCAGTAGCTGGCGGTGGGAATCTGTTGACAAGCCCCAAAAAGTATATTGAATCCAGCCAGAACCAATTGATCGGAAGCCATGAAGAAAGTCGAAGCTTTGCGGATGGAGACGGATATCTTCCTGCTGAAGGTGTTGGGGCAGTTCTCTTAAAGCCGCTTCATAAGGCAGAGGAGGATGGAGACTGCATTTTAGCAGTCATCAAATCTACGGCCACTAATCATGGAGGACACAGCAATGGGTACACGGTCCCCAATCCCAATGCACAGGCACAACTTGTTGAAGAGAACTTTTTGAAAGCTGGCATTCATCCTCGGACAGTCAGCTATGTAGAGGCAGCAGCCAATGGATCTACATTGGGAGACCCAATTGAGCTAGTCGCCTTGAAAAAATCTTTCCAGAAATTTACGGATGAGCAGCACTTTTGTGCCATGGGTTCGGTTAAATCCAATATAGGCCATGCAGAAGCGGCCTCAGGGATATCGCAGCTTACCAAGACCATATTGCAATTGTGGCATCGAAAGCTGGTTCCCACCATTAAAGCGGAAAAGCTGAATCCTAATCTTACGTTCAGCAATACTCCATTTTATTTGCAGCGGGAGCTTCAGGAATGGAAGCGGCCTGTAATAGAGCTGGAGGGAGAAGAGCGGGAATTTCCGCTACGGGCAACAGTAAGCTCCTTCGGTGCTGGGGGATCGAATGTTCATTTTATTCTGGAAGAATACATCCCTTCGCCAAAAGAAGCTGTCCAGTTGCAAGGGGCAGATCAGACAGAAGTAGTGATTCTCTCAGACATAAACTGGGAGCGACTAAATGCGCTTGCGAGTCAATTACTTGAATATGTAGAGCAGCAGCACGAGCTTTCCTTACATGATATTGCTTTCACCCTTCAGACAGGCCGTGAAGCGATGAAGTGCCGGGCGGCAATCGTAGCGAGCTCACGGGAGGAATTGCGAACTGGTCTTAGAGAGCTTATCGAGTCAGTCGGCCAGGGCAACGAGCCGGAGAGAGCATCTATTCCAGTATTTATCGGAGAAGGCGGAGAAGATTCAAATACAAGTGCACTTCTGTCAGGAAAAGTAGGCGAGAAAGTTTCTCAAATACTTCTAGAGGAGAGAAATCTGGAAAATATTGCGATGTATTGGACCCAGGGAGGCAGGATTACGTGGGAGGCGCTCCATGAGGGACACACTGTTCGTAGAATTCCCTTACCGACTTCTCCTTTCTGAGCACACATTGGGGAACAAAACCCTGTCTAACGAAAAATACGAATATTCCGGAGGTAAACATGAGGGAGTTTAAAGATAAGGTAGCTGTGATTACGGGAGCTGCCAGCGGAATTGGCCGAGCTATTGCAGACCGATGTGTCAATGAAGGGATGAAGGTTGTTCTGGCGGATATTGAGGAGGGGGCTCTTCTAAGGACTGAACGAGAATTGCAAGAAATGGGCGCAGCTACACTATCTGTTGTGACCGATATTTCCAAAGAAGCTGATATTCGTTTATTAGCGCAAAAAACAGTTCAGACCTTTGGTGCTGTGCATCTTTTGTTCAATAATGCAGGTGTGGATGCCGGCACAGGCCGCTTATTATGGGAGAATACTGTGGCAGATTGGCAGTGGGTAATTAACGTAAACATTTGGGGAATTCTGTTTGCTACCGAAATTTTTGTTCCTATTATGGTGAAACAAAAAACTCCATGCCATATTGTAAATACAGCATCGATTGCTGGTCTGCTGTCCGGTCCTGGAAATGGAATATACAGCGCGTCAAAGCATGCCGTTTTAAGCCTGTCTGAAACGCTATACCAAGAGCTAAGATTGATCGGTTCTAATGTGGGAGTGTCGGTTGTGTGTCCGGGATTCGTCCGTACTCAAATTATGGACGCAGAGCGAAACCGCCCGACAGAGCTGCGTAAGCCAGATGGGAGTGGAAATCTTCCGCCCGAAAGACAAGTCATTACCGAATTGGCTCGCAAGGCTGTCCAAAATGGCATACTTCCAGAGGATGTGGCCCATCAAATTTTTGAGGGCATCCGAAAAGGGCAGCTATATATCATCACAGAACCGAAATTCAAACCTGCAATCAGGCAGCATATGGAGAATGTCCTTAATGAAAGTAATCCTACGGCATCCCAAATGCAATTAGTGCGCAATTTGTTATGAACTGTGAATGATAGAGGAACTGCTTAGGCGAGTCTGATCAATACGTTGTGGGGGTTACTCGGATGGACAGATCAGTGGTTTTTATGTTTTCAGGTCAAGGTTCGCAATACTACGGTATGGGAAAGGAATTATATATGTCCAACCCGGTTTTCCGAACATGGATGACCAGGTTGGATGAGATTCATATGGATGTTACAGGCAGGTCTGTATTAAAAACGCTGTACGATGACACGCGTCGCAGGGGAGAAGAGTTTGACAACCTGCTATATACTCATCCTGCCATTTTTATGGTTGAATATGCGCTCACACAGGTGTTATTGGTAAAGGGAATTTACCCTGATTATGTTTTAGGCTCTAGCCTGGGTGAGTCTGTTTCTGTTGCTGTGGCTGACTGCATGAGCTATGAGGACACACTTCAATGCATTATCAAGCAAGCACAGCTGGTGGAGACGTACTGTCCGAAAGGGGGCATGATGGCCGTCATTGGCGATCCCGGTCTGTATGATGAAGTACCCATATTGAATACCAACTCAGAGCTGGCATCCATCAACTTTGACTCGCATTTTGTTATTTCAGGCAGCTGCGAGGGTCTGTCAGAGATTGAACACTATTTGAAGGCAAATGAGATGATCTGTCAAAGACTGCCAGTACACTATGCTTTTCATGCTTCCTTAATGGACCCAATCGCATTGGAATATACGGAATTTTTAAAGCTCATGACCATAAGAAGCCCTAAAATAAATATGGTTTCATCTATGTACGGCGGGAAGACGACATGGCTTGACAACCGTTTTCTTTGGGATGTTACTAGAAAGCCTATGCAATTTCAGAGCGCTCTAAAGTGTCTGGGAGACAGGGACGGGGTTGTCTATATTGATCTCGGTCCCTCGGGCACGCTTGCTAATTTTGTACAGTATAATTTTGGCCCCAAGAAAAAGGCAAGCGTCTGTTCTATTCTCTCCCCTTTTCAACAGGACATAAAAAATTTGGATCGTCTGTTCGAAATATTTGCCTAATATGCATCCATTACTAACAAGGAGGAAATCAATGATCGCATATCTGTTCCCTGGACAAGGAGCTCAAGTAAAAGGTATGGGCGAAGGACTGTTTGATGAATTTCCAGAATTGGTTGCCAAAGCGGATGCAGTTCTTGGTTATTCTATCCAGAAGCTGTGCCTTGAAGACCCTGCCAACCAGCTCGGGCAAACGGATTTTACCCAGCCAGCCCTATTCGTCGTAAACGCTTTAAGCTATCTGAAAAAAATAAGAGAGACCGGAAGAAAACCCGATTATGTTGCAGGACATAGCTTGGGTGAATATAATGCTTTATTTGCCGCGGAAGCGTTTGATTTTGAAACCGGCTTGAAGCTGGTCCAAAAAAGAGGAGAGCTGATGGCTCGGGCTACTGGTGGCGGAATGGCGGCAGTTTTAGGCTTGAAAGAAGAAGTGTTTCGGGAAGTAATGGAGAAAAATAAATTAATAGAGCTCGATGTTGCCAACTATAATTCGCCCAGCCAGATTGTCATTTCAGGGCCAAAGGAACTGATTGAGCAGGCGAAACCGATTTTTGAAGATGCAGGAGCCCGAAATTATGTGGTTTTGAATGTAAGTGGAGCATTTCACTCCAGGTATATGGAAAATGCCAAACAGAAATTTGAGGCCTATGCGGCGCCATTTGAATTCTCGAACATCAAAATACCCGTTATTTCCAATGTCCATGCCAGACCCTACAAGCAGCAGGACTTAAGAAGCACGCTGATCAACCAGATTGTAAGCCCGGTCAAGTGGTCGGAGAGTATACGGTATCTGATGGGTAAAAGTGTAACCCAGTTTATCCAAATCGGGCCTGGAAATGTTGTGGCAGGATTGGTTAATGCCATACAACGAGAAGCCGAGCCATTGATCGTGACAGAGGTTGAAGACCGAAACGAACAGGTACAGAAGAGGATGTCGAAGGATACGTTGAGAAATGATGAATCGATATTCGAAAAGCGACTGGCTCCCAGAACAAAATCCGGTCATGACGTACTGGAATCCAGCAAACGATTTACGGCAGAGTCTCTTGGGCATAGCGAATTTAAACAAGATTACGGAATTAAGTATGCGTATCTTATAGGCTCTATGTACAAGGGAATCTCTTCAAAAGAGATGGTCGTAACAGCAGGAAAGGCAGGAATGATGGCATTTTTTGGAGCTGGGGGAGTGAAGATGGATGCTCTGGAGGAAACCATAAAGTATATTCAGAAGCAATTGAACCATGGCGAAGCCTATGGAATGAATCTGATTCATGTGCCGGACCACCCAGACATAGAAAATAACATCGTTGATTTGTACATAAAATACGGTGTTAGAAATATTGAAGCCTCTGCGTTTATGAGTATCACACCTTCTTTGGTTAGGTACAGGCTGAAGGGGCTGAGACGGAATGCACAGGGAAATGTTACGCCACAGAACAGAATTATTGCGAAAGTATCCAGGCCAGAGGTTGTTGAAGCCTTCCTGAGTCCTGCGCCTCAGAATATTATCAATAAGCTGCTGGCGGAAAATAGGATCAGCCGGGAAGAAGCGATGATGGGGATGGAAATTCCCATGGTAGATGATTTGTGCGTCGAGGCTGACTCAGGTGGGCATACTGACCATGCAGTTGCTTATGTATTGGTCCCGCTGATGCTTCAGATGAGGGATGAAGCGATTCGAAAGTATAAATACAATAAAAGTATAAGGGTAGGGGCAGCCGGGGGAATAGGGACTCCACAAGCTGCAGCGGCGGCGTTTATACTGGGTGCTGATTTTATCATGACGGGTTCAATCAATCAGTGCACAGTTGAAGCAGGGACGAGTGATGAAGTAAAAGATTTGCTTCAGCAGTTAAACATTCAGGATACGGACTACGCTCCAGCAGGGGATATGTTTGAAATGGGCGCAAAAGTTCAGGTTATGAAAAAAGGAGTGTTTTTCCCAGCCAGGGCGAATAAATTATATGACCTTTACCGTAATTATAATTCCATAGATGAAATTGATAGAGAAACAAAACAATATATTGAAGAAAAATATTTTAAGAAGAGTATTGAACAAGTCTACGAAGATATTAAAGCTTATTACCCGCCTGAAATCATTGAAAAAGCTGAAAGAATCCCGAAACGGAAGATGGCCTTGATATTTAGATGGTACTTTACTTATTCTACTCGACTTGCCATTAATGGCGACAAAAACAATAGGGTCGATTTTCAAGTACACTGCGGGCCAGCCCTCGGCGCTTTTAATCAATGGGTTAAGGGGACAGATCTTGAGAATTGGAAGAATAGACATGTTGACGATATAGGACAAAAAATAATGGTTGAGACTGCAGAGCACCTGAATGAAAGATTTACAGCATTAACTGCTAGTCTCCTTACAGTCTAGTTGAAATCAAGTAATGGCGGGAAGCTAATAATAAAGTTAGCATGTTCTAACCGAATAAGCCCATGGCGGGATTCATACAAAATTGAATGACAATACCTGCAACAGACCATGGGTTACATCATTGAAACCATTTAGATATTAGGGTAAAAGAAAGAGGGTGTTTTCGTGCATAGATATAGAACTCATAACTGTGGAGAGCTGAATCAGACGCATGTCGGGGAAATCGTGAGAATTGCAGGCTGGGTTAAAAATATTCGTAACCTCGGTGGGATTGTTTTTATTGACCTTAGGGATCATTATGGGGTTACGCAAATCGTTGTCTCTGATCCTAATGAATTAAAGGATTTCGTATCCAAGATCAGCAGGGAATCAACCATTTCTGTCGTAGGAACTGTATGTCACAGGTCCGCAAGCACGATCAGTCCCCAAATGAAAACCGGATATATTGAAGTCGTTGCCAAGGAGATAGAAGTGTTAGGGAAGGTCATGAACCCATTGCCTTTTGAAGTATCTTCAGCACATGAAGCCCGGGAAGATTTAAGATTAAAGTATCGTTTCCTGGATCTGCGCAATGAAAATCTACATGATAATATTGTACTTCGCTCTAAAGTCATTCAAAGTATCCGAAAAAAGATGATTGATTTGGATTTTTTAGAGATTCAGACACCGATTCTGACAAGTTCATCTCCAGAGGGCGCCAGAGACTATTTAGTTCCTAGTAGAGTGCATCCAGGTCAATTTTATGCCTTGCCTCAGGCACCTCAACAATTCAAACAACTATTAATGGTCTCCGGCTTTGATAAATATTTTCAAATTGCTCCGTGCTTTAGAGATGAGGATGCAAGAGCAGACAGATCACCCGGTGAGTTTTATCAGCTGGATTTGGAAATGGCTTTTGCTACACAGGAAGATGTTTTTAATGTAGTTGAAAATATGCTGTATGAAGTTTTTTCAGAATTTACACATTTTAAAATTTCAAAGCCTTTTAGTAGAATTCCCTATCAAGAAGCCATGCTTAAATATGGGAGCGATAAACCTGATTTAAGGAATCCATTAATTGTCCATGATGTTACAGAGCTTTTTGCAGAGAGTGATTTTAAAGTGTTTAACAATAAGACGATAAGGGTTATTGCTGTTCCTGATTGTGGAGGGCAGCCAAGAAGCTTTTACGACGACATGGTAAACTTTGCTGCTGAAGCTGGAGCGAAAGGTCTTTCATGGATTAAGTTTAATGATGATATGTCTCTCAGCGGCTCGATTGCAAAGTTTATACCGGAGAAGGTAAAGAACGAACTGATCAATGTAACGCAAGCTGGTCCGGGATATGCACTGTTTTTTGCTGCCGATGAGCTTAAAAATGTCGAAAAAATAGCTGGCGCTGTCCGAAACCAATTAGGCAAAAGGCTGGATTTATTGGAAAAGGATACGTTTAGGTTTTGCTGGATCGTTGATTTCCCCATGTTTGAATTGGACCCTGATACTCAAAAAATAGAGTTTAGCCATAATCCGTTTTCAATGCCGCAAGGCGGTATGGAGGCGCTGCTAAATATGAACCCTCTGGATATCCTGGCGTACCAATATGATATTGTATGTAATGGAATTGAATTGTCCTCGGGGGCTGTCCGTAACCACGATACAGAGATTATGGTAAAAGCCTTTGAGATTGCAGGTTATACATATGAAGAGATCAAGAGTAAATTTCCTGCACTCTTTAATGCTTTTCAATTTGGGGCACCCCCTCACGCAGGTATAGCACCTGGAATTGATAGGATTGTAATGATCCTTGCAAATGAATCGAATATTCGAGAGGTTATTGCTTTTCCAATGAACAGTAAAGCACAGGATGTATTAATGGGAGCCCCTTCAGAGGTTACTGACAAACAATTGAGAGATGTTCATATAAAATTGGCAAATGCCAAGCCACAAACAGAATGAACGGATTCAACAAGATACTGCAAGCAAAGCTGAATCCAGCACGCAATTAAATCCGATTGAGTGAGCTAAAAACTCTCCCTGCTAGAAGCAGAGGAGAGTTTTTTTATGTAGCTTAGATTGTTCAATTTAGGTTAGTAGCAACTGCTGCAACCTTTCTATCGTGAACCACGTCAAGAAGTTGTTAACGGCCAAGCGGCCTAATTCAACTACAAGGTGGAACTTAACATGAGCATGAGAAATAGTGCAATCGCAGCCCTTACGACTATAGCTCTGCTGTCCTTCTCGATTGGAGGTCATTTGTCTGCGGCAGACAGTCAATTCAAGGATTTGGGCCATGTAAATGGCAAAGAAAAAATCATATCCCTTAAAGAGCGGGGGTTACTTAAAGGTGCCTCTGACACGCAGTTTCTCCCCTCATCTAAAGTAACCGCTGCCCAAGGCATTCAGTTGATCTCGGGCGGACTTCAGCTTAGTTTGGCCGCCATTGATTTGAACCAGGCGCCGCAGGCGAGTGGACTGTTTACCCAGGTTAGGGATACCGCCTGGTACGCCGAAGCTTTTATTAACGCGTATTATAACGGTGTAGACATTCCAAAAGAAATCAATCCTGCCAAAGCACTAACCAAAGAAGAGTTCACTCACATGTTGATTCAGGGCATGGAAAAAGCAGGTGCTCTTCCCATGATTAAAATCGCACCTGCAAATATTGCGGATGACAGCGAGCTGGAGCCTTCTTACCAAGGCAGCATTCAACGCTCGCTAGTGTACAAGGTCAATGCCCTGGATGGGAAAGGAAATTTCCATCCCAAAAGTGCGATTACACGTGCCGAAGCTGCTGTTATGTTATACAATGCATTGGAATACCTGAATGCTCATCCAAAGTCGTAACCAATACAGCAATAAAGAGCTTTACTTCTGAGGAATTTAAGCATTCAGTTACTTGACATCAATACCGTGAATGCTATAATAAGGAAATCGAATTTAGACCCCGCGGTAGTTGACTATCGTAAGAATACTTTTCTGGTCCTTCGGCATAGAAACACAAGTAACGAATAAATAAGCTGGCTCCGGATGAGGGGTCAGCTTTATTTGTTTGTACAAAAGTTAACAGCTTTCACAGATTTACATATTGAGAGGAGACAGCAGTATGTTTGGGAATGACTGGGATGATGTACTACGGGAAGAGGTCAAAAAGCCTTACTTTGATGAATTAAGGTATACGTTAGCTCGAGAGTACAAGTTACATAAGGTATATCCTCCAAAGGAAGATTTGTTTTCAGCACTCAAATTAACGCCATATCATCTGACCAAAGCGGTTATATTAGGGCAGGACCCATATCATGGAGAGGGACAAGCTCACGGCTTGAGCTTTTCGGTTAGACCCGGTGTGCGTACACCGCCGTCTCTACAAAATATATACAAGGAGCTGCGCGATGATGTCGGCACTCCCATTCCGAATCAGGGATACCTCGTTCCTTGGGCGGAGCAAGGTGTGCTGCTGCTGAACAACGTGTTGACCGTGCGCGAAGGACAACCGCAATCTCATCAGGGAATAGGTTGGGAACGTTTCACGGATGCTGTCATTGAAGCGATTAATGAACGTGAACAGCCGGCAGTGTTCATTTTGTGGGGGAGCCATGCTCAGAAAAAAGCAAGCTTCGTGAATACCAGCAAACATTTGGTGCTGAAATCTGCTCATCCGAGTCCATTGGCGGCTCATAGAGGTTTTTTTGGCAGCAAGCCTTTTTCACGTACCAATGCATTTTTGCAAGAGCATGGAATGGAACCGATTCGGTGGGAGATTCCTAACCGCTAGCACGGGAGGTGAGGACATGCGTCAATGGAAGGGACGTCAGGTCATTTTATATCACGGCAACAACGGTCATACCCAGAAGGTGCGCGGCACACTTGAAAAATGGGATGATGTACGAAAATGCGTTATTTTGGGCCCGAAAATGCTGGCTATTCCTTTTGAAAATATTACGCATATTACCATGCTTCCTCCGGGACGTGAGCGTAAAAGCCGCCAGCCAGCGAGGCTGAACGCTTTCGGTTATGTAATGAATGTTCCGTTACAGTTTGATAATGCCATTCATTTTCAGTCGGCGGTGACGATTTGGAGAGATGATCAACTGATTGCTTATAATGTAAAGCTGGTTAGTCACTCGGCAGACCATGTGACTCTTGAGGATGGACAAACCTTATCCAAGGCAGAGCATTTATTTGTAGTGAGGTCACTGCGTGGCGAACTTTAACTGTTATAATTCACCTTTTTTTGATGAAGGGTTCAATTTAGTTAGCTGCTTACCGATAAAAGATAATGGGATTGTTAATAATATCCTGTTTTATAGAATGAAACCAAGGGAGAGAAACGAATGGAGCGTATGAAACGTATGAGCAAACGGAGTACCTTCTTACTTGCTTTGCTGATGTTTGTATTCGCAGCATGGCCAGCAGGTTTGATCCGGGCTGAGGAGAAAACGACCTCCACAGTACAGTGGGACAGTCAAAATCCAACCACAATCAATCTGGGTGGAAGCCCCGCTCAATTAAAAGTGTGGTCTGTGACGGAGACTGGTAAAACGGATGTAACCAAAGAAGCTGAATGGATCTCCGGGGACTCAAGTATTTTAAAGGTAGAAAAGGGACTCATTACCCCAGTGTCCAAAGGGCAGATTAAGATTGTTGCCACATATGGTCAGAAAACGGTAAGTACGACGATTACGGTAAAATCACCTTACAGCAAGCTGCAATTCAATCCGACGGGTCCACTGAATCTGACTATTGGCGGAGAATCGAAGCAACTGACTGCTCAAGGTGTGCTTAGCGGAGGTGGCACGGAAAATGTGTCCGGCGTGGAATGGACATCCACGAATGAAGCTGTTGCTACCGTAGAAAATGGACTTGTACGTCCTCTTGCCAAAGGCGTGACTTATATAAAAGCCGCCAAAGATGGACTGAATGCACAATTGATCGTGTATGTTCGTTCTTCATCCCAGGCACTGGTACTGAGTGAGACTGGCTCCAAATCGGTCTATATGGGTAGCTCCCCCATTCAGGTTACTGCAACCGATGTGAACCTGACTGGCGGCAAAACAGATGTGACCAACACAGCAGAATGGACTTCCTCTAATTCGCTGGTTGCCACTGTAGAGCAAGGGAAAATCACACCGATGGATGTAGGGAATTCGACGATTACAGCTTCCTATCATGGTTTGAGTAAGACTCTGAAGATTAATGTACTTCCAACTGTCGAAAAACTGGTCTCAAGCAAAGCCAGTCTGGCTCTTGAAACTGGCAGCAAAACATCTCTTCCGAGTATATCTGCTTATTTGGTCAATGGAGCCAAAAAAGCAGTTCAATCCGATGTAAAATGGAGCTTAAGCAGTGAGAGTGCAGTCAAAATTGCAAATGGTAAACTGGTAGCAGTAAACCCAGGTAGTGCAACATTGACAGCGACAGTAGGTGCGCTCAAGCTGGACATTCCAGTGACCGTACAATATAAGGTTCTTAAGCTGACGGCTTCTGAGAAAAAATATGTATTGGTTGCAGGCCAAGAAACGAGTATTCCGACTGTAAAAGCACACATGGCTGGTGGCGGAGTACTGGATGTGACCAACCAGGTAAGCTGGGTAGCTACAACAGCCGCAGTTACAGTGGGAAATGGCAAAGTAAAAGCGGTGAGTGGTGGAAACTCGGGAATCAAGGCAATGTATATGAATAAATACGTGAAAGTGCCTGTCATTGTGGAGGGAGCCATTTCTACATTGACACCAAGTTTTTCGAATGCAGAGATGAATTTGAAGGGAAGTAAGTCCATCAAAGTCGTCGGCAATTATACAGATGGTAAAAAAGTTACCCTGAGCAGTAAAGTGAAATGGACAACATCGAATGCTTCTGTAGTGGTCGTAAAAGGGTCTTCCATTAAAGCTGTTGGAATTGGAACAGCAACCATTACGGGTACGTACCAGGATAAGTCGTTTAACGTGGAGATTAAGGTTACACCTAAGTTGCTTAAGCTGGTATTGAGCAATAAAAACCTGAAGCTGCCTAAGGGCTCATCTCAAGTGCTTAGCGTGAGTGCAGTTTATGATTCAGGCGCGACTGCGAATGTGACCAATTCAGCGGTGTGGACATCCTCCAAACCGTCGATCGTACAGGTTACAGCTGGTCAGGTGAAGGCCTTGGATAGCGGAAGCTCCAGTATTAAAGTAGTCTATGGTGGTAAGAAGGTAACGACGTCTGCCAAAGTGTTAAAATAGTCTACGTACATTGCCAAATCTGGCGTATACCAAACAAATAAACCCCCGGTCCAAAGACCGGGGGTTTTATTTTCAGCTTATTCTACGCCGTCCTGATAATGATTTTTCCAGTGCTTATCGCCTTTGTGCGCGAAATCTTCAACTGTTTTCTCCAGAGTAGCTACTAGTTGGGCTTTAATCTCAGCGATTGTGTCACGAAATAATCTTTCTTCCGTACCGTTGATTTTTTCACCATATAAAGCTTGAGCAGCTACAAATTGACGATGTTGTTCTACAAAACTGTCAATCGAATGCAATGCATGCTCCACGTATTGTGAAATGCTATGATGCTCGTTAGGCAGTTGTAATTTTAATTCCTTAACTCTGTTTAATAATGCCATGATGATCACCTCGTGCGTTTTGTTATGTCAATAATTATACATCATTTTCGGAAAAATTTCATTAAATTTCGGTTAAATTGTGACTTTTATTATGTCATGATTGCATTTTCAATGGTGATCAGTCCTAATCTCGGAATTTTGTGCTTTTTTCTTGGTATCGTGATTTCAAAATTTAAAATATATGATACGAAGACAATGTAAGAGCAAGCTGCGACAGCTGTCTTTCTGACATGCTATAATGGGGAAAAAGCCCAGTCGGAAAGGTTGTCAGTATGGTATGAAGCTTTTTAAAGGTTTATTTTGGGGAATTCTGATTAGTCTTCTCCTGTGGTGCGCCTTGTTTGGGCTTGTCCGCTGGATGACTCATTAAGTCGTTCTCTGTATCTTATACAATAACTCTTGCGACTGTATCCACGTCATTAACGGAAATCGTATATACGTGTTCATCATCGTAGAGCTTGAATTGCTGAGTTTCTTGGTCAGATAGGAGCTTAGGCCAGCCAATTACGGTATTTCCATTCAGTAACCGGATTACAACAGCTTGCATTTGGCTCACGGCCAGTTTGATCTCATCGTTCATTCGTACAACCTCCTCTCTATACTATTTGTCGTCGGATATTTAACCTTTTTTTATAGTCGGTAAGGGGTTACAAAAAATAAAATCTGGGGATTACCTTAGCTGAAGGTCATTTACTGGAATAGCTTGAAAGGAAGAGGGAAATTGAAGAAAAAGTTGCTAAGTTTTATAGCCTTAGTGTTGCTAGCTGTGGGAGCGTACTGGTTTGAAGGAGACAATCTTTTTACGAAAATAACAGGAGAGAACCCGCCTTCATCAGCTCAGGTAACGCTGCAATTTCCGTCAGGTCGTTATCCTGAAACGGCGCAGCATATTAAGGAAGCCATTCAAGCGGGAAAATCACCAGTATGCACAATTGACCGGGAAGGAGCCGAGCAAAATCGTAAGCATTCACTTGCGGGTGTTCCTACTCGTAAAGGGTTTGATCGTGATGAATGGCCGATGGCTATGTGCTCAGAAGGGGGCAAGGGTGCAAATATCAAATACATAGCTCCTAAGGATAATCGTGGGGCAGGATCATGGGTCAGTCACCAGCTAGATCAGTACGAGGATGGGACTCGTGTAAAATTCGTTATTAAATAGTTTTTGATTTAGTGTTTTTACCTTTTAGCTCCTTAGATGTTTCCTGTTTGGCTTTAATCAGCGCCAAAAAATCAAAAAAATCACCTAGTGTATTGAAGCCGGCACCTAATATGGCCAGGTCTTCAGCAGATAGTTGATCTAACCATTCCATTTGCTTAGCGTCAAACATATTATCACCGCCAACCCTTAATAATGTATAGTATGTAGTGGCGGCAACGAAGGTCAGGGCTCTGGCATACCTTTTAAGTATGCCTGTTTTTTGTGCAGAGGATGTGTAAAACTCATGTTTAAATTTAATTTTTATACTAAAATCGTTTCCATCGTTATCGTATTGCTGATACCTGTGCTGCTTCTGTATGTCTACTCTAATCAGACAACGACAGGCGTATTACGTGAAGAACTGAATCAATCCAATTATAACCAGCTGACTTTTTTTCAAAACCAGGTGAATACGAATATTGAAATGATTTCCTCCTGGCCGCATCTGCTGATTCATGATCCTGATGTAGCCAGTTTCCAAGCAATTTTTTTAAAGGATAAGACTCTCAACCTGGATGGAATTAACCTTGTCAAGCGGATTCAAACCAAGCTTGGGCTTCAGGAAAGCTCTTCGAACTGGAGAACAGGGCTGAGTATATATTCTCCTTCGCTTGGACGAGTTGTATCGGAGAATGGAGCCAGTTATTATGATCAGAAGAAATTAAGCCAATCGATTACAAACGGCTGGCAGGTATCTAAAAAAAGAGTGTACGGTAAGGATCAATTTATATTTTCATTGTATACCTTATCCCCGTTTTCCTCACTAGCCAATCCAGAAACCGCTAACACGATTATTAAAGTGGAATTCGATAGCAGCAACATTCAGGACATGCTTGACCGCTTTAAAGGCGACGGACGAAAGGAGCCTTTTTATTATAAAAAAGGTGTAGGCGTGATTTACAATCGCTCTGCAAACGAAGAATTGTCAAGCCAGCTGATTGCGAAACTGGAGAAATTGGGATTACATGAAGTTGATAATTTGACCGTGAAAATTGGAGAAGAGAGTTACCTTGTTCACGCCGTTCTTTCGCAAACAACAGGTTGGTATTTGATTGACTACATGCCCTTGTCCGATATGATGTCTCCGATTTATTCATCTAACCGACTATTTTATATAACCGTTGTTGGCTCGCTACTGGTGGGGATCATTGGTGCTTATCTTCTTCACTCACAGGTACAAGTTCCGATTCTCCAGCTTGTGCGGGCGTTTCGGAGATTAAAGGATGGAGACTATGCTGTTCGTTTGAGTCCTAAGGGTAGTCATGAATTTGCATTTCTGTCACGTCAATTCAACCTGATGGTCGAACAGATTCAAGAGCTGTTTGAGAAGGTTTACGTTGAGAAGCTGCATGTAAAGGAAGCTCGTCTAAAGCAGCTCCAGTCTCAAATCAATCCCCATTTTTTTTATAATTGTTTTTCCTTTATTACGAGTATGGCAAAGCTGCGCAATCATGAGGCGGTCGTGGCTATGGCTCATAATTTGTCCAAATATTATCGCTATACGACAAGACAGGAAAGAGATTTGGTTCCTTTATCGGATGAAGTCGAGTTTGTGCAATATTATTTGAAAATTCAGCAGATGCGTATGCCACGGTTAACGTTCACTATTGACATTTCTTCACAGGCTCATAGTCTGCTGGTTCCACCGCTTGTATTGCAACCCCTGGTGGAAAATGCAGTGCTGCACGGAATAGAACCTCAGGCGGAGGAGGGGATCATCCGTATTATGACTGAGTGCATCGGCTCATCCATGTACTTGATTGTAGACGATAACGGACTCGGTTTGAGTGAAGAGGATATAACATCCCTCACTTTAGCACTTGAGAAGCCTGTAGAGGAGAAAAGTGGCTATGGTTTATGGAATGTGCATCAACGAATGCGATTACATTTTGGTGAAAACGCCGGGCTGGAATTCTCGTTGTCTCCGTTGGGAGGATTAAGAGTGATTTTAAAATGGCCACTGTCAATTGAAGAAGGGCAGGAAGACAGGTTGATCCATTCTTCATCAAATTCAAGAAATAGTTAAATTGGAGGATACTGATGGTTCAGATATTACTAGTCGATGATGAGAGTTATGTTACTGAAAGCCTGGCGGCTACCATACCGTGGGAGTCATTGGGAATTGAGAGGGTACATCAAGCAGCTTCAGCCTTGGCAGCAGTAGATGTGCTGGAAGCGCATGATATTGATATTCTGGTTACGGACATTCGTATGCCTGGCATGACGGGATTAGAGCTGATTGTTGAAGTAAACGAACGTTGGCCGCACATCCGAAGTTTATTACTGACAGGCTATGCTGATTTTGAATACGCTAAAAAAGCGCTCCAGCTTAAGGCTTTTGATTACATATTAAAGCCGGTAGATGATGATGAGTTTATCAAATGTGTGTCAGCTGCTATGGATTCGCTAAAGGAAGAATGGGAAGCATTCGACAAGGTTCATCAATTACAATACAGTCGCAGGAACGATTTCGGTGTGCTGCGCACTCATTTGATGCACGATTTGTTACTCGGGCGTGATTTGACTGTACAGAAAATAACGGACAAAATGTCCGAATATGAAATCAAGCTACGTACAGAACATCCTGCCAGTATGCTGCTTATTCAGTTGGGCAAGCATTTTTCTGATATGGATTATCACTCAGTGTCCTTAATTGAGTATGCGATTGGAAATATTGCAGAAGAAGTGTTTGCTCCTGATTTTCATGTTTGGCATTGCAAAGCGCCACATGATTGCCTAATCGTGTTAATTGAAGGGAATTGGGATTTATTTGCTGAAAGGACTGTGGATGAACAGAATCATTTTTTGCGTGCAGCGATTGAGACCTTTCGAAAAAATGTGAGCAATTACTTGAAAGGTGAAATTTACGTCACATTAACGAATTGGTTTCATTTCCCGGATGAGCTGCCTAAGCTATATCAGACAGCAATCAGATCCTTATATTGGAACCAACAGGAGGAAACGAATCCACTGCTATTCATAGAAGAGCAGACAGAACAGTCACATAGCTCAGTGAAGTCGCTGGAAGGGCTTTATACGCACCCTACGCTTACTCATCTGCTAGAGTCCAGGCAATGGGAAGAGGCCGAAGCAAAAGTAAGCCGTGTATTTGGCAAAATGGAAGAGGCAGGTTATACACGCGAGCATTTGTATGAACTGTTTATTTCGGTAACGAGCGCCTTTATGTATACAGCTCACAAACAAGGACGCTTCATTACACAAATGGACCAGGTAGGCTTCGATCCGTTACATGCGCAGAAATTGGTTCATTCGTTTCCCCACCTCAAAGAGTGGATATTTTCCATGATGAACAAGCTTAAAGCCGAGTGGTCCGCAAGCGAGCAAAGCGCCAAAAGCTATGTGGTCAAGCAGGTTCAGGAGTTGATCGCTCAAGATAAAGGACAGGAGCTGTCTGTTAAGACGATTGCCGATCAGGTCTATCTTCATCCCGTCTATTTGTCCAAAATCTATAAAGCCGAAACTGGGGAAGGCCTGGGAGATTATATTATCCGAATGAGAATGGAACGGGCTCTTTATTTGCTCAAATATTCCAACAAAAAAATATATGAAATAACAACTGAACTCGGTTATCAGAATCCCCAATATTTCAGCAAGATGTTCAAAAAACATTATGGAATGACTCCGCATGAATTTCGGGACCAGTAAAGACGAATGAGTAAAGATCAGTTGGGAAAGGTGCAGAAATATTTATTTTGTGACATAGGCTGCTAAGAAAAGCCCTCTTATAATAAAAGAGTAGAAAATGATTTTTAGAGGGGGAACAAGATGCGAGTTCATTCGAAGAAAAAGCTATTGTCGTTGCTCGCCGCAACTATGGTATTAGGGGTTGGCCTTGTGGGCTGCTCAGGTGCAGGAAATGATGGGAATGCGGACAGCACAGCTAAAACTGAAAACGTATACAAAGAAAAATACAACCCAGAAGTTACAATATCCACGGTATGGGGTGTAGATCCCGCCTTAAAATTTAAAAATGGCGAATCTATCGAAAATAACGTTGCGACGAAATGGGCCAAAGAGAAATTTGGTATTAATATAAAATCACTCTGGTCTGTCACGGATACCAACGGTGCGTTTGCTACCAAGCTGCGGTTAGCGATGTCCTCCGGTCAGGAGATGCCTGATGTCGTTGTACTGGGGACGGAGAATGAGCAGCTGGCCCAGGATATGATCGATTCCGGTATGTTCGCTGAAGTTGGCCCGTTGTTTGATAAATATGCTTCGGATTCTTGGAAGCAGGCCATGAGTCAGGACACGAACGTATGGAATCAGTATAGCCGGGATGGTAAAAAAATGGGTATCCCTGTGCTTGATTTCGCCTATAACCATGATTATGTATTGTGGGTACGACAAGATTGGTTGGATAAGTTGGGGATGAAGGCTCCTGAGACGATGGAAGATCTAGAAAAAGTGATGGATGCCTTTAAAAATAAAAATCCGGACGGATTGGCTCCGGACAAAGTGACCCCGCTCAGCATCGGTTTCAAAACATCCATGAACACTTGGATGGGTGACCCATCCTGGATTTTCGGGGCTTATGGCACACTACCCCAGCAGTGGAACAAAGGTGCAAACGGCAGCTTGGAATATGGCTCTGTCCAGCCTGGCATGAAGCCGGGTCTGCAAAAACTGAGCGAGTGGCTCAAAAAAGGATATATCCCTCAGGAAGCAGCATTATGGGATGAAAATAAAACGACAGAACCTACAGTTGCAGGGACAGCCGGGATGATTCCTGGGCCATATTGGATGAGCGGATGGCCGCTTCAAGATACGGTTAAAAATGCGCCGAGTGCTGTATGGAAGCCGATCAAGATTCCAGCCGGACCTGACAACAAAGCTATGCGCCATGGAACGCAGTACACCAATGGTGTCGTACTCATCAACAAACAAATGCAGCATCCTGAAGCCTTCTTCACATATCAAAATTACTTGTTTGATCATTATGCAAATGCCAAACCGGACGGTGATTTGTCGAATGGGCTGTTTAAGGGCTACGATTATGATTTAGATGCCAATGGAAAGCTGGTGTCTATTGATAAAATACCGGGTGGTTATGTAAACTCTATTCGTTATTTGCTGGTTCGTGATGGTGCACGTATCCCTGATGCCCAAATGAAGGCTTTGTTAAGCTTGGCTGACGGTGCAGAACCGAAAACCAGACTGGAGAAAGATGTAATGGTGAATTACGGGAAAGACACTCCCGCAGCGGCCAAAGTGCTTATGGAACAAAAGGATATCTCTATGAAAGATCAGTTTACAGGACCAACCACGCCAACGATGAAGGCTAAAAAGGATTATCTCGATAAGATTGAAAGCCAGACGTTCAATGAAATTATTTATGGCAAACAGCCGATTTCCGCTTTTGATACCTTTGTACAGACGTGGAAAGCCGCTGGTGGCGAACAAATTACAAAGGAAGTAAACGAATGGTATAAGAGCGTCGAAAAGTAAAAGTTGTCGATGGTGTAAAACAGATTGAAAAAGGCTGTCCCAAGGTGGACAGCCTTTTTACTTCAGCTTCATATGGATTAAATAAAAATGATTGCTTTTGTGCCATGTATGTTGGTTTTTTGAACTGTTGGGACTGCGAAAACGCTTTTATAATTGAGGTATACCATGAGAATTACAGGAGGAACTGCAATGAGAAGTCTGCAACGTACGTGGCCATTTCATATCATGCTGCTGCCAGCCATCATTTTCTTAATTGTATTCAGCTACATTCCAATGGGCGGCATCGTGATGGCCTTTCAAAATTACAAACCTTGGCTAGGCATAACTGGTTCTGAATGGGTTGGACTGGATAATTTCCGCTTTTTGTTCCAACGGGAGGACAGTCTTCAGGTCGTATGGAATACGCTGATTATTGCTGTGTTAAAGATGTTTTTCAATCTGCTGGTTCCGTTTGTTTTTGCTATCCTGCTGAATGAAATTCGCAAGGTCGGACTTCAGCGCTCCATTCAGACATTGGTGTATCTGCCACACTTTCTGTCCTGGGTAATCTTGGGTGGCATTCTGATTGATCTGTTGGCTACTGACGGATTTATGAACCGGATTCTTGGAAGTATAGGAATCCAGCCTATCTTCTTTCTGGGAGATAACAACTGGTTTCGTTTTACCGTCATTGTATCGGACATATGGAAAGAGTTTGGCTACAATACCATCGTATTCCTCGCTGCACTGGCGGGTATCAATCCTTCGTTGTATGAGGCTTCTGAAATGGATGGAGCGAGCCGATGGAGACAGACGCTGCACATTACTGTACCATCATTGATTCCGATGGTGGTCGTTGTTGGGACGCTTGCCCTTGGTAATGTTCTGAATGCTGGTTTTGACCAGATTTTCAACCTTTATAATCCGCTGGTATACCAAAAAGGCGATATTATTGACACATTCGTCTACCGGACAGCATTGATCAATGGGGAGATGGGCTTTGCTACCGCCATTGGATTGTTCAAATCCGTTATCAGTATGATTCTCATTCTGATATCTTATCGGCTTGCTTACAAATGGGCAGGTTACCGCATATTCTGATTCCACGAGGCTGAAAGAGGGAGAGTCATGTATCATAAAACAACGCCATACCGCATTTTTAATGTGTTCAACATTTGCTTGCTTGTGATATTGTCTATCATGTGTATCGTTCCACTGATCCATGTGTTGGCGGTATCGTTTAGTGCTAAATCAGCAGCAGATGCCAATCTGGTTGGACTGTGGCCAGTGCAATTTTCTTTAGAAGCCTATAAGAAGACGATGAATAACCCAATTTTTCTGCACTCCATCTGGATTTCCGTCTGCCGAACTGTCTTGGGAACCGGCTTGACGCTGCTGATTACCTTTTTAGCTGCTTATCCGCTTTCGAAGGAAACCACGGTGTTCCGTAGTCGCAACATTTATTCATGGCTGTTTGTATTTAGTATGATTTTTAACGGTGGTCTGGTTCCATTTTATATGGTTATTCAAAAGATTCATCTTATGGACAGCTTCTGGGTACTTGTATTGCCAGGAGCGGTCAATACATTTCTGGTCATTCTTATGCTGAACTTTTTCAGAGGTATCCCCAAAGAGATGGAAGAGGCGGCATTGATCGACGGAGCAGGGCATTTTCGGACATTGTTTAGTATTTTCTTACCGATATCCATGCCTTCCATTGCGACGATTGCGCTGTTCAGTATGGTATTTCATTGGAACTCATGGTTTGATGGTCTGCTCTATTTGAGCAATGCAAAGGATTATCCGCTGGCGACGTTCCTGCAAACTGTAATTATACAGAAGGATATGAGCTCCATGAGCATGAGTCCCAAAGAGATGGAATTACTGTCTCAGACGACGGTTAATGCAGCACAAATTTTCATTGGTGCAGCGCCTATTCTTATTGTATATCCATTTTTACAAAAGTATTTTGTTAAAGGTATGACGTTAGGTTCCGTCAAAGAGTAACAGAACTAATACAAGGAGATGATTTACAGTGACATATCCAAACATAACCAAGTACCCTCCCATTAGTGAGCGAGTTCCGCGTATGCTGCATGGAGCAGACTATAACCCGGAGCAATGGCAGCAATATCCCGAGGTGTTAGCGGAGGATATCCGCTTGATGAAACTAGCCAAATGCAACGTAATGTCTGTCGGCATTTTCTCATGGGTATCCTTGGAGCCTGAGGAAGGTGTATTTACGTTTGAATGGCTGGATCGTATTCTGGATTCGTTTGCTGAGAACGGAATCTATGCGTTTTTGGCCACTCCGAGCGGAGCAAGACCAGCCTGGATGTCGCAAAAATATCCCGAGGTGCTGCGTGTAGGGGTTAACCGTGTCCGTAACTTGCACGGGTTTCGACATAACCACTGTTATACGTCGCCTGTATACCGGGAAAAAGTACGTATCATGAATACGAAGCTGGCTGAGCGATATGCTAATCATCCTGCTGTTATTGGCTGGCACATTTCCAATGAATTTGGTGGAGACTGTCACTGTGATTATTGTCAGGAGGCTTTTCGCACTTGGGTGCAGGATAAATATGGTACGCTGGATCAGCTTAATCATTCATGGTGGACAACATTTTGGAGTCATACAGTTACAGATTGGAGCCAAGTCGAATCTCCAGCACCTCATGGTGAAACGCAGGTTCATGCCATGAATTTGGACTGGAGACGATTTGTAACCGAACAGACCGCAGATTTTATCAAGCATGAGATTGTGCCGCTTAAGGCTGCAAATCCGGACATTCCAGTCACAACCAATTTAATGGAGTTTTTCGAAGGATTGAATTACTGGAAGTTTGCTGATCTGCTCGATGTTGTATCCTGGGATAGTTATCCGACCTGGCATGACCGTGAAGGAGATGATAGCCGGCAGGCTGCAAGAGTGGCAATGATGCACGATATTATTCGCTCCATTAAAGGTGGGAAGCCTTGGATGCTCATGGAAAGTACGCCAAGTTTGACAAACTGGCAAGACGTTAGCAAGCTAAAGCGACCGGGCATGCATCTGCTATCATCTTTACAGGCTGTGGCGCACGGTTCAGACACTGTTCAATATTTTCAATGGCGGAAAAGTCGCGGTTCGAGTGAAAAGCTGCATGGTGCGGTCGTCGATCATGTTGGTCATGAGCATACTCGGGTATTCGGGGATGTGACAGATGTCGGTCATGCGCTGGAAAAACTGGAGGAGGTGATTGGTACATCCGTACCGGCTGAGGCCGCAGTCATTTTTGACTGGGAGAACCGTTGGGGAATCAACGATTCACAGGGACCGCGGAACAAAGGCGTGAAATATGAGGAGACAGCTGAAGCACATTATTTGGCATTGTGGGAGCAGGGAGTGCCGGTAGATGTCATTCATATGGATGCAGATTTCTCCAAATATAAACTTTTGGTCGCTCCGATGTTGTATATGGTCCGCAGCGGTGTAGGGGAGCGCATACAGAGGTTTGTCGAAAATGGCGGCATTTTCGTAGCAACCTATTGGTCTGGCATTGTGGATGAACATGATTTGTGTTTCCTTGGAGGCTTTCCAGGGCCGCTTCGTAAAACGCTGGGCATCTGGTCGGAAGAAATTGATGGATTACATGATCACGATCGTAACTACATTATACCGATTGAAGGCAATGAGCTGGATCTACAAGGGGAATATGAAGCTGTTGAATTGTGTGATCTCATTCATACGGAGGGTGCAGAGGTACTGGCTAAGTACGGGGCAGACTTTTATGCAGGACGTCCAGCTTTGACGGTGAACCGTTTGGGACAGGGAAAAGCTTATTACATCGCATCACGCAACACCGGACTATTCCATAGTCATTTTTACAAGAGTTTAATTGATGAGGCAGGTCTCAGTAAAGCACTCGATGTGCAGTTGCCACATGGAGTGAACACAGCGATTCGTACCGATGGAGTTCATGATTATATTTTTGTAATGAATTTTACGCATGAGCCGCAAGAGATTACACTGGATGGAAGAACTTATACGGATATGCTTGAAAATCATGTGATAGCAGACAGCAGCGTTCAAATGGGTGCCTATGCTGTTAAGGTTCTAAAGACAGAGCGCAATAATTAGAACACGTTATACATGTGATCGCCGCTGATTCCCGAGTGAGGGAGCAGGTGGATTGGCCAGAGGCAATGTGAGTATACAATTTAGATAGGGGATGACTTATGAAAACAGGTAAACGTACTATGGTATTTGCGATGTTGATCTTGTTATCCAGCTTTTTGTACCCATTGGGCTCTGTGGGAGTGGGTGCGGCTTCGGCCGCCCCTGCTTTCGCCAAAGGAGCAGATATAAGCTGGGTCGCAGGGATGGAAGCCCAAGGTATGACCTGGAAGGATAAAAAAGGGGTTCGCCGGGATGTGCTGCAAATTTTACGGGACGATTATCAGATCAATTCGGTTCGTATTCGAGTGTGGGTAAATCCTGACATGAAGGATTATGCAAGCGGATACATGAATGCCGAGAAGGCAGCAGAACTTGCGCAGCGAGCTCAAAAGTTAGGCATGAGCGTTATGCTGACCCTGCATTATAGCGATTCATGGGCTGACCCAGGACAGCAGAATAAGCCTTACGCATGGCGCAATTTTACATTTACACAACTTATGGATGCGGTCTGGTCCCATACCGTCTATGTTATGAACACGATGAAGAGCAAGGGTGTGACACCGGATTGGGTGCAAATCGGCAATGAAACGAACAATGGCATGCTCTGGGATGACGGCAAAGCCTCAGTGAATATGAAAAACTATGCGTGGCTCGTCAATACAGGGAATAACGCTGTTAAATCCGTAAGCAGCAGCACCAAGACGATCGTACATTTAGCTAACGGGGATAACAGTTCCGTTTTAAACTGGAACATTGGTGGACTGATTGATAATGGAGCTCAGTTTGACCTTATTGGACTGTCTCTATATCCGTCTTCCTCTGACTGGCAGGGTAAGGTGGATCAGACGATTACCAATGCCAATAGCCTCATTGCGAAATATGGTAAAGGCATTGTTATCAGTGAAATCGGGATGGAATATAATGAACCTGCTGCTTCCAAGGCATTTATTTCCGCAATCAAAACGAAGGTGCGGAGTATCGGAGGCGGTAAAGGCGTGGGCGTATTTTATTGGGAGCCAGCTGCAACCCCAGGTTATAATCAAGGCTATAACAAAGGTGCTTGGCAGGCTGACGGTAAGCCAACCTCAGCGTTGGAAGGCTTTTTAAACTAAAGAACGATGTAAGAGCATATCAAAGAACCTCTAATGCGCATTCTATGCAGATTAGAGGTTCTTTGTTTTATGATGATTGGGTAGTTATAATGTTTAGACTTCCCGGTTTACCTTGAAGAATGAAATAAGCTCTTCCAGCTCCCCGGACATCAATGTAAGCTTGTCCGAAGCTTGGACAATCGAAGCCATAGACTCTGTCTGTTCCCCAATGGTTTGTTCAATTTGTTTGCTGCTGTTGACTGTTTTGCTAACTGTGGAAGACAACTCGTCCGAGGTAGCTGACATTTCCTGCGTGCTGGCCGAGATTTGCTCAGTTGCACTGGATACCTCCTGGATTTGTGACGACACTTTGTTGGACGCTTCTAAAATTTCAGAGAACATTTCGCCTGTCTGCTTCGTAACTTCCAGTCCGACGTGAACTTCTTTTGTACCCAGGCTAATGCCTTTTACAGTTTGTTCAATCTCTTTTTGAATTTCTTCAATAAGCTCTGCAATTTGTTTGGCGGATTCTTGAGACTGTTCAGCCAAATTACGCACTTCTCCAGCTACTACTGCAAAACCTTTGCCTTCTTCGCCGACTCTGGCAGCTTCAATCGAAGCGTTGAGGGCAAGCAGATTCGTTTGGCTGGCAATACCGGTAATGATGCTTACAATATTACTGATTTCGTTAGAACGGTTCTGCAATGCATTAACGGAATCAACTGTACTTTCCATTGTAGTGGAGATAGAGTCCATCTGAGTGGATAGCTTTTGAGCTACCTGATTGCCTTCAACGGAGCGCTTTTCCATGGAATAAGCTTGATCCGCAACAGAAGAGGAGCTTTCAGCGATGGTTTGGATCACTGTAGACATTTCATTCATAGCCCTGGAGCTTTCAAGTGCTGCGTGATCCTGAGCCTCAAGCCCCTGGGTTATTTCCCGGATATTGCTGTTAATGACGTTTGTATTCGTACTGTTTTTCTCGCTGATGCTTAACAATTCCTGGGCTGATCCCGTTACTTCTTGCGTCGTATCCTGTACTTTCACCATTGTATCGTTAAGGCGCTTGATCATAGAATTAAATTTTTGATTAATAATACCAAGGTCGTCTAGTCCTGTCTTAATTTTTACATTCAGATTACCCTCGCTGACTTCTTCAATTCCCTTCATCAAGGAACGAATTGGGGAGAGCGTGCGTTTTACCAGCAAGTATTGAATCGTCAAGAAGATAGCAAGAAACAGAATGAGCAGTGAAACACCATATACAAGCAGCTTATGAAGACCCGTAGGTACAGAGCTCGCATCTACGTCAAAGTAAATTGCACTTGTGACTTTACCACTTGCATCTGTAATCGGGTAAACAATCGTAGTCCATGTGCCATATTCGTCCGTATAAAAGCTGCTCAATGCTGATTCATTGGATTGAAGTACTTTATTTACGGCTTCTGCATTTTCGTCAGGCAGAGTGTACATATCCCCAATGTTCATCTTCGAGTCTTGGAAAGCTTGAACCAAATTAGTGGGAACGCCAATAATGGAGGTTTGATTTCCTTCTTTTAGTTCTGTCCCAAATATGTAAGCTTGGGCGACATTAGGATAAAATGTGTGAATAGAATCTAGAAATTTACGTAATTCCTGTTGAACAGAACCGTTATAATCTTTTTCGCTTAATGCTTGTTGTACTTTTGTTTTGTCAACATCTTCTGCCCATTTTTTGGTCAGCACTTTAACCTGATCTTGCAGCTGCGTGGTGAGAATGTTCTTTTGAAGTATATAGCTAGATGTGATAAGAATAGCACCTATTAATACGATGTTAAGAAAAGATATTAATAGATTTTTACCAAAAAAGGACATAGTGCTCCACTTCAAGTTTTTCACAAGTTTCTTCTCCTTTAAATTTTAATTTAATGCTACAGTACAGCTATCCCTTATATATTTCGTCAATTTCCTTTATAAATGTTAGCGAATTATTACAATTGGGATATACTTACTGGTTTCACTAAAAACAAAAGCGGCAACCCACATGCAATAAATGTAGGTCGCCGCTTGCTAGCAAGACAGGATAGCTGGTTTCAACTCAAATACAACTAAATTACTTTATTGTTTGAACAATATTTAAAAAATAAGATAAATGCGGGCGAACGAATGCCCTTAATCATTATATATAACAGTCTTTCGCTGAACGTTGAAAGCTTTCTGTCATTATACAAGTAGTGAAATGAGCAGAGGGAGCGAAATAAGCGATAATACTGAGCTTATAACAAATGCAGATGCCGCTTCTGTTTCCAGTGATTCATAGCGGGTCGCGATCATAGCGGCTACAGCAGAGCCGGGAAATGCGACAAGCAGTACGGCTTTGGTTACATCCTCAGGGGACAGTCCGATCAGAACAGCAATACCGAGCATAACCATAGGCATTACGATCGCTTTCAGCACAGCGATACTAAGTGCTTTTGGACTGAACGTAATCTTTTTAATGCCAATAGTTACCCCAATAGCAAATAGAGCCGTACCCGCAGTAATATTGCCGATTTGGTCAAACATAGATTGCAAAAGTTTTGGAGCTTGGAATCCGCATAAAGTCAATACAACACCAATCAAGGGTACGCAAGCCAGCGGTTCACTGAGTCCATGAAGGACAGATTTTATAGTGACTTTAAATAAATTGCCTTTTGTGTCGTCAGATTGTGTTGATTTGCGCTGGCCGACCGTTCCCAAAATACTTGCAAGTGGATCAAGAATCGCATTAACAACGATGCCGGTAATCGCAATAGGAATGGCGACTGCCGCACTTCCGAACAAGCTTCCCAAAACGGGAATCCCCATGAATGCAAAAGAGGGCTGTGTCGAATTCAATGCGAACATGGAGGATTCTGTCAGGCCTTTTTTTGCAATCAAGCGATATAAGATGAGCAATACAATATAAAAGCCAATCACCCCAAGCAGCAAAGCAACAAGAAAGGGCCACTTTTGGATTAACGTCTCTCGTGGTGTCGTCGTAATACCAATAAACAAGTGTGCAGGTAAAGCAAATTTGGTTACCAGTGTATTTAGTCCCTTAGAAGAAGCTGGGTTAAAGGCCTTAAAAAAACCTGCAAAATAACCAATTAAAATGACAAAGAAAATAGGAATTAAAATAATAAAAATATGACCTGTAGCCATGATGTCGCCTCCAATAAAGATGTCCGCCAAAAATGGCGGACATCAGTTAAATAATCACTTTGCTTACAGCATGTATAAATTTTGATGTTGTTCGCTATTTTTAAACCAGAACGGCTTCCTGTCCATACTGTTTGATGGGTTTATATTTGCATTCCCACATGGATTCCCGAACCGCTTGTACGATATCATCCGGCTGATGACGCGCTACTCCATCTTGAACGGCTGCCTTGGCGACAGCCACTGCTACAGCTTCAGATACTTCTCGCAGTTCGTTGATTTTTGGCAGCAGGGAAGCACCAGGCTGTGACAAATCAACCATTTGAGCTACTGCATGGGCAGCTGCTGCAAACATACTATCTGTTATAATTTTGGATTTTACTACGATTGCTCCAAGACCAAGACCCGGGAATACAAAAGCATTGTTGGATTGCCCAATTTCAAACGTAATATTGTTGTAGATTACTGGCTCAAAAGGGCTTCCTGTTGCAATAAGCGCTTTTCCTTCAGTCCAGTGGATCAGGTCTTCAGGAGTTGCCTCCGCCAGAGGAGTCGGATTGGACATTGGCATAATAATAGGGCGTTCTGTATGCTTGGCCATCTCTTTCACGATTTCCTCACTAAATGCTCCAGTAACACCGGAAGTTCCGATCATAATCGTCGGTTTCACGCGGCGAATAACTTCAAGCAGAGGGATTTTGCCATCTTCAGCATGCTCCCAGTCACGGCATTCGGCAGCATCACGCACATAAGGGACCTGGAATGGCAAAAGTCCTTCCGTTTCATTGGTAAGCAGGCCACGGTAATCATATGCCCAGAAGTTACGTCTTGCTTCAGCTTCTGACAATCCTTCCAGCATCATGGCCGCACTAATTTGGTCTGCATTGCCGATTCCGGCAGCTCCTGGACCAAACACTAGAACCCGATGCTTGCTCAGAGGGATTCCGGACAATTGGACACCAGACATCACACCTGCAAGTGTAACTGCACCGGTACCTTGAATGTCATCATTAAACGTTAAGATATTATTTCCGTACTTATTAATAATATTCCGAGCATTGACGTTACCTAGATCTTCCCAGTGCAGCAGTGCGTTCGGGAAAGAAGAAAGTGCAGCTTGAACATAAGTATCAATAAATTGATCATATTGTTCTCCACGTACACGCTTATGACGATTCCCCATGTATAAAGGATCTTCTAACAGCTTTTCATTGTTTGTACCTGCATCCAGCACAACGGCCAGTACCCGGCTAGGATCAATACCAGCAGCGGCTGTATATACAGCAAGCTTACCAATAGAGATGTTAATACCGCCAACTCCCCAGTCCCCAATTCCCAAAATACTTTCAGAATCTGTGGCTACGATCAGATCGATATCATCAGGACCCAAGTTCAAATTTTTAAAAGCTTCTTTGATGCCAGCAAGATTATCAATAGATAGATACATACCGCCCGGTTTATGATATTCATGACTGTATTCCTGAATAGCCTGACCGACTGTTGGTGTATAGACAATCGGAAGCATCTCGCTCAAGTGCTCGGAAAGCAAACGATAATAAAGGACAGTATTCCGATTAAAAAGATCATTTAATGCAACGTTTTTACGTAAATTATCCGGTTGGCTTTGAAATTGCTCATACACCCGTTGAACCTGTTCCTCAATCGTGAGTATGGTAGGAGGAAGGAGGCCGTCAAGTCCAAGTTGCTGACGTTCTTCTAGCGTAAAAGCCACTCCTTTGTTCAGCAGTGGGTTGGCAAGAAGATCTTTTCCGGTTAATTTGGTTTCGATAGTTCCATTTTCCGTAACATGAAAAGCACGCATTTCCAATTCCTTCTTTCTAAAAAAATACATTCGGTTAATCCTTGAACAATTCGTGAACAAGTATACGCCTTATTTTAAACCAAGTGAACAAGTATGTTGTGTGAAAAATGGTTATATAAGTGTTTACATAAGAAAAAATATGAAAATGAAAGCGGTTTTCAATGATTTTCAAATGAAAAATTCATTGAATTTTCATAATATTTTCGGTAAATATTCAATAAATGTGACTTTTTTCATAGCTCTTATAATTTGATTGAATGTGTATAGAGGAATAGCTCAACTTCATTTTTCTATAAATGAAGTTAAGCTATTTTTTATTATAAGGGATAATTGAGGCTTAAAATCTAAACGTTTGGTGGCTGTCTATTTAGTGGATAGTCAGATATTTAATTCTCCGATTCGGTTAACGGCTTCATTAGCGCCTGGAGCAGAGCGTTGCATCCAGCTGTTGCGCCATTTCAATTGCATGATAATGACGAGGACAAAAGCACAGAATGTGATCAGACTTAGACAGATGAAGCCAGGCATGTAAGAACCCGTTAATTTGTACAGATGGCCCAGAATAAGAGGAAGACAGTATCCGCCTATGCCACCAGCAGCCCCGACGATGCCGGTCATAAGCCCGATTTCGTTGCCGAATCGCTGCGGCACAAGCTGGAATACGGAGCCGTTGCCAGCCCCAAGGCACATCATGCCTACGAACAGCAGAACTACGACTACGGCAAGTGGTGGCAAAAATGCAATGCTGGCGAGCATCATCCCGGCCCCGGCATACAAATACATTAACATGCGAGAACCACCAATCCGGTCAGACAAAAAGCCACCTACAGGACGAAAGAAGCTTCCGGCAATCACACAAACGGTTGCAAAATCAGCGGCATGCACCGCAGAGAGGCCGTATTGGGTATTGAAGAAAATGGTCAAATAATTAGAAAGGCCGACGAACCCACCGAACGTCACGCAATAAAAGGCACAGAACACCCAGGCATCCCTCTGTTTGAGCACCGAAGCATATTGCGCCAGACTTTTTGGTACTGGGCGATGAGGGCTGTTGCGGGCAAAAATACTGAACAGAACAAAGACGATGAAAATTGGGATAATGGCCAATCCAAACACGACCTCCCAACTGCCAAAATGTTGGGCAATGCGGTTGGCAAACAAAGTTGCGAGGACGGTCCCACTGTTGCCGGCACCAGCAATTCCCATGGCCAGCCCTTGATGCTCTTTGGGGTACCATTGGCCAGCCAACGGCAGTGCAGCTGCAAATGAGGCTCCGGCCACACCCAGAAGCAGGGCGACAGCGTATAACTGCTCCAGCGAATCAACCCACAGCCAGCCAAGCAGGAGAGGAATGATTGTGACAAGCATACCGATCTGTCCCGTGAGCTTCGGACCGAAATAATCTGACATGAATCCAAGCACGAGTCGCAGCAGGGAACCACTAAGTATTGGGAGAGCGACAAGGTTGGCTTTTTGTACAGGGTCCATTGGATAGTCATTAGCAATGACAACGACCAACGGTCCGATCATTCCCCATATCATAAAGCTAATATCAAAATACAGAAAGGAGCCCAATAGGGTGGGCTTGTGTCCGCTTTGCCAGAAACTTTTTTTCTTCATTCTCGATCTCTCCTCTTCTTATTGTGGTTTGTAGAGCTCAGTCCTCAATCTTCTGTTGAACATAAAAAAACCGCAAATCGTCCCGACATCGTATCTGGGAAACGCTTTGCGGCTTCATTGCCGTGTTTGACACACCTCATTGTGCATCGCTTTGATATGATCACATCGTAGTGATTTTAATTCAAATTATAAAAAGACATTCTATATATGTCAATATACATAACATTAAAATTATAATAAATTTAAAATAAGGTTTAAATACAGGTTTCATGTATTGAATATTGACATGACGCTCACAATTCAGTAATCTTAAGTACATATCGGTACAACGATGTGCCGACATTTACGGCAACGGTGCCCTTTTCCATCGAATGGAGAAGGGCTTTTTCTGTCTTATTTTAGTACGGAGAATGGGGCTGGATTCATTATGATAAAAAGACTGGTCGTCATCGGTAATGGTATGGCAGGCATCAAATGTGTGGAGGAAATTCTCAGTCTGGAGCCGGAACGGTTCCAAATCACAATATTTGGTGCTGAACCGCGGCCCGGATACAACCGTGTGCTCCTGTCCAAAATGCTTCAGGAGGAGAGTACGTTCCAACATATCGTTACCCATAGCTGGGACTGGTACGAAGAAAATGGGGTAAAGTTGCAAGCTGGTGAACGTGTGTGTCGTATTGATGTGGCAACTGGTATGGTGGAAACGGAATCCGGTATTCAAGAGCCCTATGACATTCTCGTACTGGCAACTGGCTCATTGCCTTTCATGCCACCCATTCCCGGAGTTCGAAAAGAGGGAGTAATTGCTTTTCGTGATGTAAATGACTGTGAAACCATGGCGAGATATGCTAAGACGTACCGCAAAGCCACTGTCATCGGAGGAGGGTTATTGGGGCTTGAGGCTGCTCAAGGCTTGCTGAATCTGGGGATGGAAACTGACGTTGTTCATAATGCGCAGTATCTGATGAATCGTCAGCTTGACCGTACTGCGGCTGTACTTTTACAACGACGGTTGGAGCAACAGGGCATGCGGTTTCATTTGGCGAAGGATACAGTCAACATTATAGGTCGCAACCGGGCACAAGGATTGATGTTTGCGGACGGGAACAGATTGGAAACGGACTTGGTTGTGCTGGCGGTTGGTATCCGGCCGAATATTGGTTTGGCTCAGGACAGTGGTCTGACAGTAAACCGTGCCATTGTCGTGGACGATTATATGCGCACGAGTATTCCTAGTATTTACGCAGTTGGCGAATGTGCTGAGCACCGCGGGATTTCATATGGGCTGGTGGCGCCGCTATATGAGCAGGCCAAAGTGCTGGCAAAGGTGATTTGTGGTCGTGAAACGGCTCCCTATGAAGGGACGGTCCCGTATGCACAGCTCAAGGTGGCGGGAATTCATGTGTTTTCGGCAGGAGACATTCGTGAAGAGGGCAGCGAGATCGCGATCATGGAATATAACGGTATGCAGGAGATTTACAAAAAAGTGATGATGCGCGCCGGCAATATCACTGGAGCAATTTTGTTTGGAGATACGGCGGAAAGCACCTCGCTGCTTGGAATGGTACGGCGCGGCGCGCCAACTACAGAGCTTACATCCCAGAATAATAGCAAAAGCAAAGCGGAGGATGCTGCGGAAGCATTGCCCGAAGGAGAGACGGTATGCGCATGCAATGGTGTGAGCAAGGGGGATATTTTGCGAGCGATTGCCACGGATAAGTTGAAAACAGTCGAAGAGGTGAAGAGCCGTACCAAAGCGTCCGGTTCCTGCGGAGGCTGCCGGCCGCTAGTGGCTGCACTGGTCAAAAATGGTTTGTCCCGAGAAACAGCTTCTGGACCTGTGGTAACTCCGACTGCTCAAGAAGTTGTTTCTGTGTGTGGTTGTACGCATTATGATCATGATTCGCTTAAGACAGCGATGGTGGACGCAGTTTGTCGAACTCCAGAGGAAGTAGTATCCCGTCTTGGTTGGACCAGACAGCAGGGGTGTGAATTATGTCGTCCAGCTGTACTTTATTATCTGGAATCTCTAGGTTTGCGGAACGGATCTGCAACAAACCAACTGGGAATAGACGTTGCGGTTCAGTCCACCCTACCGTACGAAGGGGAAGTGGGTTCTGTGGGCCTGAGTTTTACAAATTTGAATGCTGAACGTCGGGATTGTGTTGATCCTGCCCCGATCGATCAGGCTTGTGGTGGAGTGATCTGGCTAAGAGAGCGGCTGGCGGCAGTATGGGGCAGTCTTTCATTACCGTCACCAGTTGCGGTTGCTGTCAGTCCGGGTTCAGAGTATCCCGGTGGCGTGCTTGTCCATGACATTGGAATATCCCGATCACCAGCAGGTTGGGAGGTTTATGCCGGTGGGCATGCAGGGCACCCGGTTCGTCAGGGGTTGCTGCTTGGATTGGAGGAGAATCCAGAAGAAGTGGTGCTGATGGCTGTAACCTGCTTGCAAATATACAGGCATAGTGCTAGGTATGGGGAGAAAATGTGGGAATGGATTGAACGGACTGGCGTTCTGGCGCTGCGGGAAAGTGTGCTCGACGCTACTCTGCGAAGTGAACTGACCGGTAGTCTGCGGTCCACCATGCTGACAGGTTAACGGATTGTGGGAGTTGTAATGATAGATACGTGTGCGAGGACAGTAACATTGCAGCGAATGGAGAGAGAAGGTGACTTTTATGTGTCAGTCAGGAGAAAACAAACTGGAAGCCGGTCAATTCATCCTCCCTGTGGTGGAGACACAATGCCCATTTTGCAGCGTGCAATGTAAGATGACCGTTAGTACGGAAACGGAGACACTCGCGGGTATCATTCGAACGGTGTATAAAGCGGAAGGCAAATCTAACGCAGCCTCACAAGGTAGGTTATGCATCAAGGGTATGAATGCGCATCAGCATGCAACTCATGCAGAAAGGCTGACACAGCCCCTACTGCGCAAAGAGGGCAAGCTTGTTCCCGTTCAATGGGGGGAAGCGATGGATGCTGTAGGTAGCAGTTTCTCTTCGCTGCTGTCCACGCAGGGCCCTGACGGAATCGGCATTTACGGCGGAGGCTCGCTATCGAATGAAACGGCTTATTTACTTGGGAAATTTTCCAGAGTGGCTATAGGTACGCGCTATATTGATTATAACGGGCGCTTCTGCATGTCGGCGGCAGCATCTGCTGGCAGCAAAGTGTTTGGTGTTGACCGCGGACTGACCTGTAGGCTGGCTGATATTCCGTTGGCTCGTTGTATTGTGCTAGCAGGCACGAATATCGCTGAATGTCAGCCGACGTTAATGCCTTATTTTCACCAAGCGAAGGAAAATGGCGCGTTTATCATCGTAATTGACCCGCGCACGACTCCCACAGCGGCAATAGCCGATCTGCACCTGCAAATCAGACCAGGTACGGATGCTGTACTGGCCAATGCCATGCTAAAGGTCGTCGTGGATGAGGGATTGATAAATGAAGAATTTATCCGCAAGCGGACCAACGGGTATGACCAGTTGTTGACTCATTTGAATGGGGTGAATCTGAACGAATCGGCTGCGTTGTGCGGAATTGAGGCAGAAATGATCCGGCAGGCAGCACGTGCCTTTGGTGGCGTGGAGACTGGCATCGTTTTTACAGCCAGGGGTGTCGAACAGCAGACAGATGGGCATATGGCGGTGCGTGCATTTCTTAATCTCGTGCTGGCCACCGGAAAGATTGGAAGAGAAGGGTGTGGGTATGGTGCCATCACAGGTCAGGGGAACGGGCAAGGGGGGCGAGAGCACGGTCAAAAGGCTGATCAGCTTCCTGGTTACAGATCGATTGAGAATGAAGCAGACCGAGCCTATGTTGCGTCCGTGTGGGGAGTTGAACCAAGCAGCTTGCCGGGAAAAGGAGTATCGGCCTATGAAATGATGGAGCTTGTGAATCAGGGAGAAATTCAAGCGCTGTTCGTGATGGGCTCTAATCCTGTTGTGTCTAACCCGAATGCACGGTTGGTTGAGGACGCGCTGGAAAAGCTGGATTTGTTGATTGTGGCGGATATGTTTCTCACTGAAACGGCACGAATGGCCGACGTTGTTTTGCCTGTGACGTCTTATTTGGAGAATACGGGAACGATGACTAATCTGGAAGGCCGCGTTTTGCTGCGGGAAGCGGTGCGCCTTGCACCGGGCGAAGCTAGAGATGACTGGAGCATTTTATGCCAAATAGCTGCAAGGTTGAACAAGGGGAGGTACTTCGCATATAAAGATGCAGAGGATATCTTTGAAGAACTGCGTCTCGCTAGCCGAGGGGGACTTGCTGATTATTACGGGATCACTTATGACAGGCTGCGTCGCGAGGAAGGGGTGTATTGGCCATGCCCATCTATGGATGAAGCTGGTACGGATACGATGTTTCGGGAAAGTTTTGCTCTTTCCAACCGAAGGGCTGTTTTTACAGTGGTTGAAAGCTGTGGAGCAGGAGAGGAAATATCCGAGGAATATCCGCTTACTTTGACGAATGGCCGCGTGCTGGCTCACTATTTGACTGGCGCGCAAACACGCAGAAGTCCTTCGCTGGCCGCGCGTGAGATTGAGAATTATGTAGAAATTCATCCGCGTACTGCGCAGCGCTGGTATATCAGGGACGGGGAGTGGGTGGAAATAACATCCCAGCGCGGCAGCTTCACCGTCCGCAGCCGGATCAGGCCACATATTCGCGAAGACACGCTTTTCGTGCCCATGCATTGGGGCGGGACGCAAAATGTAAATCGGGCGACCCGTCCAGACCTTGATCCGTTCTGCCGGATGCCCGGCTTCAAGACGGCAGCTGTATGCATCCGTCCCCTCCGCCTAGCTGTAGCTGCAACCAGTGGACATAACGGGGAGTGGTCACAGTTCTAGAACAGGAAGGTGTGAGTGCATTTTCTTTTTCCTTGCATAAAAGGCCCGCCCCCTTTGCATGAGCATGGGGGCGGACCTTTTTGAGTAGTTCAGTTTATGTCCCGATAAATGCTGGACTGTAGGAGACGAGTTTTATAAATGAAAATGGGGTTCGGATGTGTTGGCACCCGTTTTTATTTCTTTTCTCAACATAGCTTCACGCCAGCGGCAGTACAACTCCCAGGCGTTCCCGTTTTCAAGCAGCGGCTTGCAGGTGTACAAGCCTTCCTCAATGGAGTCGACTCGCCCTGCAATGAACAGTCGTACCGCGCCGTTGAGCAACACTTGATTCGAGAAGGCAGTAGGAGCTGTGCCTTGCAGCACTTCCTCTGATATGCGTAGCTGTTCAGCAGGGGTCCAGTGGTGTTCTGGTACTACCGAATCCAGCCCGTACATTTCGGGATCTATAACCTGGAGGGACACCTTACCATTAGCAAACAGGTAAGTCCGGGTCGGTCGGTCGATGAATAGGTCCTCCGATCCTTCGCTCCCCTGGACGATCAAAGCCCTGCGATAACTCAGATTTTGCATGACCTTCGCCGTCTTGTCGAATACGGTGTTGTGGAAAACACCAAATACAATGTACGGGGAGGAACCGTAATCAACCAGTTTCTCGGCTGTGTTCAGTACTGTGCGAAGCCCCAACTCTTCGCGAATAGAGCGCAGATCCCGCAGGGGCGTGCACCATTGTTCGGAAACAACGAAAAGCACGCCTGTCTGCTTCGCAGCATGAATGGCGGTTTCGTGTGACATGTCCGCAGTCGCTACCCCCATCTCCTGCAACAAAAGTGGGAGTGTAACCCCCCATTTGGGAGGGAGGGGTGCACTCCCATGCATCGTTACAGGTAATCCGTATGAGGCAAGTAGAAAGGCAGTTGCGAAGGTAGCAATAAATGATGACTTCCTACCGTCGTACGGACCGGCGAAATCAATGCCTTCCTGCATGGGAAAGCGGTGGGAATATTTGCGACAGACATTAACGAATGCTTCCAGCTCGGCAACACTCTCCATTTTGATGCGTTCCGCGGCAAAGAAGGCACCGATTTGAGCTGGGGTTGCTGACCGGGTCATAATCAGTTCGGCGGCAGCTTCGGCTTCGGCATAGTTCAGATCACGAGCGCCTCTTTTGCCGCGCCCAACTTCTTTTAATATTTCAATGATATTCATGTTCAAGGCCCCTTTCAGATTTATGCTTTTAGCATTTGCTGTGCTTTCACAATGGAGATGGCCACATCAACGATTCGTTTGCGCTCATTCATCGCTTTTTTACGCAGCAGATCATATGCCTCCGCTTCCGGGATGCCGTTTACTTCGCCAAGTATCCCCTTCGCCATATCAATCCATTTGCGTTCTTCCAGCCGAGCGGTCAGTTGTTTGCGTTCACTTTGCCAATGCTGGCGTTCAAAAAAGCGTTTGGCGCTAAAATGAAGAGCCCAATTCAGCTCATGGGCTGCCATGGAAGGGGTTAGAATACCGTCGACAGTCACGTCTGCTTCACAAGCCTCCGTCGATGACAGCGCTGATGTCGCGCTGCACCACCAGAGCAACGGAATTGCTTTGGTTTGCTCCAACCTGCTACTCCACATGCTGATTGTGCCGACAGGTATGTTTAGTACGGCCGCATCTGCATTATGGATGAGCTGTTTGATTTCAGATTCATGGCGGCAGGGCAAAGGCAGGTATCCGTTGGATTCTAAAAGGTGCTCAGGTTCTGCCTGCCATGAGGGAATGGTGTCTGCCTGCTCGGATGCAGGGTCAGCATGTGAGTGAATTACCAACAAGGAACGCAAGCGGGCTCCTCCTCTCTTTAACATGAAGGGTAAATAAGCATGAGGATTATATGTCTTGATAAGAAATATGACATATAACTTGATGAGATGGGTTTGCTTTTCCATCATAATGAAGTGGAAACGGACTTTTAAACCATTTTGGCGTGTTTTGGACTGAAAATCAATCCTAATTTTGTAGAAGAGTGATATTTTATACGTCATCAATATGTTACTTAGTGATAAAATATTATTTTTACGAGATTTTGCGTAAGGAATATTGACATGTGATTTGAATCGTTATATATTGGCTACAGTACTTTAAATTCATACTCTGATGGATACAACGGCGTATTCGATGAAACGGCAATGGAGCCTGTTTTCACATGTGGAGGGATGTTTTGCATCCCCGTATGTGAAGCAGGCTTTTTATGTTTTAAGGATAGAAATGGAGAGGGAGTGACCTAATGAACTACATCCAAAAATTAGTGCTGGTCGGCAACGGAATGGCGGGGATACGCACTCTCGAACATTTGCTGAAGATCGCACCAGGTGCCTATGAGATTACGGTATTTGGGGCCGAGCCCCATCCAAACTATAATCGGATCATGCTGTCCTCTGTTCTGGCCGGTGGAGCAGGTTTGCAGGATATTATCATCAACGATTGGAATTGGTATGAAGACAATAATATCCGATTGTATACCGATGATCCTGTCACAGCGATCGATACGGAAAAGCGGCAGGTGACTTCACGATCCGGTGTATGCGTCTCTTATGATTTACTGTTGTTGGCAACAGGTTCTAAAGCCTTCATCTTGCCGCTTCCAGGAGCCGACAAGGATGGTGTGATTGGATTCCGGGATATTCGTGACTGCGAGACGATGATGGAGACGGCGAAGACGCACAAAAAAGCGGCCGTTATCGGCGGCGGATTGCTTGGGCTAGAGGCAGCCAGGGGGCTACTCAATTTGGGAATGGATGTTACAGTTATTCATATTAACGGTTATATTATGGATCGGCAGCTGGATGAGGCTGCTTCCCTTATGTTACGGCGCGAGCTGGAGGAACAGGGAATGACTTTTCTGGTCAATAAGCGGACGGCGGCTATCACCGGGCGTCGTCGCGTGGAAGGGCTAAAGTTTGCTGATGGCAGCGAACTGGAAGCGGATTTGATCGTTATGGCGGTAGGTATCAAACCAGACATTGAACTGGCGGTGTCAGCGGGAATCCCCGTAAACCGCGGTGTCATCGTAAATGATCACATGGAAACGAATATTCCTGGCATATATGCCGTTGGAGAATGTGCAGAACACCGGGGAATCACTTACGGTCTGGTTGCCCCATTATTTGAGCAGGGGGGAGTCCTGGCTCAGCGACTCGCGGGAATGGAGACTCCTGGCTACAGTGGTTCCGTTACTTCTACAAGATTGAAGGTATCGGGCGTCGATGTATTTTCAGCAGGAAATTACAAGGATGAGTCGGGAACGCGATCACTGCGGTATCAGGATGATATTGATGGCGTCTACAAAAAAATCGTCATTAAGGAAGAAAAACTGATCGGTGCCGTTCTGTTTGGGGATACCTCTGATGGAGCCAAGTTGTTTTCTCTGATTAAAAGTGGGGAGTCGGTGGTTGGTCGAGAGAAAGAGTTGTTACTTGGCTTTAATCCTGGTCAATCAGAAGGTAGTGGCACCATGATGCTGGAGCAGATGCCTGAAGACGAAATTGTATGCGGATGTAATGGTGTATCCAAGGGTGACATTGGAGAGGCGGTTGCGGCTGGCTGTAAGAGTCTTGGGGAAATTAAGGCCTGCACGAAGGCATCGGCATCATGCGGCGGCTGCAAGCCATTAGTGGAGGGGCTCTTACAGCTGTACGCAGGTGCAGAAGCCGGAGAATCGATTAAAGAGGGGATATGTGGCTGTACGACACTTGATCGGGAAGCGATTATTGCTGGTATCCGAGAAATGGGGTTGAAGAGCGTCAAAGAAGTGATGAACGTGCTGGGCTGGAACGAAGCTGAAGGATGCACCAAATGTCGGCCGGCCCTCAATTATTATCTAGGTATGCTGTGGCCACTGGATTATGAGGATGAGAAGGAATCCAGATTTACGAATGAAAGGTTCCATGCCAATATTCAGAAAGATGGCACCTACTCTGTGGTGCCCCGCATTTATGGAGGAGTTACTTCACCTGCCGACCTGAAGAAGATTGCTGCTGTCGCGGAGAAATACAATGTGCCATTGGTTAAATTTACGGGTGGCCAACGTCTTGACCTGCTTGGTGTAAAAAAAGAAGATCTACCGGGAATCTGGTCCGAATTGGATATGCCATCTGGATATGCATATGGAAAGACATTGCGAACGGTCAAGACGTGTGTCGGTAACACTTTTTGTCGCTTCGGCACACAGAACGCTATGGGCATGGGCATCCGGTTGGAAAAGGCATTTGAACGTCTGAATGCGCCATCCAAAGTCAAACTGGCTGTGTCGGGCTGTCCGCGTAACTGCGCAGAAGCGACGATCAAGGACTTGGGTGTTGTCGCTATTGACGGTGGCTGGGGGATCTATATTGGAGGTAACGGCGGGATTAAAGTGCGGGCAGCAGAACTGCTGTGTACTGTAAAAACCGAGGATGAAGTGATGGAATGGACTGGTGCCTATTTACAGTATTACCGTGAGCAGGCGAATTGGAACGAGCGAACAGCACATTGGGTAGAGCGGGTAGGCGTAGAGTCGATCAAACAGGTATTGGTAAATGCGGAGACGAGGCAGCAACTGGTAAGCAAAATTGAGGAGACGTTAAGCACAACGACTGATCCGTGGCACGAAATCATTCATGACGAAGAGCTGCGCAAAAACTTTGTACAGCTGCCTGAGCTTAAGGCAGTAATGGAATAGGAGGCTGACCAAATGGAGAGCAATACGATAACCAGCAGAATCAGGATAGCAGATCTGAACGAAATTGACCGACGTGGAGCAAGAACAGTTCGCATTCATAATGCAGAGATAGCCGTATTTCGCCTTAGTGACGGCAGCGTGCGTGCGCTTGAGAACCGTTGTCCACACAAAGGGGGACGGCTATCCGAAGGAATGATATGTGGATCGGTGGTCCATTGTCCGCTCCATGATTGGAAAGTCGACCTGTCCACTGGTCAGGTGCAAGAGCCGGATACTGGATGTGTGACCACTTATCCGACGGAGATTGACAGTGAGAGTGGAGCAGTTTACATCGTAATCTAGGGGCATTAGGTTTATTTGCTTGGGGTGCTGGGCTTAGTTGTTCTTCTATATAATAGAAGAGATACGTATTGCCGAACAATTCTCTAGAATTCAATCTTGCTGAAAAAAGAGACATTGCTGCTTAAGCGTGGTGTATATAAAAAGTCAACCTTACTTCTGGTTGGCTTTTTTTTCGCCTAAATCTTGAACGACGGCCAGTTTCTCGTCTCGGCACCAACTTAAAAATCTTTACCATCACTACTCATAATCTGAGTGATTGATATAGTTTTCTTATCGAAATCCACGTCCTTCTACCGAATTCCTAATATCTCCGCACTCCGGTAGTTAGAGTAAGAAGGAGCACAATATAATACATATCGTCTTTTGAAGCTTCTAGGAAGGCGTGTGCCTGTTCCAAGGTCCATACCTGCATTTCCTTTTTTTCGAGCTTTAGCCGTTCGACTAACGAAACAGGGTTATTGCTGATCTTATAAAAGTCTTGAATGTGGCGTGGTGTGATGCTGCTAACGCCGAAATGCGTACATATCTTATTCAACACTTCGAACGATATATTTTCATCTTTTCCATTGCAGCAGCAGATATTCCCTGTTGAAGCCGCAAATCCTCTTTGTTTATATCTCTTTCAATAATAGTAATTCTAGCAAACTATTGAATTGAAAAAATATTACGAAAAAATTGATCGTAAAATGAAAATATTTGTGATCTTTTAGGTTTTACACATGGTAAATTAGTAACATGGAAAACAAAGAGAGAGCAGCACCCCACACAAACACATGCCTGTTTGACGGTGGTAGGTGTAAAACGAGCGGTACCAGTTATCCCCTTGCTATAAGACCTACAGAGAGCCGCAAGGGTAGGATAAGTGGGCATGTTGCTCTTTCTGTTTTCACTACTCCACTCTTGCTAATGTGCGTCTGACAAGCGCACTCCTCATGACAGTGATCCTAGCCACTAAAGAGTGGATCAGGAGCGCAACTGGTCGCGTAAGAAAGTACCTAGAAAAAGGCTGCATGCAAGGGTGAAAGTGCCATGTCCACATCTATTATCATAACTGCAGTGGGGTATATCCACGAAGGTTCGATTCCTCTCGCGAAAAAGAACGGGTGGGTGTGTCGGTGGTTCGAATCCGCCAGCGGTTTCATGCAGAATACTTGGTGTGCTACTGGATTCATTTCTGGCTGGTCCTGGTTCAAATCCGGGCTTCTGCTAACATGGAATCAAAACCCATTTTTTGTTGAATAATTACAACAAAAGACTTATAATGTAAATGTTCATAAATACCTGTAAAAACTTTATCAATCATGAATGCTCTAATAGTTTCTTACATACTGTGCTGGTTGATAGAGTTGGCAGGATAAAAAAATCAAAGAAAGTAGGCTTATGAGTATGAAAAACCTTAAAAAAGCTTCTGCAGTATCTGTTTTATCATTAGCTCTTGCAATTCCCTTATCTGCTTCTGCGGCAGCTACGGATGTTGCACCAGCTACAACTGACTTTACAGCAGTTTCCCAATCTGCAAACACATCGACCGATGTGAATACACCAAAAGCGGGAGATCATGTTATTACTCCTCAACACCAGCAGGATAAATTCGGGAGTACTGTGAAAAGCTTACCTGGCGAAGGTAGTGCGACAGCTCCCTTTAAAGTGACTGGTGGATATGGGTATGTTAAAATTAACTTTAAGAACAATTCTAGTGATCCAGTAAAAATAATTGTGACACATAATGACACTAATAAAAATTATTATGAAGAAGTCTTGAGCGGAAAAAGTTCGGACAGTTGGAAGAGTTATCCCGGAGTTAAGCAAGGTGTGCGATCTGGTGACTATACAGTGACCTTCAGAGGTGGAAAGAATGGAGATGGAACTAAACCAGTAGATGTAACATTTAGTGGTTTTACAACAGATAATACATCTGAACTTTAATAAGCTATAAGGATACACACATAAAATACGTGAGAAGAGCCGTAGCTTCATTGTACGGCTCTATTTTCATACGTGCGTATGCAGAAACCAACTCAACACAAACACAGGGCAAACCGTCATGGTCTGCCCTCTTTGCTTTACCTTAATATGATCTTATTGTAAGAAAAATTAAAAAACATGGAATCTTTTAGTAGACTGAGGTGGTAGTTAAATATACAAATATAGGAGGAATAAGCTTTGAAGAAAAAACATTTTATTGCACCAGCCTTGGCACTAGGACTAATTGGGGGAGCTATTGCCGTACCCAATGCGATTTTTGCAGATTCAAATGCTGTAACTGATTCTACACCAGCTACAACTGGCTCAACAGCAGTTTCCCAATCTGCAAACACATCGACCGATGTGAATACACCAAAAGCGGGAGATCATGTTATTACTCCTCAAGACACAAATAAGGTGCTGAACAAGTCTCTTGCGAACACTGACATGTCAGAGCGTTTCTACATTGATCCGCACTACGGATATGCTAGAGTGTATGTGCATAATGATGGGAAAGCCCCGATTAATATAACAGTAACTCAGGGGTCAGCTAGTGGTCCGGTTAAGATGAAGGGAAGAATAGCGAAAGGTGAAACATTTGATGAAATCAACTCAAGTGCTTGGACTGTTGGTAGTTTCTATGTAAACCTTACTTCACCAGGCGGTCCTATGGAGGGTGGTATGTCGGTTCGCATAGGTAACACAAGAGAGGAATTGCAATAATAATTTAAATGCAGTGAGGAGGTCGGCTATCGTGCCGACCTTTTTAGTTTCTTCAATATCACTATTATGCACGGTTAGCTCAATGGTAGAGCACAGGCGGGCCCGAGTAAAACAGACCTAAAGGCGTGGGTTCAATTCCCACACCGTGCACCTAATTAAAAGACCTAATGAGAGTGGCATATATGCGTCGCTCTTTTTGTTTTCACAATAATAGAAAAGGAAGTGTTTTGTAATGAGTACAGAGGCAAGCGCAGTACGTAACGGCGGATTTGGGTATCTTGGTTCGGATAATATCTTTAAGGTGGTAAATACCGAGGCTGAAGCTCGTAAGTATAGCCCCACTGGTAGAGTAGTAAGCTTTGCAGGTCCACACGCATATGGTAACTCTGTAGTCCCTACAGGCACGGGAGAATACGACCAATTGGCTATCAAGCTGCATGTAGATGGTTCATTGACTGAGAGCGAGGGCCTTACGATTCCGGTCCATATAGCCAAGGTAGTCAAAGAGCTGCAATAGTGTTTATCCCCGGATCAACTCCGGGGACTTTAAGCGCCTAAAGGAAAATGTGCGGTTCGAGTCCGCAAGGTGCCATTTATTTAAACGAATCTTGTATTTCTGATCAAGAGACTAAATCCTTCATTGATCGGATCTTCATATTCTACAGTTCCAAGTATTTCAAAAGGGACTTTGTAGTCTATCAGTAAATTCTTCGCATGTTCGTTCAACAGAATAAACTGGTATTATTCGCCGAAACGCGAATCTAAGTCTTTTTTGCCAGGAGTGCTGCTCCGAGTAATTGCGAACATTAAAAGTTCCAGTTCCTGAGTGTACGGATGTGGAGTTTTCAACTCATTATTTGACAACTCCATGAGCTTTGTTTGCAATTCACTGGTAAATTGCTTTGTACCAGTAACGTAGTATGTTGTCATAGTTATTCTCCCTTATGAAAAATAGTAGGATACGGCTGTTAAAAGTGTTAGTGCAATGGCTACCGCAGCAACGTTCTGTAAAAGGGGCTTAACTATTCGTTCATAGACACCGTCCCAGATATCTTCAAGTATATGCAACATAAACACCTCCTTTCGTACTATTACTTTCGGCGCATAAAAAGGGATATTCTTCCTATGTGTCGAATTGTTGTGTCGAAGGAAGGAGGTGTTTGAAGTGCCCAAAGTTTTTGTTCATACTCATGACATGGGGAAAGCCAACTGGGAGAATCAATATTTTGACTTTAGTAGAGTCCCTGTTGAAGGTGAATTCTTCGCATTATCGTCTGATTCACCGTGGTATCAAGTAGAACTGATTGTTCATACTCCCTTTAAAGAAGATCTCGCCGCTGAGTATATGGGGTAAAGGTTGAGCACGAGAAAGTGAAGGGGAACAAGCTAAGTTTGCCAGCAAAATTTGAATTTTGAAGATAAGCACCTTAAGTGGTGCTTTTTTAGATGTCTTAGGAGGAAGCAATGGGGATTATACTTGATATTTTAAAAGATGTTGTGATAGCCATTATAACAGGGATCGGTACAGGGTGGGTTATGACAGAATACTATAGAGAGAAGGATAAAAGGACAAGTTGGATAAAACAATTTGAAGAAGAGAAACAGATAATGTCTTACTTTCTAAGGCAAGTATATTTCGAAATAGATTTGTTTAAAGACAACAGTAACTACGATAAAACAAACTTATTGAGAGTTCTTAAGACTGCTCCGAGATTCAGTTCACTTTCTGAGGTTCACAACAAGGAGTTATTTGTTAATGATGTTATAACTTTGAACTTGCTCTTACGTGAATTAGAGGATTATTTAACCGCTTCTGAAACAATAAATTACAATGAATTGGTTCGTCTAAAATTGGAAATATTCAAGGCTCATTTTCAAGTTTTAAAAATACCGAGTTCTAGTTTATATGGTCGCTGAGAGGTAGCTTTTTTCTTTGCCCTTATTCCACCAGGAAGGAGGTGTTAACAATAAAAGAGAGCATATTAATTTACATTGGCCCGCCGATCCCATCGCGCGGGTTATTTCAGTTTGGTAGTTTTGTCGGAGACATACCGGAGTTTCTTGAACCGCTCATGCAAGTGGAAGAGATCCGGGAGTTGGTGGTTGATGTGAATAACTTGGTCGAGCCAAGAAGGAATTGAGCATTATTGGTACTGAAAATAACAAAGTATTTTAGTATCTCTCGTACCCAAACAATATAGAAGCGGAGTTGAGCAGATTGGATTATAAAAGCTTGGTGGATTTGATACGCGTATTGCTTTGGAATTGGACCTTATGAATACTGCTCGTCATTTTCGATTCGCTCTGAAACTCTTTCCGCCATTGTTCTGCGCAGCCTCTCTCCTGAGATCGACCGGAAACGGACACAGGCTGCTGTAGAGGCAGTTCTTGAGAAATACAAGATATATAATAAGTTTGCTTCTATTATGAACCTTCTTGTTGAGAAGGAGTAGAGAAAGAGTGGGAAAATGAACGAAATTAAAGTGGCTAATGATTGGGCGCAATACCCTATGACTCTGCGCCCCAAGCATGTTGAGGAAATAATGAAGATGAGCCCAAAAAAGACCTACGAGTTTCTGGCAGGGAAATATATATTAGCAAATTGGTATTTTTTTAACTGGCTTGATGGTGCTAATTTTGATGTTTTCAAAACAACGAAAGCAGCTGATCTTGGCCGCTGCTTCTTCGTATCAAAAAGTGATTCGTATTAAATTCGTATCAGAGCCATATTTCGTATCGGATATGAGTTTATAAAAATAAGAAAACCCCCTTATGAATCAAGGGGGGTTCGGTATAGGACGGATGGGGATCGAACCCATGACCCTTACCCTGTCAAGATAATGCTCTCCCGCTGAGCTACCGTCCTGTAGTTACTAGATAATATCATGTATTAACCATATATGTAAAGTGAAAAAATAGAAATCAGCCTGTACTTCATGACTATTTATATATATAATTCAAATTTAGTGAGTTTACATTTGAAATTAAGGATAGGAGGAACAGATGATGGCCGCAGAAATTATAACTGTAACAACAGAAGAGCAACTGCAGAAGGCAATATTGATCCGTACCAAAGTGTTTGTCGAAGAGCAGAAGGTTCCTCTGGATCTTGAAATTGATCATTATGACAAGCTGGGAGATACCGCCCATCATTTGCTAATTTGTGAACATGGGGAAATGGTGGCTACTGGTCGGCTGACATATTACGATGAAGAGACAGCTAAAATGCAACGTATTGCCGTTCTCAAGGAGCATCGTGCAGCAGGTTATGGACGTGTATTACTGCTAGCACTGGAGGAACGTGCACGTGAACTTGGGCTGAGATACTCGTTGTTAGATGCTCAATGTCAAGCTGAGAAGTTTTACGAAAAGCTTGGCTATGAAACGATCTCCGATGAACCTTTTGACGATGCGGGAATACCGCATGTACGTATGCGTAAAAAGTTGTAGTCGAGGCACAGGTGTATACAAAGCTGTACAATGCGCATGCTAGTAAAAGTTCCTCCACTATACTATGGATAAGGAGCGATGCAGCATGGCTAATACAGAACGAGAACAAATTACGGCAGTACGTAAAAACGGGGATGGCGATCTTGCGTCATTTCAGACGTCTACTGGACGGATTTTGGATTATAGCCAAGCGTTGAACGAGATTGAAGCAGGTTCAATTGCAGGCGTCAACGTGTTCAAGGCCAAGGATGGAAGCAAACGAATTCGAGGGGATGCCGATGGAGATCCTTCTAATAACCTGGATCAACTGCCGTTGTTCTGACCTTGACTCGCAACATTAACGTCCAAGCTTATCATTGTTTACAAAAAATATGCAGCAAGCCGCCTAGCTATCCTTTGTAGGAAAGTCGGGCGGCTTTTTGTTAATTGTTAATACTCCCTTTAGCTCGGTTACTCTGCACGTTCCAATTCTACTAGCGGATATACTCGTTGCTGCTCCAGAAAGGACATAATCCCTGCCTTATCTCTAAATTGTTCCATATCGTCACTATAGTGCATCAGATGAATTTGCTCTTGAAGAGGTGTTGGCAAGCTTAGCAGCTCATCTAACGTTGTATGGACTTCTCCGGCACCTTGTAATTGAACCTCATGTAAAATGCTTCGACATCCCCGTTCATGCACCAGATGATGAAGTAAATCGGGATCAAAAACCATGTCCGCACTATAAAAAAGACGATCATTAATGAACAAAGAGTAACTGTTTTTACCAGGAATATGCCGTGTAGGGATCAGCTCTACCTGGATACCCGGTACTAAGGTGGTGGGTACGCCAGGGGTTATGACATTTACCTCGAATACATCCTCAAGCTTGTCAATCATACCTTGCTGTGACATGCCGCCCTTGAGCGTATGCTCCCATAAAGGGTGGATTAATGGTTCGGCGATATAAAGCAGAGGTTTGCGACGATGGAGGATATTCATTTGAAAACCAAATTCCTCTAGGCCTCCGACATGATCTGCGTGAATATGTGTGATTAAAATAGCGTCAATATCAGGCAAAGGGACACCCATCTGGTGTAATGCTAGAGATGCGGTTGTACCGCAATCGATCAGCAGCTTGCCTTCCCCGCTATCCAGCAGCGCGTTGTTGTTGTAATAATGCTTGGCAAAGGCGCTACCTGTACCAAGCATCTGTATCGTTAGGCCCATTATGGATTCACCCTCCAGACGATGTGTTATAAGACACTCTACAATCGTATTTTAACATCTAGGCTGCAGGAACTAAAGATTTGGCTCCTTATGTAAAAACTTTGGACAATTTGTGAAACACAGCGCAACTTGTGCGGCTGAGCTAGGTATAAATGTACGACAGATGGTTTTTAACAGATAACGATGGAGGGATATGTAGTATGAAATGGAGAAAAGTGATGGCCCTAGTGATGGCCTTTTCAATAATGGGAGGGACCGTCATTTCGGCGGAGTCCGCCAAGGACCAAGTGCAGTTGATTATTAACGGAGAAGTGTCAAAAGATGGCGCAGTTGTCATTGATGGGAAAACTTATGTGCCTATCCGTGACTTTAACGGGCTTGTAAATTTTGATCCCTCTGGTGGAAAAGTTGTCTTCGACCAGCCAAACGTGCATATGTTCCTGTTCAAGGGAGATACTGTGTTTGGTAACGTGAATAAAGGTAACAAAGTGAAGTTTAATGTTTTCAGCCAAATTGATACCCTGAAAACAGATATCTCCGGAGTGAAAGTAGCGATTACCGACCCTTCGGGCAATGTAAAGGATATTCAGTCCCAAGATATCAAAGGAGCGCAAAAGGATAACTTCTGGTTCCGTACGAACGACTTTACGTATGATTTCAAAACAGCAGGGAACTATCGAGTCGGTTTCTACATTAAAGAAAGTAAAGACGGTAGTTATACACTGGTATCCGAAAAAGTCATTACAGCGATAAATTAGGCATACCACAAATTGACCTGCACTCTTGATCATGTTACGATACGAGGGAAAATAAAACAATTTGAAGGTAGGTATTTCCATGAGTGATCACAAACATGAACACGGTGAAGCCTGCAACCACGATCATGACCACGAACATGAAGAAATGGTTCTTACGCTAACTGATGAAAATGGCAAAGATGTAGAAATGGTGCTGGTAGAGACCTTTGACGTAGAAGATCACGTGTATGCTCTGTTGCTTGAGCGTGGCAATCCCGAAGCGGATGGTATCATTCTTCGTATGGAAGAAGAAAACGAAGAAATGGTGCTTTACAATATTGAGGACGAAGATGAGTGGAAGCGTGTAGAAGCAGCTTATAGCGAGCTTGTTGCCCAATACGAATAAGATTGGATACAGCAACTGCTCTTGCTCTTCAAAACACTAGAAAAGCCCCCAAATGGGGGCTTTTTTTGTTGACCATCAACATTTTTTTGCATGCAGATGCTAACAGATCATTGTTTAAGAAATAGCGTCAGTTTCAACGATTACCTTCACCTGATGTACCGTTCGATCCTCAGGTCCTTTAACAGGCAGGCCTACTTCCACATGATCTACAATATAATCAATATTGTCCTGCGAAATAACTTCGCCCGGCAATAGGATTGGGATGCCTGGTGGATATACATAAATGAATTCTGCAATGATACGGCCAGCAGATTCCTTGAAGGGTACGATTTCCGTATCTCCGTAAAAAGCGTCTCTCGGAATGAGGGAGAGCTGCGGTATATCCGGTATCTTTACAACCAGCTCATGCTGCTGACCTGTGGAATAGTGCAGTGAAGCCAGTTCGCGCAATGCTTTTAATAAAATGTCAATTTCCTCTTTGGTATCACCAGGGGTCACCAAACAGAGAATATTATACATATCGCTAAGCTCAACTTCGATATTGTAGTGATCTCTCAGCCAATTTTCCACATCATATCCGGTAAGGCCTAAATGGCGAATATGAACCGTCACTTTGGTCGGATCATAATCATAGGTAGCTTCCGTGCCAAGAATTTCACTGCCAAAGCAATATAGCCCTTCGATTTTGTTGACCTCTGCGCGGCAATATTCAGCTAATTTCAGAGCACGTTGTGCGATTTCATGGCCATTAAGGGCCAAATTGCGTCGGGATGTGTCCAACGAAGCCAGCAGAATATACGAAGTGGACGTCGTTGTCAGCATACTGAAAATAGTTTGTACACGCTGCGGATTAACGAATCCGTTTTTTGTATTTACATTTAGTATCGAGCTTTGAGTCAAAGAACCACCCAGCTTGTGAACGCTTGTAGCTGACATGTCTGCCCCCGCTTCCATGGCGGACATCGGCAAATCAGCGTGAAAATGAATCAGTACTCCGTGAGCCTCATCGACCAGGACCGGCACATTATAGCTGTGAGCGAGATCTACAATTTCCTTCAAATCGGCGCACACACCGTAATATGTCGGGTTGATGACAAGGACGCCCTTGGCGTCAGGGTGACGTTCCAATGCCCGGCGTACGGACTTGGTTGTAACCCCGTGGTGAATACCGAGATTCTCATCACTGACCGGAGAAATGAATACCGGCTTCGCACCAGCGAAGATGATGGCAGACATTATGGATTTGTGTATATTTCGGGGTACAATAATTTTATCACCTGGCATACAAATGGACATAATCATGGTGATAATGGCTCCGCTTGTCCCCTGTACACTGTAATAAGTATAATCAGCTCCGAAGGCTTCTGCTGCAAGCTTTTGAGCTTCTTCAATGACGCCTGATGGCTGATGCAGATCGTCCAATGGAGCGATATTGATCATATCTATGGAAAAAGCATTATCCCCCATAAATTCGCGAAATTCCCGATCTGCCCCCACTCCCTTTTTATGACCTGGGATGTGAAATTGAACCGGGTTGCTCTGAGCATGCTTTTTCAAAGCAGTAAAAAGCGGGGTGTTGCTTTGATTCATTAGTGTTGTCACAACCTTTCATGCAGGATTTCGACAATCCTGTGCAATTGATAATAGAACAAAATTGAGTATAGCAGTTTGAAGTAGGAATGCAAGCGATTGAGGGCGCATTTATTTGCGAAAGAGTGGAGTAGGCGGAGAACCCCGAATGTATAGACAAAAAACAAAGGCGGAGGATGTGGGATAGATGAAGCAAATTAGACGAAAAAAAGCTTCGCAGCGGCTGTGGACTCCTTTTTTCGCCAAATTATGGATACTGGTGTTTCTGGTCGAATTTATGAAGGGATCTCTTCTGGTATCGATCCTGCCGGTATATATGGGAGAAACGTTGGGGCTGTCGGCCGGAATTATCGGTTTAGCCTTTTCGCTTCAGTATTTCGGAGACAATGCATTCCGGGCACCGGCGGGCTGGATGGCTGAACGGCTCGGTTACCGTGGCACGATGTCAACCGCGTTGTTGTTTACACTTGTAGCGATCATTATGCTAAGCGCACTGACGGAACCTGTGTGGCTCGTCATCGCGTGTCTGTTACTAGGACTGGGGACATCTCCGCTCTGGCCTTGTGTGATGACTGGAACGACCGAAATGTCCGGACCTAATAACAATAATGGTGCAGCGATGGGAACACTGGAAATTGCGTCCATGGGCGGAACGGGCTTGGGTCCACTCGTTATGAACTTCGCCATATCCCACTACGGACACTCTTACGGTATGGTGTTCATGATTTTGATAGGATGCAGTATTGTATTACTACTGGTTGCTCTTATGCTGCCTGGAACGAACAGGTCTGCTGGCAAAGGTGACCTCGAACAGAGCGCTCTCATATCTTCTGATGGGAAGTCCAAGCAGAAGCGGCAAGTGCTGAGTGGTATCCAGGAGACGATCAGCACGCTCAAAACCAAGCTTAATGTGAATCCGTTAATTTACCCTGCGCTGTTTTTGCAGTCCTTTGTCATCGGTTTGATCAGCCCTGTGCTAACGCTGTACGCGCGGACGGATCTCGGAATTTCACCGAACTTGTATAGCGTGCTTCTGATTGCCGGCGGTGGGGTGACTGTGCTGGCATTGATCCCTTGTGGCAAGCTGGTGGATCGCCTTGGAACCAAGTACTTTTTGCACATCGGATTTTTGCTTGCCGGGACCACGCTATTTTTCTTTTCAACAGTACAGACCATCCCACTTGTGTTTGTATCCGTAGCAATCATTGGCTTGGGATATGCGCTCATTTTGCCTGCATGGAACACGTTTCTTGCCCAACTGATTCCGGAAAGCGAGCGTGCAACAGTATGGGGCTTTTTTTTAACACTCCAAGGCTCTGGCATGGTTATTGGTCCGCTCGTTTCAGGAGTGCTATGGGACCGCGCTGGACACACAGCTCCATTTATCATCAGTGGGATCGTGATGCTGCTCATGTTTGGCTGCCATCTGGCTTTGGCGCGCAATCCACGGAGAAAAATCGTTGTTAAGGCTTGAAAGGTACTATCAAAAGCGGGTCAGGGCTGCATTTATTCTGAAGCTATTCCTTTGGAAAAGACATCCGGTACAGTGGCAGCAAATGCTCAAAAGTGGAACGCACTGTCTGCAGTAGCGCAGCTCCGTCACTAGCGAGAGGATCATTACGATCAATGCGGAGCCCGCACATGACCTCGGCTTTTTTCACCTGCTGCAGCTTGTTAATGATGGTTTGAAACTCTTCAGTGTCCATTTGCTGCTGTTCTGTACCTTGTGGAGCCATATGATCCATGGACCAGTAAAAGTGACCTGGTATGTTAGATCGCACATCGCTCAGGTTGGTTTCAAGCGCCTGGGCAAATGTGATTTTATTCGGACTTTCATAAATGACTGCGAATATGACGAATATATGGGAAGCGAACATACCTACCTCAAAATGCGGCAACGCCTTATACCCGCGTTTATTTGCCGCCCAGGCTACCCATGTATCGATCGGGGGATTGACCTTGCGTCGTGCATGCTTGGCAACGTGAACGTGCATAGGCTCCCCGCATAAGTCCGTCAGGAAGGGGGCTATCTCCTCACCAATCGCCTCCAACTTGGGCCGAACCTGCTGAATCAGCACCTCCATGCGAGGTTCCAATCCTGGTATCTCAAAAACATCAAAGTCCTTTGCAGTAAATCCACTAAATGTCATTCCTATTCCTCCTGTAACTAGGCTAAGCCATATCGTGTGGCGTATTATGTCCGATTATAGCATAATGTCAGCGGGCTTGACCGTCTTTAGACCAGGCTCGGTACAAGCACATAAGGCAAAAGTAGGATTGTGCGCTGTTACTCATAAAAATAGGTCAAATAACCAAGTACCCTTACATAAAATGAAGTATAAAATAGAGCAAGGGAAGATCAAGCGGGAAAGCCGCAGGCTTGCTGTAGCCGGACTTCTTGAATCGGACTTGAAAAAGGAGGGAATGCCGTGAACAAGGGCTGTGAGGTAGAATATTGCAATCTAGAGCTCCGGTTTAGCCGTCGGCATATCCATAATCTGATCAAGGATTTGATATCGGAAGGGTATTCGCTGTACTGGAGCGAGGATGAGTCGTATCTGGTTTTGTCGGTGAGAACCGGGCGCAAGCTGGTGAAGCTCCGTTTTCAACAACTGCGCACAGGACACTATAAGCTGGCCGGAGATTATGTAATCCGCGATGCCAAGCTGGCTGAGTGGTTGGAGAAGCTAATTGGAAGTACTCGAGGTCATGCCATTGTCAAAAGAGTCAAGGATCATCATATCTTGGTAGAAAATATTTTGTTCGGCGAGGTCATTCGTCTGGTCGAGGTTACTGGCTTTAAGCAGCGTGTTATTTATCAGAAAGGACCCGTGCTGTCCGCTCAGGAAATGGAAGATATGTACGCTTCCAATGAAGGGGAAACCCGGCTGCTGCTGCTCAAAATGGAAGTGGACGATGAATTGGAGAAACTGTTCACAGCCATGACCGAGGAAGATACGATTAAAATCGAGAATTGCCACAAACGCCTGCAAACGCTATCTCACCAACTGCTGATGATGGAAGCGTAGTACATCGGAACACCTCATGTAAATGGGGTGTTTTGATCTGTGATTAGACAGGGGTTCACTTCTGACACTAAAAACGTTAAAATAGAAGTGCACGTGTTCCGATTCACATAAAGTGTAATGCGGTAAAGCGGCGATATAGAATACAAAATATGTTGCAAAGGATGAGGAACCAGATGGCAAAACAGCAAATTGGTGTGATCGGCCTGGCGGTAATGGGTAAAAACTTGGCCCTTAATATTGAGAGCAGAGGCTTCACCGTTTCGGTTTTTAACCGCTCTCCAGAAAAAACGCACGATCTTATCAAAGAAGCAGAAGGTAAGAAACTGACGGGTACTTTCTCCATTGAAGAATTTGTGAACTCACTGGAATCACCCCGTAAAATCCTGATCATGGTTCAAGCTGGTAAAGCTACAGATGCCACGATTGAACAGCTTGTGCCTCATCTGGACAAGGGCGACATTATTATAGACGGAGGCAATGCCTACTTCCCTGATACACAGCGCCGCAGCAAGGAGCTGGAGGAAAAAGGACTTCGCTTTATTGGTACAGGCGTATCCGGTGGTGAAGAAGGTGCCTTGAATGGTCCTGCCATTATGCCAGGTGGACAAGAAAGTGCCTACAAACTGGTAGAGCCGATTCTGACTGCAATCTCTGCAAAAGTGGACGGCGACCCATGCTGTACATATATCGGTCCCGACGGTGCTGGTCACTATGTAAAAATGGTGCATAATGGTATCGAGTACGGCGACATGCAATTGATTGGTGAAGCATATCACTTGCTGAAATCAGTCCTGAATGTGAGTGCGGAAGAACTTCATGAAATCTTTACTGAATGGAATAAAGGTGAACTGGACAGCTATCTGATCGAAATTACAGCTGATATCTTCTCCCAGTATGATGCTGAAACAGGCAAGCCTATGGTAGATGTGATCTTGGATGCTGCAGGTCAAAAAGGTACTGGTAAATGGACAAGCCAAAGCGCGCTGGATCTGGGTGTGCCATTGTCTATGATTACCGAGTCCGTATTCTCCCGTTTCTTGTCTGCTATGAAAGATGAGCGTATTGCGGCAAGCAAAGTGCTGAGCGGTCCTAAAGCTGAATCCTTCAGCGGCGACAAAAAAGAATTTATCGAAAGCGTACGTAAAGCCCTGTTCGCAAGTAAAATTGTGTCTTATGCTCAAGGTTTCGCTCAAATGCGTGCAGCTTCCGATGAATATGATTGGGATTTGAAATACGGAAAAATTGCAATGATCTTCCGCGGTGGTTGCATTATCCGTTCGCAATTCCTGCAAAACATCAAGGATGCGTATGACCGTGATCCTGCTCTGAAAAACCTATTGCTGGACTCTTATTTCAAAAATGTAGTAGAAACGTATCAAGATGCATGGCGTCAAGTGATTTCCGTGGCTGTATCTCAAGGTATTCCAGTGCCTGGCTTCTCCAGCGCGCTTGCTTACTATGACAGCTATCGCACGGAGCGTTTGCCAGCAAACCTGCTGCAAGCGCAACGTGACTACTTTGGTGCACACACGTTCAAGCGCGTGGACAAAGAAGGCGTATTCCATCATCAATGGTTCTAATGAACTGACGAATATGTAAGAATGCAGTATGTAACACAACGGAAGCTTTTTTGCCCTCTGGGTAGAAAAAGCTTCCGTTTTTGATTTGGTATTTTAGATACAATGTTGAATTCGCTAAAGGATTGTATAATCTTTTGACGCTATGGTATGATAGAAACACAAAATTTTAATGCTTTACCGCGTCTAAGCTTTGAGTTTAAATAAAAGAGACGGAAGATTCCCGCCTCTTTTATAGACTAGCTGTTTTACTGCTCCTGTGACCATTGCAGCATGCCACCAGTCATATTGGTGCAACCCTCGTAACCTAACTGCTGCAAATATTCGCAGGCACGTTCACTGCGATAACCGCTCCGGCAAATAAAGATGATTTCACCGGTGCGTTCAATTTCCTCAAGGCGGCCCGGAATCTGTCCGAGCGGAATGTGCTTGGCACCTTCAATCATACCTTCCGCTACTTCTTCCGCTTCACGGACGTCGATCAATTGCAATTGCTCTCCTGCTTGCAGGCGTGCGCGAAGCTCAGAAGGTTCAATCAGAGCGATTTGCGTCATGGCTGGACCTCTTTTCTAATGTAAATGGGTACTATTTGTATTGTTGACGTGTGAGAAACGTCACACTCCCTATGTATGATAGCGAAGCGATCTCTAAGCTGTCAATTAGCCTAAATCTAAAAATCAAATAAAGATTGGTCAACCAGGTTGCTAAACCTCGACAGACCTAGATGAATATTCCTTATTTTTTAGGTGGAGAAATGAACGTTACAACTTGTATAATTAACGTAAACTAGGATGGTTTGAATCGAAAAGGAGCATGTATAATATGGATGTTATCGTTAGACCTACCCCTTCCCTGCAAGGAGAGATTGGGGCTTTGTCCTCCAAAAACTACACTACTCGTTATCTGCTAACGGCTGCACTAGCTGATGGGCAAAGTACTATTTACTATCCAGCTCATAGTGAAGACAGTGATGCTATGCGTCGTTGTATCACCGATCTGGGAGCAGTGCTGGAAGAGGATGATGAAAAAATCGTGATTACAGGTTTTGGTAGCCATCCTCAAGCTGTGAAGGAACTGAACGTGGGCAATGCAGGAGCAGTGCTCCGTTTTTTGATGGGAATTGCGTCCCTATGTCCGGATGTTACATTTGTGAATACATATCCCGACTCCTTGGGGAAAAGACCCCATGATGATCTAATTGATGCACTGGGCCAACTGGGGATTAAAGTAGATCATCGTGAAGGCAAGTTGCCAATACGTATTCAGGGTGGTCAGGCGAAGGGCGGTAAAATCCAGGTGTCCGGCTCGGTTAGCTCACAGTATTTAAGCGCTCTGTTGTTCCTTACACCTCTTTTGGAGAAAGATAGTGAAATTGAAGTGCTGCATGATTTGAAATCCAAAGTGGTCATTGGGCAGACGCTGGAGGTATTGCAAGAGGCTGGTATTACCATTCATGCAAGTGATGACTACATGTCTTTCCGCGTACCGGGTCGGCAATCTTATCAGCCACGTACGTATACTGTACAGGGGGATTATCCAGGGAGTGCTGCGGTGCTGGCGGCGGCTGCAGTAACGAATTCCGATGTAACCATCCATCGTCTTAAAGAACAGAGCAAACAGGGAGAACGTGCTATTGTAGACGTGCTGCGTATGATGGAAGTGCCACTGACACATGAGAACGATACCGTTGTCGTAAAGGGGAACGGTCGATTGAAAGCCATCGAGTTTGACGGTGATGCTGCGACAGACGCTGTGCTTGCCATGGTAGCTGCGGCTGTATTTGCCGAAGGTACGTCCCGTTTCTATAACGTGGAAAATCTACGGTATAAGGAATGTGACCGTATTACCGATTATTTGAATGAATTGAGCAAGGCTGGAGCTCGGGTGGAAGAACGTCAAGCGGAAATCATTGTGCATGGTAGACCGGAGGGTGTCGAAGGTGGTGTGGAAATCAACGCGCATTTTGATCACCGTGTCATTATGGCATTGACGGTTGTAGGTTTGCGTGCGCAGAAGCCGCTAGTGATCAAGGATGCGCATCATGTCGCCAAATCGTATCCACAGTATTTCGACCATCTGACGACGCTTGGTGCTTCTGTAGAATGGGTAAAATAAAGGTAAGTTAAGATGCAGACAGGAGGAGAAAAAATGGCTTTTGAAAATCCGTCCAGAGAAGAGATTAAGAATATTTTGGAACAAGTAGGCAATATTGCGGTTGTTGGTTTGTCTGATAAATCAGACCGCACCTCATACATGGTTTCTTATGCTATGCAACAGCGGGGATACCGGATTATTCCGGTAAACCCTGCGGCCGCAGGACAAACGATTCTTGGAGAGACTTGCTATGCCAGTCTTGCTGAAGTACCAGAGCCCGTTGAATTGGTTAATGTATTCCGGCGTAGCGAATACTGCGCAGAGGTTGCGCGTGAAGCAGCTGCTATTGGAGCTAAGATATTGTGGCTGCAACAGGGAATTATAAGCCAGGAAGCCGCTGACATTGCGCAGGAGCATGGAATGACGGTTATTATGGATCGTTGCATTAAGGTGGAGGATTCAGTGACCCAAGCTGTACGTAAAGGATAATCACATCGCTGAATCATGCTATATGAGCATGAAAAAAACCTTCTTCCCTTATTTCATAGGGTTGAAGGTTTTTGGTGTGAAATCAGAACTATGATACAGTATATTATACTTTCAGGAATCCATATAATGTATGTATGTATGCTTGGAATATGATAGGGTCTAGTTAAATTCATAGGGTTATCGCTGAGTAATAAGTTATATGACCTGTAAAAGCGTAAATAAATATTTTTGGCTGACGGAACCATTGCTTTGACAAAAGTATTTATTCGGCTTACCATCAGGGATAGAAGGGAGAGGAATGCCATGAATTGGCTCGGATCCTTACAACAGCTTGGTCGTGCTGTCATGCTCCCGACGATGGTGCTACCAGCAGCTGCAATATTGCTAAGTCTCGGCAGCCTTCCTTGGGCCACGTGGGGATTTCCTATGGTGTCTGATATGGCAAATGCGGCGGGACACGGGATTTTTTATTTTTTGCCGTATTTGTTTGCGGTGGGTGTTGCACTGGGCATGTCGAATCAAGCAGGTCAGGCGGGACTGGCTGCATTAGCTGGTATGGCTATATATGATCAGGTCACATTGAGATTTGGAAACGGACTCATTCAGCCAGCGACGCTCATTGGTATCATTTTGGGGATTATTTCAGGCTTGGCTTATAATCGCTTCAAAAGCATTAAGTTGCCCGAAGTGCTTCAGTTTTTTGGGGGAACCCGATTTGTTCTGCTGCTTATTGGCCTGTTCTCTGCTGTATTTGCAGGGCTTATGTTGATTATTGCTCCGCTGATCCAGCGAGGCCTGGAATTTATAGTAGGCCTGGAATCGAGCTTGGGCGGTTTTGGACTGCTTATTTACGGTATTCTATACCGATTATTGGCAGCTTTTGGTCTTCATCATCTGCTTAATAATATATTTTGGTTTCAACTGGGTACATATAAAACGCCGTCTGGCAACGTTGTGCAGGGGGATTTGCCCCGGTTTTTTGCTGGCGATCCGACAGCGGGCTATTTCATGTCTGGGTTGTTTCCCATTATGATGTTTGCGATCCCTGCGATTGCGTTAGCGATCATTCAGGAAGCTCGTGAAGATTTGAAGCCAAAGGTGCAGAAAACGTTTCTGACGGCCGCATTGGTCTGCTTTTTTACCGGAGTGTCGGAACAGATTGAGTTTGCCTTTTTGTTTGCTGCTCCTTATTTGTTCCTCGTTCATGCGGTTATGTCCGGTCTGGCCATGTGGCTTACCTTTGAGCTGGACATTCATCATGGCTTTTCATATTCGGCGGGTTTTATAGATTATGTCCTTAATTTCCACCTGTCACATAACGCCTGGTTACTAATTCCAGTTGGAGTGGCATATGGGCTTGTGTATTATGTACTGTTTCGATGGGCGATCCGTCGGTTCCGGATTCCAACTCCTGGCCGTGAGGAAGGCTCGGTTCTGGAGGATTGGGCCGGTAATATTCCTTACAGTGCTCCACTTATTTTGGAAGCACTCGGTGGGAAGGAGAATATTGTGCAGGTAGAGGCCTGCATTACCCGTTTACGGCTGACCGTTCACAATGACAGGCTGATTGATACCGGAGCAATGAAGGCTTTGGGATCGGCCGGGCTTATTAATCTGGGCGGGGGTAATTTACAAGTCGTATTTGGAACATATTCAGAACTGATCCGTGAGGAAATTGCGAAGTTGATGGAACGTGATCTTCCTCAAATTTTGTTCAATGCTCCTGTACATGGAAAAATGCTACCGATTCATGAAGTGCCTGACAAAATTTTTGCAACGAAGCTGGTTGGGGACGGTGTTGCTTTTGTTCCTGAACGCGGTGAACTTGTGTCTCCGGTGTATGGTACTGTGATGCATTTGTATCCGACCATGCACGCTTTAGGCATCTCCACACGAGAAGGACTTGAGGTTCTGCTTCACATCGGGATTGATACTTCACAGCTAAAAGGGAATTTTACTGCTATGGTAGAAGCAGGCGATACGGTGGAACCGGGGCAATTGCTGATCAAATTTGATTTGCAGGCGCTACGAGAGCAAGCTCCATCGCTGGTGACTCCTATGGTCATCACGAATCCGGATCGCGTCAAGTCGTGGAGCTTTGCTCCGTTTAAAACAGTGAAAAAAGGTCAGGCCTCGGTAATGTCCGTTGTGCTGCATGACAGGAATGTTGGAGGGGTAGAAACATGATAGAAGGCATCGGCGCCGCAGCAGGTGTGGCCATCGGGAAGGCATTTGTCCTGCCGAGCTGGGAATGGGATTTACCAGATCAAAAAATGGATACGGTAGATCTAGCGAAGGAATTTGAACGATTGTATGAAGGGATACGTACATCCAAAAGTGAAATCCAGTTTATTAAGGATGAGTTTCGAGAGATGGTGGGACCGGAGGAATCCAGCATTTTTGATGCTCATCTTGCGATATTGGAAGATCCGGAATTCATGAATGAAATTAGCGGAATTATTCAGCGTCAGTATAAGGCGGCCGAGGTGGCTGTGAAGGAAGCTATTGATCATTTTGTGACCATGTTTGATTTGCTGGATGATGAATATATGAAGGAGCGGGCAATCGACATTAAGGATGTGGGGAACCGACTGCTCAAGCATTTGCTGGGCGCACCGGAAGTGACTCTTCCCAACGACACACAGCCCTATATTCTGGTAGCCAAGGAGCTTTCGCCATCCCAATCGGCACACCTGAATCCCAGCTACGTGTTGGGGATTGTGACTATGAATGGTGGTAAAACATCGCATTCCGCGATTATGGCCCGTGCGCTTGGTATCCCACTCGTTTCAGGATTGGAGAGCAATTTGAATTTGCCCGTTCAAACCGGAGATATGATGGTTGTGGACGGAGATCTGGGCAGGGTGTATGTAAATCCGGAAAAATCAGTAACAGACCACTATATCGTTTTGCGTGACGAGCAGCGACGCAGAAAAGAGCAGCTTCAGGTACTCGCTTCGGTAGAAGCTGTGACCAAGGATGGAACCACGCTGAGGCTGGCGGCCAATATTAGCTCCGTTAAAGAGCTGGAGGCCGCTTTGAAGCATGGAGCTCAAGGTGTGGGGCTGTTCCGCACGGAATTTTTATATATGGATCGCAAATCTGCTCCTGATGAAGAGGAACAGTATGAAGTATATCGGCTAATAGCGGAAAAGGCAGGCAATCACTCCGTAGTCATCCGTACATTGGATATCGGCGGCGACAAGCCGTTGGATTATCTTGAACTCCCAGAGGAAGAAAATCCTTTTCTAGGTTATCGTGCTATACGGATTAGTTTAGATTGGAAGGAAATGTTTAAAACTCAATTGACTGCAATTTTGCGAGCCAGTGCAACGGGGAATATCAAGGTCATGTACCCGATGATCTCATCCGTGGAGGAAGTCCGTCAGGCAGATGTTCTTTTGAAGGAGGCTATGGCGGATCTGGATGCAAGAGGGCTTGCCTATAATCCCAAAATACAGCGAGGAATTATGATTGAGGTTCCGGCTGCGGCGATGATCGCGGATCTATTAGCAGCTGAAACCGATTTTTTTAGTATCGGAACAAATGATCTAGTTCAGTATGTGCTGGCTGTGGACCGTATGAATGAGCAGATTGCGCATATGTACCATCCATACCACCCGGCTGTACTTCGAATGCTGCGCATGACTGCACAGGCGGCACATCAAGCCGGAATTGATGTGAGTGTCTGCGGTGAGATGGCTGGAGATGAACGATCCGTTCCACTTTGGCTGGAACTAGGAATACATCAGCTCAGTATGTCCCCCCAATCTTTATTGCGGGTCAAGCATCGTGTGCTGAATACGACCGCATCTGAGGCGATGACAGTTGCTCGTGCTTGCTTTGGCATGTCTACTGGTGCAGCGATCGAAGACAAGCTGACTGCAGCTAATATCAGCTGCACCCCGGCCGGACCTGGGCGGCAGTAATGCTTTAAAATCTGAAAGCTTAGCTAGGCTCGTACAAAAAAGCACCTTCAAAACCATGAATAAAGTGGTTTTGAAGGTGCTTTTTCGATATAGCTATAGATAAGGGTTACTCAAGTCCTGAATGTGCGGACTGGATATCTTATTTCTGAGCGTTATTAGCTAATACATCGCAGAACGCTTTTCCGTAAGGGGGAAGATCAGGCGGTCGACGAGCGGATACAATATGTCCGTCTGTCACCACAGCTTCATCCTTCCAGATGGCTCCTGCATTTTCCATATCATCACGAATACCTGGTGTGGAGGTGACCGTAACACCATCCAATATTTTTGCAGAAATCAGTACCCAGCCTGCATGGCAGATTTGTCCGATGGGTTTATGTGCGGCATGAAATTCCTGTACGAGTTGAATGACCTTGGGATAGCGGCGCAGTTTATCGGGCGCCCATCCGCCAGGAACGAGAATTCCGTCATAATCGCTGCTATTCAGTTCTTCAAAGGCATATTCTGCTTCAGCAGGTACGCCGTATTTTCCAATATACTTTTTACCCTTTTCAGCACCGGCTAAATGTACTTCCGCGCCTTCTTCACGAACGCGATACACCGGGTACCATAATTCCAGATCCTCGAATTCCTCATCTACCAGGGCAATTACCTTTTTTCCGGTAAGTCTTGACATCCAACCATCCTTTCGTGCGTCACATGATGACACCTTTGTTTTGTAATCTGTACTTTTACATCTTAAGAAAAAGTACGCCCGAAGTCCATTCCTCCGCAGATTCTCGGGTTAGGAGTCGCTCTTTAACAACAATCGTCGTCATTTTTTGACCCCCAAAGCTTTGGTAATTTGTTCATTGCTGCAATCTGTGGAAGGATTTGAGGCCCCAAAGTCGAAATAAAAAAAGGTATGATAGATTTTATTGAGTTAACAAATATTTTATAGACTAGTAAATAGATATATCTGGATTCTGATGAGATCCTCATATAAGTTTGATCCTACGTAATGAGGTGGTAAAATGCATAAGCAATGCCAATGTGGTGAACCGATGGGGCTGGAATTGCGAAAGGTAATATATGCGAGTAAGGTTGAAATTTTGCATGTCCCTGTATTCTCATGTCCGTCATGCTTTTCCAGTGAGGTTTTGCAGCATGTGACGAAGGACATTAAGGAACTATTACAAAGTCTAGGGAGCAAACCTGCACCCCGGCGAATATCTTTTGCACGCAACAATGAACTGGCAGAAATTATTCGTAAGCTTGTACTGGAGGAAGCGGATAATCCCAATGTGGATTGGCAATCCGCTTTGGAGGAGCGAATGGAGCTTCGAATTAATCTCTTACTGGATCTTTATCGCTATGCGAGAAGCCTAGGAGATGAAGATTGGATGAATGATGTAGAGAAAAGATTGGTTCAATTATCCGGTTTTACCAGTAAATCGGTGTTTACGAATACGAAAAACTAAAAAATATGAAAATTTTCATGGTCACCATTGGATTTTACATGTTCTTTTTGTTACGATGAGAATAGGCCATACGACAAGACACAGAAAGGAATGTATATCCAATGGCGACGATGACGAAAATGACTACTATTCAACAATTAAATACGGCTCTGGAAGCGTCATCAGACAAGCCGTTACTCCTCTTTAAGCACAGTACACGTTGTCCGATAAGTGCAGGTGCATATCAGGAAGTGGAGTCTTATTTGGAAGGTGCTCCCGACGAAAATATTGAATACGGTATCATTTATGTAGTAGAAGATCGGCCGGTGTCCAATGCGGCTGCGGACAAGCTTCAGGTGAAACATGAATCGCCGCAGGCCATTTTAATCAAGGACGGGGAGGCTGTCTGGCATACATCCCATTCGAATATTACAGCCCGTGCGCTTCACGATCATCTCACATAGATAGAATGAGTGCTGTCGTTGCATAAAGTAGTATTTTGTCGTATCATGGTTCTAATTAGTTGATCTAGGATTCGGTTGAAAATTTATTGGCAATGGAGAGAAGGAATGTGACGGTAACGATCTATGATGTAGCTCGCGAAGCTGGTGTCTCAATGGCCACGGTGTCCCGCGTAGTTAACAATAATCCTAATGTAAAACCTCAGACCCGCAAGAAGGTGTACGAAGCGATTGAACAATTGGGATATCGCCCGAATGCGGTAGCTAGAGGTCTGGCCAGCAAGAAGACAACGACTGTTGGCGTGGTTATTCCGGATATATCGAACTCAATTTTTGCAGAAATTGCACGCGGTATTGAGGATATTGCAAATATGTATCACTATAACATCATTTTATGTAATGCCGACAAGCGTAAAGAAAAAGAGATCCGCGTTATCAACACATTACTTGAAAAGCAAGTGGATGGACTGCTGTTCATGGGCGGCACAGTAACGGACGAGCATATTCAGGCCTTCCATACAGCTGCAGTTCCTATTGTTCTATGTGCAACGAGTGATGAAAAAGGTAGCTATCCTTCAGTTGATATTGACCATGAAGCCGCTGCTTTTGATGCAGTTAACACGTTGATCCGCCATGGACACCGTCAAATCGCAATGATCAGTGGTACGCTTCAAGACCCTGCAAACGGCTATGCACGTTTCCAAGGTTACAAGAGAGCATTGGAAACAGCTGGAATTGATTATCAGGAGGATCTCGTGAGAATCGGGAACTACCGCTATGAATCCGGTGTTGAAGCCATGAAATACTTCCTCGGTCTGAAGAAGAAACCAAGTGCTATTTTTGCCGCTACGGATGAAATGGCAATTGGTGCGATTCATAGTATTCAGGATGAGGGATTGAAAGTCCCTGATGATTTTTCGGTAATCAGTGTTGACAACATTCGTATGGCCTCCATGGTTCGTCCTCAGCTGACAACCGTCGCACAACCAATGTACGATTTGGGTGCGGTAGCCATGCGTTTGCTGACCAAGCTGATGAAGAAGGAAAACGTGGAGAACTCTCGCGTTATTTTGCCGCACGAGACTATTTTGCGGTTATCAGTTAATTATTTAGACTAGGCACAGTGCCGAATAGGATACACCTTCGATGAAAGCTCCTTTGACGGAGCTTTTTTCGTAGATACATAGCTTCTTGTGACATCATCATCAAACTAAGAAACGAGGGATGCGTAATGAGCCGACTATATGGATTAATGGGTGCGATGGATGAAGAAATTGAATTGCTGCTCTCGGCAATGACGGAAGCAAGCAAGACGACCAAGACGGGAATCACATACACTACCGGAATGATTCACGGGCAAAGGGTAGTCGTCTGCAAGTCCGGTGTAGGTAAAGTCAATGCTGCGGTAACAACACAAATCTTGATTGATCATTTTGGCGTCGAACAAATTATATTCACGGGAGTGGCAGGGGCGGTACACCCGGATTTAAACATTGGGGACATTGTCATCTCATCAACATGTATGCAGCATGACATGGATGTAACGCCTTTGGGATATGCCAGAGGGGTCATTCCTTATCAAGACACCTCAGAGTTCGCGGCTGATCCCGAGCTTGTCCGCCTGGCTGAACAAGCCTGCAAATCGTTTGGCGATCGATACATTGTCGGGAAAGTACTTTCCGGCGATCAATTTGTTGCAAATCGTGAGATAGTAACAGCATTACATCAAGAAATGGACGGTGCTTGTACCGAGATGGAAGGCGCCGCAGTGGCTCAGACAGCTCATATGAACGCTGTGCCTTATGTTGTCCTACGATCGATGTCAGATAAGGCTGATGGATCGGCTCACGTGAATTATGCTGAGTTTACGGTAGAAGCCTCACATCGTTCGCACCGTATTGTGGAGTTCATGCTCAAGCATTTGGGATAAGAGTGTAATATTTTTAATACATGAATCTTCGAACAAACCGGATACGGTCAAACTGTTCTCGTGATTCGAGGGGCACATCATCTCCCATTCGTACCATCAGACAGTTCGCAGGATGTGAGCATATTTCAGGATCATCCGTGGCGTACCATACCATATTTACGGTTTTCATCAGGCGTTCCATCATGCGGCGGTATTCCCATACGGAAAGACCGCTGCCTTTTAAATCCCAGTGCCAGTAATATTCGGTTGTAAAAATAATATAGGATTCGAGCTGTCCGTCTTCAAAGGCAATCCGAATCATTCGGCTACCCAGGCCCAGTCCGCGATAGTCATCGGCTACCTCGACAGCTCCGAGTTCCAGTAAATCCTTCATGCCAGCTTCCGACCAGCGTTCCATCTCGTCTGGATAGTGAAAAGTGACATATCCCAGAAGGGTTTCTCCATCATGGGCAATGATGATTCTGCCTTCAGGCAATTCTGAAATTTCCACCAGCGCGTCGAACTGCTCCTTTGGTTTACGAAAGGCGTCCAATTGCGTATGCATTTGAAATGAACGCAATCGATCAGCGGATACCGGTCCTTCTACATGGATGGTTTGTCCGTTATGATCCAGTGTGTCCAAGTGGTACAATTTTAAATGCTGCATGGGTGCGACCTCCTTGTTTGCCATCAGTACCTCTTCATATCCCCTACTTATAACAAAAAAACAAATAAATGAAAAGGATGGTCGTCACATCCTCACCTATGATATACTGATTTAGACACGAATTGTTCACAATTAAATGCTTTAAATCAAACCACAAATCAAAAGACTTGATTTGCATCATTAATTTTGTAAGCGCTATTTTGTTCTGTGTAATTCTCATTATTCCATTGTGAGGAGGCTGAACGCATGAAGATTGAAGAACTCCAGGCTGTAGTTCCCACATCCAACATGGGCCCTTATGAACAAGCTTACAACAACTTTCAGTGGGAAGATGTAGAACGTCATTTTACGTGGTATGAAACAGGCAAAGTGAATATGGCACATGAGGCGATTGATCGACATGTAGAGGAAGGCCGGGGGGAGAAAGCAGCACTTTTGTATTGCGACGCAAACCGTCATGAAACCTACACTTTTTCTCAGCTCCGTGCCAGCTCCAACAGGTTCGGAAATGTGCTGCGCAAATACGGTATTGGTAAAGGGGGGCGGGTGTTTATATTCATGCCGCGTTCACCTGAACTGGTCATTAGCATGCTTGGGGTTTTAAAGGTAGGGGCTGTTGTCGGTCCACTATTTGAGGCGTTTATGGAAACGGCGGTTAAAGATCGCTTGGAGGATAGCGGGGCGGTGGCACTAGTAACCACACCTGCGCTTCTTTCACGGGTGAAACGTGAGGAGCTTCCTGCGTTGCGTCATATTTTTGTGGTTGGTGATATGGACGAACGGGAGCAGGGAATTATTGATTTCGAAACGGAAATGCTCACGTCCTCAGAAGATCTTGAGCCCGAATGGCTGGGGCGTGAAGATGGATTAATTATTCACTATACGTCAGGCTCAACGGGCAAGCCCAAAGGCGTGTATCATGTGCAAAATGCAATGATTCAGCATTACTATACGGGGAAAGTGGTACTGGATCTGCGTGAAGATGATGTGTATTGGTGTACTGCGGACCCTGGTTGGGTTACGGGAACATCATATGGTATTTTTGCTCCTTGGCTAAATGGAGCCACGAATGTCATCCGTGGAGGACGTTTCAGCCCAGAGGATTGGTACCGCACGATTGAACGTCACGAAGTGACTATTTGGTATAGTGCTCCTACGGCGTTTCGGATGTTGATGAGCGCAGGAGAGCAGGTAGTTGCCAATTATGATCTAAGCAGCTTGCGGCATGTATTATCCGTTGGAGAGCCACTGAATCCCGAGGTAGTGAGATGGGGTTGGCAAGTATACACACAGCGTATTCATGATACTTGGTGGATGACGGAAACAGGAGGACAGTTGATCTGTAATTACCCAGAGCTACCGATTAAGCCGGGTTCAATGGGAAAGCCACTTCCAGGTATTCAGGCTGCTATTTTGGACGACAGAGGCCAGATGTTGCCTCCTAATAGGATGGGACATTTGGCGATTCGTACACCATGGCCATCCATGATGAGCCGCATATGGAACAACCCCAATAAGTTTCAGGAATATTTCCGCTTTTCCGGTTGGTATGTATCCGGTGATTCAGCTTACATGGATGAGGACGGATATTTCTGGTTTCAGGGAAGAATTGATGATGTTATTAACTCCTCTGGAGAGCGCATCGGTCCTTTTGAGGTGGAGAGCAAGCTTCTGGAGCATCCTGCCGTAGCGGAAGCAGGAGTCATTGGCAAACCAGATACTGTACGAGGAGAGATCATTAAAGCTTTTGTCGCCCTGCGTGATGGCTATACCGCGTCGGAAGCGTTACAACAGGACATTTACCGCTTCGTCAAGGAAGGGCTGTCTGCTCATGCTGCTCCGCGTGAAATTGAATTTAAGGAAAGGTTACCCAAAACCCGTTCCGGCAAAATTATGAGACGTGTGCTGAAAGCTTGGGAGCTTAACCTTCCTACAGGTGACTTGTCTACTATTGAGGATTGAATTGATTCATGTTTGCACCAAAAAGGGAGTCTCCATAGCTATTATAGCTATGGAGACTCCCTTTTTTATTAGGGTGAACTCATGCACTCACCCAAACTATCGCTTCTTGTTTTTGTTTTGAACTATGGACGAACGGCTCCAGAAGGAGCTGATTCCCCCATGGTATTCATGGAAGTAACACGGAACCAGCCTTTGGGCTTGCGGCCTGGTTTATACTCAAAGCTGGTGTTTGCGGTAGAGCCTATGTTTTTAAAAGGCTCCGCACCGCTTTCACTGTAATATACGTTATAGGCTGTTATAGCGTCCGCAGGCTTTCCTGCACTCCATTGGAGGACTACGGACGTGCCTGCAGCTTTAGCTTGGGGCTGCCCAGGAGCAGTAGGAACTTCTGTAGGCTGCGCACCTGTTCCATCTCCCTCGCCCGGAATATCTGGTGACTCAGAATCTGCAGGTGGCACTACAGGCGCTGCACTTGCTTGGGTACTTGGCCCAGATTCATGTCCTCCCACATCAACGGCGGTCACATAGTAACTTGCGCTGCTTCCACCAGGGCTATCAGAGAATACCTTGGAGCCATCAGCCATGACAACCTTACCAAGCCGTTGGAAGCTGCCTCCATCTGTAGAACGATATAGACGGTAACCTACAACATCACTGTTTCCGCTTGGGCTAAAGCTAATTATGGCTTTGCCGTCACTATAGCTTACGCTGACGCTAGATGGAGCGTTAGGAGCTGTCCCATCGTCCTTGCGTGGATCAATCTGAGTAGGTGCTTCTTTATCTGCATCTTGAGGCAGATAGTAGGACAACGAATTATGCCGTCTCATCACTCTAAAGGCTTGCTGAAGCTCTTTAATCAATTCTGAGATTGGCTTTTCCCGTTTTCTAACAGTCCGTTCATACAACATATCATCTGGCGTACCATCACGTGGAATGTAATTTACACCCTGATAGGTAATGTATTTCGCACGGGTAACACCATTTTCACTGTTTTTGGGTAAATATTTACTGTTATAAATGTCTGAACCATAGGCGGACGCTGTCCGGCTTACAATACCGTCAGGTCTCTTGAAACTGTCCGTTTGGAATAACTGAGAATCTTTAGCCGTTACTTCATTCATGATTAGAGCCCATAGACGACGAGCCCGCTCTTTTTGTGCTTTCGTTTCAAGCTTATTGACAGGCTGCTTGTAACCAACCCACACTCCCAGCGTGACGTCAGGCGTAAAACCCTCAAACCACACATCGGTGTAGGATTGCGTAGTACCTGTCTTGCCGGCGATCGGAATCTTGCCGGATTGATTAAAGTTACGCTTCACCAGTCTGCCTGTGCCTTCCGATACAGCTGTACGTAACATATCTGTCATCAGGTAGGCGGTTTGTGGTGTGAAGGCCTGTACAGGATTAGGCTGATGCTTGTATACAATATTGCCTTGCGAATCCACGATCTTTTCGATCATGTAGGCATCATTAAACACACCGCCATTTGGGATGGCTCCATATGCATTGGTTAGTTCCTCAACGGTTACCCCGTGGGCCAAGCCGCCGAGTACACCAGTTTGGGCGTTGTTATCACTTGGTTCCAAGGTGGTAATACCCAGTTTTTTAGCAAAAGCCCAAGCCTTATTGATCCCTACCTTTTCGTTAAACAGCTTGAGTGCTATCGTATTTAGCGATTGATTCAGTGCATAACGCGCTGTGACTAATCCTTGGTAGCGGTTGTTGGCATTTTTCGGGATGTGATATCCATTACTGCCATCTTTCAAAATAATAGGAGCATCATCCACAATCGTGCCAGGCTGTACAAGACCGCTGTCCAAAGCAGGCAGATAAGCAGCAATCGGTTTCATGGCTGAACCCGGTTGGCGTACCATCTGGGTAGCATAGTTCATTTGCTCCTTTTGGAAGTCACGACCTTCCATCATGCCGAGAATGGCGCCGGTTTTATGCTGAATCAGAATGGCCGCCGCTTGCTCGTCACCCTTGGTTTTACTTGTAGCAGAGAAGTTGTCCTTATTTTCTGCAATTTGACGCATGGATTTGTACACGCTCTTATCAATGGTGGTATATACCATATAGCCGCCTGTGCGAAGCTGCTGTTCAGCTTCTTTGAGCATGTCGTTATCATCCTTGGTTTTGGTATCTGCACTGGCATTAGCTGCTTGACTCGGATTGGTGACAGACATGAGTGCCTGAGCAGCTTGCCGCTCTGTTTCCATCATAAGATATGGATAGGTGTTATAAGCCTTAACAGTGCGTGGTGCTAGAGATTTTTTGATATCAAAAGCCATCGCTTCATCATATTGTGCTTTATTGATTTTGCTCTCCTCCAGCATTCGGCTGAGCACCAGGTGCTGGCGGTTAATCGCTCTTTTAAAGCCGGCTTCATTAAACTCACCTTTACCGTTGTAAGCAGAATAAGAAGAAGGGAGTTGCGGCAGACCTGCCAGATAGGCAGCTTGGGCTACATTAAGCTTGCCCAAATCATTTTCATTAAAAATACCTTTTGCTGCTGCTTTAATACCAAAGACGTTGTAACCGCTTGATCCGTTACCGAAAGGTACCTTATTGAGATAGGCTGTAATTATTTGTTGCTTGCTCAGGAAGCGCTCAAGGCGCAGAGATAGCAAAATTTCTTTGACCTTGCGGTCATCCGTACGATCAAGATTTAAAAAGACACGACGTGCAAGCTGCTGGGTAAGAGTACTCCCTCCAGTTTGTACGGATTCATGTAGTGCCTTTTGCTTCACAGCACGCAGCGTTCCCGACAAATCGACACCTTTATGCTCGTAAAAATGATTATCTTCAATGGCAATAACTGCGTCAATGACGAGCTGAGGAATCTCCTTAAACGTAACAGGTCTTCGATCTTCCTCGGTCCGAAGCTGCCCGATGGGAGAGCCATCATTAAAATAAGCGAAGCCTGTAATTGCATTTTTATCTACTTCCTGTAGAATCGTAGATCTGGAACGCACGGGCTCGTTTTTTACAATAGAAGCAACATAGCCAGCGGCGGTTCCCCCTGCGAATAGTGCCCCCATAAAACCGATGATGACGACCCACTTTATGACACGGCCGAGCCTTCGCATGGTTCTCCGTAAGCGGGAAGGCTTAGGCTCTGATACATTGTTTTTTTCTTCAACCATTAAGTCTTCCTCCTTTATAACAGCCATTATTATAGCATAAAATTACAAAATGAACCCATATGCTAAAAAGCCTGTCTTTTGGTGTCGTTGACTACATAAAAACAGTGTGTTATAAATAGGTCAAAGTAAATATCGTGAAAAGCAGAGAAAGACTTCAGTAGAAGGTGGAATCACGTTGTGCAGAGAGCCGATGGGTGGTGTGAATCGGTAGCGTCCCTCCTTTGAATTACCGTCTGGAGCTGTCTGGATGAATGGAAGCTTTTGCAGGTTTGCGAAGCTCTCCATAGTAATCCGGTACCGGGTGTAAACCCGTTATAGGAATGAAGTGAAAGAAACGTTGGTTTTTTACATACGTTTCTTTAATTAGGGTGGTAACGCGAGTAGCTCCTTCTCGTCCCTTGGGATGAAAGGGGCTTTTTGGTTTGTTTAAATAGTAATTATTGGATGGAAAATAGGAGGGATTCAGGATGAAGTGGGAAGAATTGAAGCCTGAGCAACAGGCAGAGGTAGAACGACAACTAGAAGTGATCCGTCGTGGAGTAGCGGAAATTGTACCTGAGGATGAGCTGAAGCGTAAGGTTATTAAATCGGTTGTTAGCGGCGAGCCACTTAAAATCAAGCTGGGTCTAGATCCGTCTGCACCCGATATTCACATCGGACATACGGTTGTTATGCACAAACTGCGCCAGTTCCAGGAATTAGGGCATCAAGTGCAACTGATTATCGGAGATTTTACAGGCAGAATTGGTGATCCGACAGGTAAATCGGAGACCCGCAAGCAACTGACTGAGGAAGATGTACAGCGTAATGCACAAACATACAAGGAACAAATTTTTAAGATTCTCGATCCTGAAAAGACAAAGGTATACTACAATTCCGAATGGTTAGGACCGATGTCTTTTGCGGATGTGGTAACTCTGTCTGCCAAAGTAACGGTTGCCCGTATGTTGGAGCGGGATGATTTTACAAAAAGGTACCAAAACGGCTTGCCGATCAGCATCCATGAGTTCTTTTACCCGCTGATGCAGGGCATGGACTCTGTGGCTCTCCAAAGCGATATAGAATTGGGAGGAACAGACCAAAAGTTCAATCTGCTGATGGGCAGAACCCTGCAAAAGGAATACGGAGTAGAACCGCAGGCAACCATTACATTGCCACTGCTTGAGGGGCTTGATGGCGTTCAAAAGATGAGTAAAAGTTTGGGTAACTACATTGGTGTGGATGAGGAGCCAAATGAAATTTATGGTAAATCGATGTCCGTTCCTGATGAGTTGATGCTGAAATATTTTGAGCTTGCAACGGATATTACCAATGAGGAGCTGGCAGAGCTGGCGAAAGGTGTTAAGGAGGGTTCGGTGCATCCACGTGATGCCAAAATGAAACTGGCCGGAACATTAGTTCGCATGTACCACGGTGAAGAGGCGGCAGAAGCGGCCAAGCAGCATTTTGTGACTGTATTCCAACAACGCGCGCTTCCTGATGACATTGAAGAATTCACCTTAACAGCAGATCAGTTAGAAGAAGGTGGCATTCGTGTGATCCAGTTGCTGACTCATCTAGGCTTTGCAGCATCTAACGGTGAGGCCAAGCGTAGTATTCAACAGGGGTCGGTCAAAATTAATGAAGAGAAGTGGACCGATGTGAACGAAGCATACAAGCCGCAGGAAGGCGACATTGTACAGGTAGGTAAACGGAAATTTGCTAAAATCAAGCTTGGATAATTAAAATACATTTAAAAGCAGCATTGAGATTGATCTCGTATCTCAGAGCTGCTTTTTTTATTTCTACCAAGCGAAAAGCCGTGGTAAACTTAGCACAAATAATCAAACAAATAGATACAGAGTTTTACATAATGAATACGTGGGTTGCCCAATGTGGGTGAAGGCTAGATAAATAACAAGTGTGGGGAAGGATTATATGGACTACTTTAAACGAATTCAGTGTGCGATTGAGTTTATTGAATTGAATCTCCGGGAAGATTTAAAAATTGCCGAGATTGCTTCACAGGCATACTTTTCAGCTTTTCATTTCCAGCGGGTTTTTCAGGCCATTTCGGGTTTTACAGTTCAACAATATATAAGAAGGAGAAGATTGTCCGAGGCGGCAAAACGGCTAAAGCAATCCAACCAAAAGGTATTGGACATAGCTATTGAGTATCAGTACAACTCGCAAGAAGCTTTTACTCGCGCTTTTGAAAAAAGTTTTGGGATCACCCCTGGGAAATATCGTAACTGTGATATTGAGCTTTCTGATCAAAGTAAAATCAATTTTCTGGATTACAAAAAAAACGCAGCGGAGGAATTAGAGGTGAACAAGCCTGTGATACTGCAACTCGAAACGACCAAAATTGTAGGATATGAATATAAAACAAATCTCAATAATGAGCAGCATTATAAAGAAATCCCAGGATTTTATGAACACTTTGGCGCACATGAATATTTTATGTGTATTCCAAATAAAATCGCACCGGGAATGTCATATGGGATTGCCTGTCGATTTGAAGACAACGGTGCATTTTCATTTGTGGTGGGTGAGGCCGTTGAAGAAGAATCAAAAGAACTGGCTGAGGGTTTCATATATATGGAGATTCCAACAGGCAAGTATGCTGAGTTTGACGCTTCAGGTTCAAATGGACGAGTTCAGAGTATACGAGATTTTATCTACGGCACATGGCTTCCTAATTCTAATTTTGAACGGAGGGAGGGACCTGATTTTGAAATTACGGACGTGATGAATTCCTATCCTGATCATTTGAATATGAAAGTGTACATCCCCATTGAATAAAACTCTCAGGCTTAATGTGTGGGGAATATAAAAAGCACCCGAATGAATTCGGGTGCTTTTTGGTGCTAATGCAAGGATTAGCGGTTGTAGAATTCGACGATTTGTTTTTCATCGATATCTTGGGACAATTCAGCACGCTCAGGCAAACGAATGTATTTACCTTCCAGAGCTGCGTCATTGTACTCCAGGTAAGCTGCCAAGTGGTTACGGTTTTCCAAAGCTTCTTTGATGGAAGACAGGGAACGACTTCTTTCACGAAGACCGATCACGTCGCCAAGGCTTACTTGGTAAGAAGCGATGTCAACTTTTTTGCCGTTCACAGTAACGTGACCATGAGCTACCAATTGACGTGCGCCTGCACGGGAATTAGCAAAGCCAAGACGGAATACAAGGTTGTCCAGGCGGCTTTCCAGCAAGAACATGAAGTTCTCACCAGCGATACCGTGCATGTGTTGAGCTTTGTTGAACAGGGTACGGAATTGTTTTTCACCCAAACCGTACATGTGGCGCAGCTTTTGTTTTTCTTGAAGCTGCATACCGTAGTTACTGATTTTTCTCCGTTGGTTTGCACCATGTTGTCCCGGAGGGAAAGGGCGTTTCAATTCTTTACCTGTGCCGCTCAGGGAAATACCGAGACGACGGCTCAATTTAAATTTAGGACCAGTGTAACGTGCCATTATAGAGTTAACTCCTTCATAATTAAAATTTGAGTTGGGGCTCTCTTTGCGCTCCAATTTGTTCGGCGCTACCTAGTAGGTGAGACGCACTACTGACAGAAAAGTTCAGCCGCTGTCCTGTCAGCAACAAATAAGATGAGGGTGACACAAACTGTTACGCCCAAAATTTAAGATCCGCACAGTAGATAGTTCTGCCGTACAGTCTTTTTCAATAATATATATTATATGGTATAGTGGGTCAATGTCAAGAAGAGAAAAAGAATGAAAACGTCAAAATTTGTCGATAGGGCTTTAGAACTAAAAAAGTGGGACGAATTTCTGAAAAATGGATGCAAATTTCTAAAGTTGAGAGTAAAATAGATCATATTATGAGCTATAGTGGTGTATAGCCGCTGTCTTGGTACAGCTAATTTTGCTGTGAAGGAGCGCCTTAATATGTCGGAATTTTCAACAACGGATCAGCAAACGCTTGACAGTAAAACAGTGCAGGCTAGCGGTGCTCCGCTGTTTGATGATAAAGGATATACGTCTTTTGCCTGGCTCCAGAACATGGATATGACACCCTATGATTACCCCTATATTAATCAGCTTCTCGTCCAAGGATATCGGAATTGGTTACAGCAGAGCAATGGTATATCCTGGATCAGTGAAGAGTATACTGCTGTTTTTAATTTTACAGGTGTTCGGGTTGCTGGTAGGGAAGAGGATGATGACGAGGATTTAGAGTTGGTCGAGCGTTGTTGCATATCTAGAGAGATGGAAGTGAGCCAGCGTAAACTTCGAGATGGGAGCCTTGCATTTGTATACATGGTCCCCATATTATGCCGCAATTACAAGAGAGAGCCTTTCGCCGCTCTTCGTTTTACACGGCCTGCTCAACATTCTGTCTCGAATCAGGACGCATTGTTAGTGGCTTCTTTGCATTTTAGATCCTGCTTTTACTCGAAGTTTGAGTATATATTTATGGAAGATATCCTAGGGATGCAGAATCGGAGCGAACGTGAGGGCAGACGCCGCTCTATTTTATTTCAGATTGTAAAACGGATGCATGACAAGATTGATGTGGAAGGCGTGCTGGATGAAGTATTTGGAAGTATCGCCTATTTGTTTCCCCATGTGGATATCACGTTGTATATGAGTCAGGATCGGCACAGTCGAAATCCTCAGGTCAAGCCTTTGTTGCTGCATGAACGGGACGAGGATGTATGTGTCCGTGCATTTATGAAAGGGCAAATGGCTGTGAATGAGCCTTCCGGTCCACAAGATGAAATAACTGAAATCGGTATCCCGTTACGTGGTAAGCAGGGCGTATATGGTGTTTTCCATATGATTCTTCCGGCAGGTGCGGATAGTATGGAAAAAGTGGACGTAGAGCTGATTGCGATGATGGCAGATACAGCTGGCACCGCATTTGAAAATGCGAAGCTGCTGGAGCAATCGAATGTACTTATCCATGAATTGCGGCTCATTAATGAGTTGGTTCAACGCTTGAATCAGAGCCTGAAATTAAATGAAATATTTGAGTTTGCCGTGCAGGAGTTATTAAAAATGTTCATGGCCGACTTTTGTTGTATTGTGCAGCTGGATCAGGATGGAAGTTGCTTTAGGGTGATGTCAAGCAATGTGGAAAGTTTAAAGCTGGAGAGTTACCCTCGTGAAGGCGGATTTGCTGGACTGATATGCAAAACAGGAGAGCCTGTGATTGTGTCTGACTATAGGAAGGATGGAAAGATATCCTCTCGGTTTATGGATGCGACGGACTCTCAGTCTTTGATGGCTGTGCCTATGAAGAACAGGGGGACTCCTAGAGGGGTTATATTATTATCGAGCAAGCTTCCACACTTTTTTTCTTACGATAATTACAAGATGCTGCAAATGCTGGCTCCTCATATCGGACTGGCCGTAACTAATGCTATGCTGCATGCCGAGGTGCGGCGTCTCGCTAATATGGACATGCTAACAGGTTTATATGTGCGTCATTATGTAGACCGAATCATTCAGGAGCATCAGGAAAAAGATTTCTGTGGCTCTCTTATTTTGGTCGATATTGACCAATTCAAGCAGGTGAATGATACGTATGGCCACCAGACGGGGGACGAAATTCTGAAAAGCGTCAGCAATATTGTTCGCTCGGCGACCCGTGATGAGGATGTATGTGCCAGATGGGGCGGAGAGGAGCTTGCCATTTATTTGCCGCAGCTGGGGGTGCAGCAGGCACTGGGGTATGCAGAAAAAATACGTAGCCGTGTACAATATGAAACTAATCCTCAGGTGACTGTTTCTTGCGGGATTGCTGAATGGAACTGGCTGGACGAGCAGATCAGTATCGAATCTTTATTTTATAGGGCTGATATGGCCTTGTATGAAGCAAAAAATGAAGGCCGTAATCGTATAGTTATTGATCATATAGGCGATGTGTAGAGAATATTCCTTAGGGAATGTTCTCTTTTTGTTTTGCATAACCGTTTGTAGACAGGTAATCCTAAGCGTAGCTATAACATGGATGTTCTAAAACAGAATTTTTATCATGATTTATAGTCATGTTTAGGATAGGACGGATGATGGTATGCATTGGAGAAAGCAATGGGTAATGCGGGGCTGTGTGTTTCTAATTATATGTGTGTTAAGCGGTTGTGTACTGGATCGACAATATACTCCTGAGCAGATTTTTAGAAGAGCTGTTGCAGGAATGGCTGGCAGAGAGAGGATAACATTTAGCGGACAGACTGGAATCAGAACTGACGATGGTCTGCCTACGGCTAAACAGTTTGAATATCGCGGGAAGCTAAGAAATCACGATGAATTAATCATGCACTGGGGATCTACAGAGGCTTTCCGTAAGCAAGGCGACTATGTAGCACTAAAAGAAGATAAGTCCGAGCCTGGTGTTACACATGAACGATTTCTTCGTCAAAATGGGAAATGGATTGCGCTTACATCTGGGGATACTTCTATGGTTCAAAATGGCATGTTAAATCGCTTCAATCCGATTCAGGAGCTCGAGGAATTAAATACACTGAATAAGAGCATTCGTATGGAAAAGGGAGCTGCCCGGGGAACTTGGGTGGTGAGGATTGAACCAGAACCTGCTTCGGCAAAGCGTTGGTTAAAAGAACGTTTAATGGAAGAGATGAATACGTTAAATCCTCAAATCAGGATATTAAAAACGCAGCATACAGAAACGAACCAAGAGCTGCAACAAAAGCTGAGCCAAGTATGGAAGCAGAGTTGTGAGGATATGAACAACCAGCTGGAGCATTCTAATGTTCGGACTGTGTACCATTTAACTATAGATCGCCAAACGGGTTTACCCTTAAAGCTATCATCGGAATGCCGAATTTCCCGACAGGTTGCGAATGAAGAGCAGCATCAGGAGGCTCTGATCACCCGAGTTGTTTTTGAGGACTACAAGTAACGGAGCGGGCATGATACAATGGAATTTGAATTAACCGTTGTTCAAAAAGAGTGAATAAAGAAGGAGAGACACTACATGAAAGATCCTAGAATACTTAAGCTGGCGGAAAATCTGGTAGGTTACTCTGTTGAAGTGCAGCCTGGAGAAAATGTATTGATCGAAATGATTGGTACAGAGCGTGACTTGCTTAACGCCATCATTCATGAAGTTGGTAAAAAGGGTGGAAATGTTTTTGTTCAGCTTACAGATCGTAAGGTGCAGAGCGCTATGCTTCGCAATGCGACAAAGGAAATGCTGGAAACTTGGGCTGAAATTGACCTCAACCGGATGAAACAAATGCACTGTTACATCGGAATTCGTGCAGGCGAAAATGTAAATGATCTGTCAGATGTACCGGAAGATAAAATGAAAATGTATAATTCAATTTATCAGCATGCGGTACATAGCGAACAACGAGTGAAACACACAAAATGGGTAGTGCTGCGTTATCCGAATGACAGCATGGCTCAATTGGCCAATATCAGCACCGAGGCATTCGAAGATTTTTATTTCGATGTATGTAACCTGGATTACGCAAAAATGGACAAGGCTCAAGATGCATTGGCAGACTTGATGAACCGGACAGACAAAGTACGGATCAGCGGTCCAGGTACTGACTTGAGCTTCTCTATCAAGCAAATCGGAGCCATTAAGTGTTCGGGTCAATGCAATATTCCGGATGGCGAAGTATACAGCGCGCCTGTACGTGATTCAGTTAACGGAACTATTAGCTATAATGCACAAACCCTGTATAATGGAATTACCTTTGAGAATGTTAAATTCCGTTTTGAAAATGGTAAAATCGTGGAAGCGACAAGCAACGATACAAAGCGGTTAAATGATATTCTCGATTCCGATGAGGGAGCACGCTATATTGGCGAGTTTGCCATCGGGTTTAACCCACACATTTTACACCCAATGAAGGATATTCTGTTTGACGAGAAGATTGCAGGCAGCTTGCACTTTACACCAGGTCAAGCTTATGAAACGGCGGATAACGGTAACCGTTCTTCGATTCATTGGGATTTGGTATTGATTCAACGTCCAGAATATGGTGGCGGTGAAATTTATTTTGATGATGTTCTAATCCGTAAGGATGGCATTTTTGTGCTGCCTGAGCTGGAGCCTTTAAATCCTGAAAACTTGAAATAACGATATCTGTTCTTGCTGAGAAAGCGATTTCAATGTATCATAATGAATGAGCATTGATACACGACAATCCAGTAAAGCGAGGGATCTTACTATGTCCAACAATAATGCGGCGGTTGTTGAAATTGCACAGACGGCGAGCAAATTCACTTCTTCCATCGTCCTTCATTCCGAAAATAAGTATATTGATGTGAAAAGTATACTGGGCTTGTTTACGACGTTGGTCAGCAGTCACAGTTATGAGCTGCATGTTCACGGGCCTGACGCCGAGGAAGCCAAAAAAGCGATTATTGAGGTGTTCCAGAAGCACGGGCTGCACATTTCAGTAGCCACCTAACTTATTGAGGAAGCAAAAGCATCCCTACCTGTAACTGTAGGGATGCTTTTTTTGTCAGGTTCTTGTATTAGCCTGCAATTTGGTCTAATATTAAGGTTAGGACGTCTTGTGCGACATTGAGACATAGGGGGGAAGAATCCATGACTTCATCTGATTTGCAGGAACAATTGAATATCAAGGCCATTAATCTGCTTCAGGAAGATGCAGATAAAATAAAGAAGCTTATTGAAGTACAGATGGAGAATCTGGCAACCCGTTATTGCCCTCTCTATGAGGAAGTGCTGGATACTCAGATGTACGGATTTTCCAAGGAAGTGGATTTTGCGGTTCGCGCCGGACTTCTTCCGGAAATGGTAGGTAAACAGCTGGTCAGTGAGCTGGAACGCAATCTGGCTATTCTATATGAGGCCATGAATAATAAGGCTAATTAGGAAGACGGTTGAATTGATGAGAGCATGCGAAGTTTGAGAGCATGCTTTTTTTGATGCCATTTTTTAAAAAGGGGACGAGAGGTCGCTTATAGCGTTCACCTTTGCCCTTGAATTTTTACAGTTTAAGGGGTTATATCGTCTTGAAAATTCAAGGGCATTAGTGATCAGAAGAATAAATGAAACGCGAAGAAGTCACTACAATGTAATCTACATTTTAAACTTTGGAAGCTACACCAGGAAGAAGGATACCCCCAACAATACATACACTACCAGCAGCATGAGTCCCTCATACCAGTTGGTTGAGCCATCCTGAGTGATGGATTTGGCGATAAATACAGCGACGGCAATGGCTACCAATTCAATGGTAGTGAAAACGATATTCATCGTATTTCCCATAAAGTAACTGACAAAAATCAGCACAGGGGCAACGAATAGGGCAATTTGCAAACTGCTGCCGACAGCAATTTCAACAGATGCACCGATTTTGTTCTTCATGGCTAGTAAAATGGCAGCGCTATGTTCGGCCGCATTACCAATAATAGCGACAAGAAATGCACCCACAAACAATTCGCTGAGTCCAAATTGAGTCGTAAATACTTCCAGTGTACCTACCAGCCATTCGCTGACAAAAGCGACCATAACGGTAGCGAGTACCAAATAGGCAATGGATTTATTTCTAGACCATACAGGGGCATGCTCATGCGGCAATTCTTCATCTTTTTGTTCGGTCACGTCAGCTAAATAGTCCTTATGCGTAATCATAGAAAAAATAAGCCACGCAATATACGCGACAATGAGCGTGCCTGCAACAATGAGACTGAGTGTATCTGACTCGCTATCCGTGATCACATGTGTGTTCAGAAAGACAGCTGGAACGAACAAGGCAATAACAGCCACAATCATCAGTGAGCCACTTAATCCAGCCAGCGATATATTGAAATTTTGCACTTTATATTTCAATCCGCCAGCGAACAGACTCGCTCCGAGCACCAGCAGCAGATTGCCGATGATCGAACCCGTAAGACTGGCCTTTACCATATCGTAAAGACCTTCTTTGACGAGAAAAATGGCGATGATCAGCTCGGCTGCGTTACCAAAGGTGGCATTTAAGAATCCACCTAAACGTTGACCAGCATAATGAGCAACACTTTCAGTCGCCCTACCGAGAAAACCGGCTACGAATACAACAGAAATCGCACAAATGACAAATTGGGCTATGGCATTCCAATGTGTGTAATGAGCGACTGCACTAAGAGCAAATGTCGCTATAAGCAAAGCGGGAGATAACCATTTTTTCAATGAAGAGCACCTCGATATCAATAGATGTGTACAAGTTTGGTGAATACTGTCACTTGTATGGATTTTTCTAAATTAATATACCCAAAATGATATAGGTTGTAAACGAACGATGTTTTTATACGTAAGGTTTGCATTTGGAGTGGCTGAGGCTTTACAATACAAATAAAGGATGGATGAAGGGGGACATAGGTCATGGCAGAGCAAATTCAACAACTGGAAGCAGGAAACATCAAGATTTCCAACGATGTCGTAGGAAAAATTGCCGGGATGGCCGCATTAGAGACACCAGGCATTGCTGCAATGTCAGGCGGCTTATCGGAAGGCTGGGCTAAAAGGCTGAGCGGTAAAAATGTGCAAAAGGGCGTATCAGTGGAGGTTGGACAACTGGAAGCTGCCATTGATCTACGTATTATCGTGCTCTACGAAACACCTATTCATGAGGTGTCCCGAATTCTTCAGCAAAATGTGCGAGAAGCCGTCGAAAGCATGACGGGGCTGCGGGTCGTGGAAGTGAACGTAAAAGTGGAAGGTGTCGCGTTCAAGGACGACGCAGTGTAATAGAACCACTTCATGCTAAATGGACATTTTTCACCAATGGTATAGATGCCGGGAATTCCGTGCGATAATCCGCATAAGAACACGAAAACTGGTGGTTATAAAACGCCAGTTTTCGTTTTGTGAATCTGCTAGTTAACATTTTGCAGACGGACCTGTAGTTATATACATATACAAAAAAGAACTTCCAATGCCACCGTGATTAGTGGTCATATGGAAGTTCTTTTTTTAGCGGTAACGGTTGGTTCTACGAGTTTGAAAGCGAGTGGGAACTTCATTACGGACCGTCACTCCTGTAGTGCGTTCTTGCACTGCTTGTTTGGTGTTCTCACGAGAAATACTGAGCATGATGCCCATAGAAAACATCATGACAAGCAGGGAGGAACCACCAAAGCTAATAAACGGAAGAGTTACGCCAGTGATTGGAATCGTTTGGGTTACCCCGCCGATATTAATGAAGGCCTGAATGGCGATCAAACCCATGATGCCAGTGCCCACCAACGTTCCGAACGGATCATGGCAACGCAGAGCAATGATCATGCCTCGCCAAATGAAATACAAATATAGCATTAGGAAAATGGCTGTTCCGATAAATCCGAATTCTTCACCAATAACTGAAAAGATAAAATCATTAAACGAGTTGGGCAGATAATGAAGCTTGATAATGCCTTTACCAAATCCTGATCCGTTTAAGCCGCCTTCGCCAATTGCTTGCAGGGACTGCACCAGATTGTATCCTGTGCCTTGTCTATACTTCTCGGGATTAAGAAAGGCTTGAAAGCGTCCGATTTTATAATCTTGCTTGGCAGCAGTAGCTTGTCCATTTGCGCTGTCGGAATCTCCTCCAAACAACGATCCAATACCAAATACGATGGAAGCGCCTAGCACGAGCAGGATGATTGATGCTGTAATGTGTTTGACGCTGGCCCCCCCGGCATAAATAATCAGGCCGCTGGTGGCTACCAAAATAAAGCAGGAGCCTAAATCCGGTTGAAGCATGATGAGTCCTGCGACAGAGCCTACAATGACAGTTACAGGTATGTAGCCAGTCCGCAAATCTCTAAATCGATCTCCTTTTTTGACAATCAGTGCGGATAAGTAAAGGATGATGGATATCTTTGCGAGTTCTGTTGGCTGGAAGCCAATACTACCAAATCTGAGCCAGCTTTTTGCACCATTCAGAGAGCCTGTAAAAAGTACGATGATTAGCAGTAATATGGTTATGAAAAATAAAGGTACAAAAAGCTTTTTATATTTTTCCATCTTAATATTCATAGCTACCAGCATAATAAAAAGTCCAAGTATAGCAAATGCGGACTGGCGCTTTACAAAATATAAAGAGTCAAAATTGTATTCTTTATTCAGCAGAGCTACGCTGGAGCTGGAGCTAAATACCATGATTACACCGAATCCAACCAGCAACAAAGTGAGGATCAGCAATTGGAAATCCGGTGTCCCTCTTCTTCGAGTCTCCGGCTTCGTATTTCTCATATCAGCTTCCCCCGGTATTCGCCGCAAGGTATATTCCTCGCAGACGTTTATCATTTTATCGTTTATCCATTTTATCATAGTATGTTTGATAGGCTTCTGCAACCATCTGGAGCAACAGATATCACAACAATTCCATATCTGCTACAATAGGATAAAAATAAAGACTTGAGAGAAACGGCGCGTATGGGGTAAAGCTGCATGATTTATCGGAAGCTGTCCCGATGTTTTAAAAGGAGAGGTGGAACATAATGACACAACAGGCGATGGACCAAACCTGGTTTAATCAATTACAACAAAACATGGTGGAGTGGCGTAGACATTTACATAAGAATCCCGAAATTTCTTTTCAGGAAAGTAAAACTGCCGCTTTTGTAGCGGATAAGCTAGAGAGCTGGGGATTAGATGTTCGCCGACAGGTAGGGGGACACGGTGTTGTAGGTACCATTCGTGGTGCCAAACCTGGACCTGTGGTTATGTTGCGCGCCGATATGGACGCTCTTCCTATTCAGGATGAAAAGGAATGTGAATATCGCTCCAGTGTGGATGGGGCCATGCATGCTTGCGGACATGACGGACATACGTCTGTTTTGCTTGGGACAGCATACTATTACAGTCTGAACCGTGATGAGCTGGAGGGAGAAATCCGGTTTTTGTTCCAGCCTGCGGAGGAATTGCTGCCTGGGGGTGCGGTTAATGTCATCAAAGATGGCGTACTGGAAGGTGTGGATGTTATTTATGGCATCCATTTATGGACACCCTTCTCGGTCGGGACCGCTGCGAGTTGTGCAGGGCCGTTGATGGCGGCTGCCGACGATTTTTATATTGAAATTGCAGGTAAGGGTGGGCATGGCGGTATGCCCCAGTCCACTAATGATAGTGTGGTGGCAGGCTCAGCTCTTGTTATGCAACTGCAGAGTATCGTAAGCCGTTCAGTCGACCCGTTAAAGCCTGCTGTGTTGACGGTGGGAACGATCCAAGGGGGCTCTGCGCAAAATATAATTGCAGAAACCTGCCGCTTGAGTGGAACCATTCGTACGTTTGATGAGCAGACCCGGACGGTCATGAAAGAGCGATTGCATGAGGTAACTGAGCTTACAGCAGCAACATATGGGACATCAGCAAAAATTCGTTACATTATGGGATACCCGCCAGTTGTTAACGATGCCCAGGAAGCATCCCGCTTTTTTAAGGAAGCAAAGCCTGTGTTCGGCGAGGGGAATGTACAGGAAGCGCCAAAGTTGATGCCTGCCGAAGATTTTGCGTATTATTTGGAACGTGTGCCAGGTTGTTTTATGTTCGTCGGGGCGGGTAATCCGGCCAAAGGAGCAATTTATCCGCATCACCATCCAAAATTTGATTTTGATGAGGATGCCATGATCAACGCAGTTCGTCTGTTTATTGCCATGTCTACCGGATATGTTGCTGGACGAAAAGAAGGGGCAATTAACGGCTAATACGAGCTAAATTGGGAAGGGTCCAATCTGGAGTATGAGCTGAATGAAATGGGGTACCCTACTCTTGAAAAGGAGGGAGTACCCATGAAAAAGGTTCAGGAAGTTATGACTAAAAAATGTGTAACGGTTACCCCGCAGGACAATATTTACGAAATAGCGGTCAAAATGAAAGACAATGATACTGGTTTTATCCCAGTTGTGGAAAGCGAAGGCAGTGATAAGTTGATCGGTGTGGTAACAGACCGTGACCTTGTGATTCGCGGCTACGCAGCTAAAAATTCTGGTTCTGGTTCGGTGGATACGGTAATGACAACAGGTATTCGTACAGCCAGTGCTGACATGTCAGTGGACCAAGCAGCTGAACTGATGGCAGAACAGCAAATCCGTCGTTTGCCCGTGACGGAAGGAGACCGTCTGATCGGGATTGTTTCGATTGGGGATTTAGCGGTTCGTAATATTTTTGCAGACAACGCTGGAGAGGCGCTTAGCCAAATTTCCGAGCAGGTTCACTAGAAGGATAATATAGCAGGTACCAGTTTGGGACGGTCATTATCCCGAGCTTCTGATCAGGAGTTCAACCCGAGTGTGGGTTGGACTCCTTGCTATTCCGGTTGATATGCGAATAAACGGATAAGCTATTTATTATAGAACTTTTGAGTGTCAGGAGGTAGTCATGAACCCAGATCATCCTTGTATTGTACAACGTGATTTTACCGTTCTGCTGGAAATGGGTTTGCCCGATTCGGAATGGGCCCGTTCACAGTTACAGGTTTATGCAGAACTGGTAAAAAGTCCGTCCGCTTTTCATACATATCACATCACTCCATTGTCGCTCTGGAATGCGGCCGCTCTCGGGTGGAGTGCTGAGGATATTCAAAAAAGTTTGCACTCTATGTCCCGTTGGGATATTCCGCGTGATTTGTTGAGAGATATTGAACAGCTTGTATCACGTTACGGGACGTTGACGCTGTCACGGGCAAGTGCAAAAGAAGAACAAATTTACGGCACTGATACGATTGACGCGAATCGTGATGAGCAAGAGTCAGACAGAGATACAAAGGCGAGTAAAACCAACACATACACAATAGGGGATCACTTGATCTTGACGGCAGAGACCCCAGCTTTACTGGATGAGCTATTAAACAAGAAAGAGCTAAAACAGCTTGGTTTGCTTCGCACCAATGAGACAAGTGCATCCGTACCGCCCGAAAATCGTGGCTTGCTCAAGCAGGAATTAACTCGCTTGGGATATCCTGTTGTGGATACGGCAGGTTATCTTGAGGGTAATCTGCTTCGTTTTACCTTGGGAAAGGGACAAACGGAGCTGCAGCTTCGTGATTACCAGGTGAAAGCCGCTGATGCATTTGAAGGTGCAGACGGCTTAGGGGGTAGTGGAGTACTGGTCCTCCCATGTGGAGCCGGAAAAACAGTGATCGGTATGGCAGTGATGAATCGCCTTCAGTGTGAGGTGCTTATTTTAACTTCTAATACTATCTCCGTGCGGCAATGGATCGAAGAATTGAAGCAAAAGACGAATATTCCTGTCGATTCTATCGGGGAATACAGTGGTCAGAAAAAGGAGGTGCGACCGATAACGGTGGCAACCTACCAGATTTTGACGCATCGTCGCACCAAAGACGGAGAGTTTGAACATATGAAGCTACTGAGTGAGCGGAAGTGGGGACTCATTATATATGATGAGGTACATTTGCTGCCTGCGCCAGTATTTCGAGCGACGGCTGATATTCAGGCTACCCGTCGTTTGGGATTAACAGCTACGTTAGTTCGAGAGGACGGGTGTGAGCGGGATGTGTTCTCTTTAATTGGACCCAAACGGTACGATATGCCGTGGAAGGAACTGGAACGACAGGGCTGGATTGCTCAGGTCGATTGTGTAGAGCTGCGTTTGCCCATGACCGCTGACCTTTTGGAGCGAAGTATGCGCGCTGAAGGCAGACAGCAATACCGAATTGCAGCCGAAAATCCGGCTAAGCTGGAGGCAGTACGCAGTCTAATGGAGAAACACAAGGGTCTACCCACGCTTATTATTGGTCAATATTTAGACCAGTTACGTAAATTAGCTCAGGAGCTGGACGTTCCACTGATTACGGGATCCATGACTCAGAGTGAGCGGGTGCGTTGGTTCGATGCGTTTCGCAAGAGCAGTATTCAAACCCTGTTGGTATCCAAGGTGGCGAACTTTGCGGTGGATTTGCCGGATGCAGCGGTGGCCATAGAAGTATCGGGTAGCTTTGGCTCACGTCAGGAAGAAGCGCAGCGACTTGGCCGCATTTTACGACCAAAGCCAGGCGAGAATAAAGCTTATTTTTATGCATTAGTGACAGAGAACAGTAAGGAGACGGATTTTGCAGCACGTCGTCAGCTGTTTCTGATTGAGCAGGGCTATGAATATGCGGTTCGCAGGTTTGATAGGACAATGGCTAGCAGAAGCCAGGAGGATGAGACAGAAGATGGCGGAAAGAAAAAGGAGGCCTAATCAAGGATGGGCGTAACGAATACGCAAGGCAGCTGGAATGAGCTTTCAGCGGATGAACTGCTGGTGCTTAAACGATGCTTTATCCGGCATGCTGCACAACCTATGAGGGAAGAGGAGCCTGTGCAGCTTACCCAAGGTGCCTTAAGCGGAGTCGAAACAAAACTGGTCCTGCATGGGCTTCGCACCCGGGGGTGGCTGGAGGCAGTCACCAAATCGTGGGGTGAGCGGATTTTATATATTCCGATTGATCGACTACCCGCTCTGTACGATATGCTGTTAAAGCAAACTCCAATGAACGGGATACATACGGATCATCCGATAACAGTACATGAAGCAATGACAGGACTGGAGTCGGAGTTGCTGCATGTGTTGTCACGTATTGCAATACAGGGGGTTCCTTTGACGGCCAAAGGAACCATACATAAGCGGTCATTGCAAAAATTAAATGAACTGACCCCCTTTCGTCCAGAGGACCTGGAAGGACTTGGGTTGCATTATGCACATGCCGAGCTGTATCCAGTACAAACGGTGGTCATGATCGATTTATTACTTAGTTTGGGCCTGCTTGTGAAAGAAACTGTGTCTTTCCGCATTCAGGAAGCGGAACTGGCGACATGGATTCGCTTGTCTGCTGGGCAAATGCGCAAGCATATTTTTGCCACCCTCATGGAAAGATACGGCAAGGCTGAAGCGCCCATACAGCATTTTCGCTATATGCTGTGTGCCGTCTCGCAGTATGTAGGAACAGACGGATGGATATCTATTCAGTGTCTGCTGCAATGGATGCTTCAGGTAGGCTTAATGCCGCAAAATCGTTTAAAGGGAGATGATTCCACAAACAGTACCCTTATAGATATTGTTCCTACAAACGCAACTCTCAATGGGCTTGCGGAGGAAACAGTATCTGATTTTAATTTTAATGGACCTTTTATGGAAGATATAAAGGGGTGGTTGAAGGCCCTGACGGCTTTTGGAATGGGGGATTGGGGTCAGACCACATCAGGTGAATTGTGTTTTCGCTGGAATGTCTCTGTGACAGATCTGCTTCGTCCCTATCATGACGAGGATACACATCAAGAGCAAGGTGCCTTTTATGTGCAGCCTGATTTTGAAATATTAGTGCCGCCAGATGTCGCATATGATGTGCGCTGGCGATTGGAATGCTGCTGTGAACGTGTGACAGGAGACCGGATGGTAGTATATCGGATTACCAGAGAGAGTATTACAGAGGCAATCGAGCTGGGCATGGAGGCTAAGGCGATTCCTGCTCTTTTGGACAAGTACAGTCGGACAGGGGTGCCAGAACATGCACGGCTGGCAGTAGAGCAGTGGGCAGGCGATGTCGGACGAACGGCTTTTGCGACGGTAACACTTTTGCGATGCGGTACTCAGGATGATGCGGACATAGTTGCGCGTCATCCTGCACTGGAAGGATCACTGGAGCGACTCGGTGACAAAGATTTTATTATCCCGGTGCGCTCTGCTGACAAAATAAGAAAAGCGCTCGCTGCAATTGGATTAAGTCCGCGTCTTGAGCCAAAAGGTGCGGATGAGCCAGCTCATCATTATCCACTTTTGACGGAGACAGAGAACCTAGAAGCAGGCCGTCCCCTATTTTCACAAGAGGGAAGAGCTGGTCTGGTTTACACAGGGCGTACGTTGCATTTCTATGAACAAGAGCACACCCTGCCTAATCCGTCCGACTATTTTCCAGAAAGATCTACAGTACCCTCTTCATGGACAAAAGAATGGAGGAGTTACCATACGTCCACTTCCAGGCAGTTGATGGAGCAAGCGATCCGTTGGCAGGCGGCGGTGGGATTGCGCATTAGTGGGAAAGAGGTTAAATGGATACCGGAATCGGTGGTTTCGGGCGATCCCTGGAGTGTCACAGGCTGGTACGCCTCAGGAATGGATGAGGAAACACCTTCTCGTGCAACCTTGCAGCCAAGGGATTGGTCCGAGATGAGGTTGTTGGTTCCTTTTACATAGTCGTGTCAGGAAGTGCATGAAACTCCTTCTTCTCAAAAGAAGGATGTGGTATGATAAATGAGTCTACTTTTATTGGGTAGAACTTTATATAAAGTGAGATGACATTCATGAGCGTAGCCGAATTGAACACGGTCAATATGGCAGAAGTGCTTATTAACGCCTATGAATTGGGCGATATGGTCAACCGGTCCTTTGAGGTATCGGATTATTTATATTGGAAGCAGCGTGTGGAATTGAATCCGTCTATTCAGGCGTGTGTACGCAAGCTGGATGCCAAAAAGGAGCTTTTCGCTGAAACGGAGCGTTTTGGGCATTTTCATCCCAACTATCATGAAGCGAAGGACGCAGTGCAGGTCGTTGAACTGGAGCTAGAACAATTTGAGGCTGTTAAGGAGTTCAAACGGGCCGAAAAGGCGCTGGATGATATGCTTCATGCCATGTCTGAAACGATTGCATATTCCGTGTCCGAGACCATTAAGGTGCCGAGCAACGACCCGAATGTGAAAAAGGGCGGATGCGGCAGCGGAGGGAAATGCTCCTGCGGATAGGCCATAGGAATGATACGGAGGGGAGATGAAGCGAATGTTTGCCGAGCGGACAGGGTACATCATTTGGGTAAGCGATATCAAGGCTGCCCGCAATCTGGAGAAATACGGAAATGTCCACTATATTTCAAAGCGTATGCATTATGTAGTTATTTATATGAATGCGGATCGGGCAGAGGACACCGTTAAAAATATTCGCAGACTTTCCTATGTACGTAAGGTTGAGCGCTCTTTCCGAAATGAGATTAGGACGGAGTACAACGACGATAAGGAAAAGATGAAAGAATATGAAATATAAGCTTTGATTGTCTATACATTCAGAATTCTTAAAAAAGGTCAGCCTACGGGCTGGCTTTTTTTTGTGAAGCCAGGACTTTTGCATACTAATCTTAATGCTGTTAGACCTAAAAAATCTTTAAAAAACACCCATAAACTTCAATTTTGTAACTTGTAGTCCCGGGTCTGTTGAGGTAACATATGAATATATTGGTAGATATAAAGACCTATCTGGTGGGGAGAGTGATCCCGTGCGTGACAAGGCAATGCAGCGATGGAGTACATACGAACCGTTCTACGTGGAGATGGGCGATAAGAAAGTCGCCGATATCGTGATTACAAATCATGCGAAAACACGTTATTTAGATCGGGTAGAGCAGAAACAGTCCGAGACGAATCATATCGCCGCCTGGCTTTGGGAGTGCCTGAAGCAAAACAGGATGGAGTCCTACTATCATAATGAAGAGGATGTATATTTAATTGATGGTGATCTGGTCGTTGTCGCCGAATTTGGTGAGTTGCCAGGTGAGATGGACATTGCGGGAAATCCGCTTCATAAGATGATTATCATTACCTTTTTGGGTCGGATGTCAGAGACTATCGAATTGAGGGACTTAAAATCTTACTATTCATGGCTGCGCCATTCGCGGCGCATGACACTGATGAAAAGCACTCGTAAGCAAAAATAGACGGTGATTTGGCGAACGGTTCCATTAGAAACCGCGCTCATTGACACCGTCGAGTTTGAGTAAAAGTATGCAGTTATCAGCTGCATGCTTTTTTATTTTGCAAGCATATACTCTTCATTTCGGTAAGTTTACTCGGAAATTGTTCGCAGACGTTTTTCTTATGCTAAAATAAGGAGATCAGAGGGGAGAGGGCTGTCAATATGAACTTTCATCAGCTGCACATTTTTTATACCGTAGCGGAGCGCGGAAGCTTCTCGGCGGCGGCGCAAGCGCTGCATATGACGCAACCTGCGGTGACGATGCAAATTCAATCTTTGGAAGATTACTTTGGCACGAAGCTACTGCACCGATCGACTAAAAAAATTGAGCTTTCGGAGGCAGGAGCGACATTACTTCCTTTTGCAAAAAGAAGTATGCAACTGATCAGGGAAGCTGACGAGGCAATGTCTGCTTTTACTCACATGCTGGAGGGAAGATTGCATATTGGCGCCAGCCTAACGATTGGTGAATATATTGTGCCAAGAATGTTGGGCCCGTTTGGTCAGGAGTACCCTCACATACGCATGGCAATGAATGTAATGAATACGACTCAAATTATGGATGATATACTAAAGCATCAGTTGAATTTAGGGCTGATTGAGGCCCCGGTTCAACACCCAGATATTGTGGTGGAATCTGTGATGCAGGACGAACTGAAGCTGATTGTTCCTTCGGGGCATGTGTTAGCCAAGGCCAAAAAAGTAGTTTTAGAAGATGTATTCAAGCATCCTTTTGTAGCTAGAGAAAAAGGTTCTGGTACACGACAAGTCATAGAAGATGGGCTCAAAAATCGTGGTGCGGATGCCTCTCGACTTGATATTGTAATGGAGATGGGCAGCACTGGAGCGGTCAAATCAGCGGTAGAGGCAGGACTGGGGATTACCATGCTGTCACCTTCTTCAGTCAAACACGAGGTTGCGCTCGGGTTGTTGGAAATTGTAAATATTTCAGATATTACCTTCAAACGAGAGTTTTATGCGATTCATCTGAAATCAGCTTTGTTGCCAATCCCGGTAGTAACTTTTTTATCTTACTTGCGTCGTCATGATCAGGGATTGGACGTATTCGAGGACTCGCAGGACAAACTTGTAGTGATGAAAGAGGAGGAGCAATTGCGTAATGAAGGAACAGATTAATTCACAACGATATGATCTACATACACACACCCAAGCATCTGACGGTATGCAATCACCTGCTGATAATGTGCGCTGGGCGAAGGAAAAAGGGTTGGCCGGTGTGGCTATTACAGATCATGATACGGTGGCCGGTTTGGAGGAAGCCTTGGAGGAGGGAAGACGCATTGGAATGACCGTGGTGCCGGGTGTGGAAATCAGTACACGTGCTGGTGGCAAAGATATTCATATATTAGGTTATTTTATGGATTACCGTAATAAAATATTTTTGGAACGGTTGGAAAAGCTGAGACAGGCGCGGGATACCCGTAATGATTTGATTTTGAGTCGATTGCGTAGCTTGGGCGTGGAAATCACGCTAGATGAGGTGGTGGCTACAATGGGCAGACCATTAGCGCCAGATGAAAGCATTGGACGTCCGCATATGGCAGATACCCTGGTTCAAAAAGGTTACGCGAAGGACATGCGTGATGCGTTTGACCGTTACTTGGCAGAAGGCGCGCCCGGATACGTATCTGTACCCCGTGTAGAGCCTGCGGAGGCTATAAGCTGGATTCGTGAAGCAGGAGGTGTGCCTGTAGTGGCCCACCCTGGCTTGTATGGAAATGATGAACTGGTGCGCTCCATTATAGAGGCAGCGAAGCCTGTAGGGTTGGAGGTGAGCCATTCAGACCATGATGCTGAGGCTGAGAGCCGATATACTGCAATGGCGCTGCACTATGGGCTTATCGCAACAGGCGGCTCGGATTTTCACGGTGCACGCCAAGGTGTGATTTTCCACGGTGATCTGGGTAGCCGTAGTGTGGAAGGTCAGGTTGTCGAGGAATTGAGAAAGGCTGCTGTTGGACAAAAGTAAATGAGAAAAAGCCCCTTGCCTACCGCATGGAACACTAGAAGTGTACGTGCAACGGGCAAAGGGCTTTTTTTGTAGATTCCATATGCTGGTGGAACTTAGCCGTTTTTGATGCGGTTCGGCAGCTTTTTGACCAGTTCCTCATCAGGTGTGATAAAGAGCGTACGCTGATGATCGTAGATGACAAAGCCGGGCTTCGCACCGCTTGGTTTGCGTACATGCCGAATCAAGGTGGCATCTACGGGTACGCTGCTAGACTGCTTGGCTTGGCTGAAATAGGCAGCCAGTTGAGCAGCTTCCTCCAACGTTGCGTCTCCGAATTTCTCGGCACGAATAACGACGTGTGACCCTGGAATATCCTTTGTGTGCAGCCACGTGTCATTGGGTCCGGCCAGTCGGTTGGTCACATATTCATTCTGCAAGTTATTTTTGCCGACCAGCAGCTCGATGCCTTCGGATGATGTATATACGTGCAAGGTCGGGCGGTCATTTTTCTTCTTTTTCTTTCCTTTTTTAACCCGATCTCTGAGATAGCCCTGCTGAACCAGCTCTTCACGTATTTCCTCAATGTCGTTAATAGAGGCATGGGCTAGCTGCTGAAGAAGATTGTCCATATAACGAATTTCTTCGTGTGTTTTTGCTAGTTGTTCGTCAATGACAGCCAGGCTGTTTTTATATTTGTTGTACTTTTTAAAATAACGTTGTGCATTATCTGAAGGGTTGAGTAGCGGGTCCAATGGAATGGTGATCGCACCCTGTTCCTCGTCATAAAAGTTAGTGAGTGTTACTTCCTTGTCTCCCTTTTTTACCTCATGCAGTGAAGCGAACAGCAGCTCTCCGTAAATCCGAAATTGATCGGCATCTTCCGCTTCGGCCAAATCTTGATGGAGATGATCGAGTTTTTTTACGTTTTTGCTCCGCTCGTTTTGTAGAAACCGCAGTAGGTCGCTAACCTTTTGCTTAACCGTGTCCCTTTCTGCTTTTTCACCGAAAAAGTCCTCCATACACTCACTGATGGTAGCGTATTCCTTACGTTCTCCTTCGATCAGCGTCAGTGGAATGGCTGAAAATATTACTTTATCTTGTGCGTTCAGTCCAGATACTGGCTGAAAACGATGATTCCGCACGTCATCCATAATGTCACTGAATGTCCTCCACAGTCGACGATCCTTGTCACCAGATGCTTCTTCGTTAGATGCTCGGATTAGTATCTCTTCAGCAATAAGGGGACTAAGTCCGGTAAAAGTGTTCACGAGCCAGCGTTTGGGAGCTTCTTCGGCCTCAAGGGCTGCTTGATACGAGGAGATGAAGGCTGCTTCTTCGACTTCTAGTGGATTCAGCTTATTTTGTTCAGGAGGCTCTGTGTATTGAAAGCCTGGCATAACGACCCGATAGCTGCTGATAGAGGGTGTGACATGATGAATGCCATCCAGCATCATACCTGTTTCCGGGTCAAGCAAAATAATATTGCTATGTCTACCCATAACTTCAATAATAATGCGCTTCAATGAAATATCCCCCAGCTCATCACGCTGACGTATATCCATATGAATAATGCGCTCCATGCCCACCTGCGTAATGTTCTCAATAATGCCTCCTTCGCAATGTTTGCGAAGAAGCATACAAAACATGGGAGCTTCTGTCGGATTGAGAAAGCTTTGCTCTGTAAAATGTACGCGCGGAAATGTCGGATTAGCCGACAGCAACAGCTTTACACTCCCGCCTTGTGCCCGCAGGTTCAGCACGATATCGCGTTCGTTTGGCTGATGTATTTTATTAATGCGCCCGCCCCGGATGGCTTGCAGTTCGTGTACGATAGCGCGGGTTACGATTCCGTCCAATGCCATAATGTATGTTCTCCTTTGAAGCAAATGTATTTTCGCCTTCCTTCTATGATACATAACTTTGGGACAAAACTTAAGCGGCTTTGTGATATTTCGAGTCCTGTCCGAATAGATTGAATCAAGAAAGTCTGTCCAGCATATCAGCAATCGTGGCACAAAAATAGAATAACGGGCAGCCATCCTACGCACAACCGACGGAAACGGACTATCTGACCGGGAGGGAATTGGGGAGAATGGAACAAGCACACTGGCACCAATTAAGCAATGAACAGCTTTCAACTAGTCTGGAAGTCGACCCGAAGCAGGGTCTTTCGGAGGAACAGATTGCGGAACGAAGAGAAAGGACGGGTTGGAATGAGCTGAGCGAGGGCAAGCGTGTTTCGGCAATTTTGCTGCTGCTCAACCAGTTCAAGGATTTTATGATGCTTGTATTGATGGGAGCGACCCTGATCTCTGGCCTACTCGGCGAGTATCTGGATGCGATTACCATTATTGCTATCGTTGTACTAAATGGAATTCTCGGCTTTGTGCAGGAATTCAGAGCTGAACGTTCATTGCGAGCTTTAAGACAGCTTTCGGCTCCAACCGCCAAGGTGCTGCGAGGCGGCAAACGAATACATGTTCAGGCCAGAGAACTGGTGCCGGGCGATATCGTGCTGCTGGAAAGTGGTGATCGTATCCCTGCAGATGTAAGGTGGTTGAGTACAAACGGCTGTGATGTGGAAGAGTCTGCCCTGACAGGTGAATCGGTTCCGGTGAGTAAGCATTCCCGTCCTATTCATGCCGCCGAAGTACCTCTTGGGGACCAAAAGAACATCGGTTTTATGGGCACCATGATGACCAGAGGCACCGCACAAGGCGTGGTCATTCGCACAGGCATGAGTACCGAAATGGGAAAGATCGCAGACTTGATCGAAAATACGGAGTCGCAGGAGACACCGTTACAGCACAGACTGGAACAGTTGGGCAAAATTTTGATTATTGTGGCGTTAGCGCTAACCGTGCTCGTGGTCATAGCGGGTATTTTGCATGGTCAGCCAGCCATGAGCATGTTTTTGGCCGGCGTGAGCTTGGCTGTGGCAGCCATACCAGAAGGATTGCCCGCGATTGTAACCATTGCACTCGCTTTGGGTGTACAGCGTATGATCAAACGCAAGGCCATTGTGCGCAAGCTGCCTTCCGTTGAGACGCTCGGCTGTGCGTCTGTCATTTGCTCTGACAAAACGGGCACACTGACCCAAAATAAAATGACAGTCACCAAGCTGTGGCTGGATGGTCGTTTCTGGGGAGTTACCGGGGAAGGTTATGATCCACACGGTCATATTATGGACAGGGATCTTCCGGCCGACCTAAAAAACGGACAATCCTTGCGTAGATTGCTGCAAGCTAGTGTACTTTGTAATAATGCGGAGATTGTTCAAGCTGACATAGATGAGCTGCGTTCAAAAAAGAAAACCAAAGAGCCGACGCCTTCCGCTGTTTGGGAGCTGAAAGGTGATCCGACAGAAGGAGCGCTGGTCACGTTAGCTGCCAAAGGCGGAGTCACGCGACAAGGGCTATACGAACTGTACACACGGGAGCGAGAATTTCCTTTTGACTCAGATCGGAAGCGGATGTCGGTACTCGTACGCCACCAGGGAGGACATATTGTATTTGCCAAAGGAGCGCCAGACGTGCTACTGGGTCAGTGCTCTTACATTTTATGGGAAGGGAATGTCGTTCCGTTAACGGGTACGCTGCGCCAAAAGGTATTGGCAGCCAATGAAGGTATGGCATCGGAGGCGCTGCGTGTACTTGGCGTCGCTTACCGTGATATCCGCTCGCATGAGCGTGTCTCTACGGTTGAGGAGGCTGAAACACAGCTGATTTTTATCGGCCTGACCGGCATGATTGATCCGCCACGCCGCGAGGTTCGCGAGGCCATTGGCAAGTGCCGTCGTGCCGGCATTCGCACGGTGATGATTACGGGCGATCATGGTACAACTGCGGAGGCCATTGCACAGCAGCTGGGCATTCTCCAACGCGGCTCAAATGTATTGACAGGACAGCAACTGTCTCTCATGGATGATGCGGCGTTGGATAACGTTGTTGATACCGTCTCTGTGTATGCGCGGGTGTCGCCGGAACACAAGCTGAGAATTGTCAAGTCGCTGCAAAGACGCGGACACGTCGTAGCTATGACCGGAGATGGCGTCAATGACGCACCTGCGATCAAGGCATCGGATATCGGTATTGCCATGGGCATTACAGGAACAGACGTGACCAAAGAAGCAGCTGCACTTGTACTGAGTGACGATAATTTCTCAACGATTGTAGCGGCAATTGAGGAAGGACGAAATATTTACGAGAACATCCGTAAATTCATTCGTTATCTACTCGCCTCCAATGTTGGCGAAATTTTGACGATGTTCTTTGCCATGATGGCTGGGCTGCCGCTACCTTTGTTACCCATTCAGATTTTGTGGGTGAACCTGGTAACTGACGGTTTGCCAGCGATGGCTCTGGGTGTGGATCAGCCGGAAAAGGATCTTATGGAGCATAAGCCTCGTGGCGCAAAGGAAAATATTTTTGCACGTCGACTGGGCTGGAAAATTATTAGTCGCGGTCTGTTGATTGGCTTATGTACACTTGCGGCCTTTTGGTTGACATTACGGATTGCTCCGAATGATGCAGGGCAATTGATCAAAGCGCAGTCGGTTGCATTTGCTACGTTAGTGCTGGCGCAGTTAATTCATGTATTTGATTGCCGTAGCTCCCGCTCCGTTTTCCATCGTAATCCGTTTCAAAATAGTTATCTCGTGCTTGCCGTACTGTCCTCCATTGTACTGATGCTGGTTGTAATGTATGTGCCTGTGCTGCAACCTATTTTCAAAACGGTACCCCTTGGTTTACGTGAATGGGCACTATCTATTGTCGCAGCTGGAATTCCTACGTTCCTGATGGGAGCGGGAAGTGTATGGGGCGGTCGACGTAACCGTCGTCACGGCGGAAATACACGATTTTCAGCGGGACGTACAAAGTTCTCAGCCTAGAATTCGGGTCTTGCATATCGCATCGCTTTCCCGCTTTTGCCCTGTATGATATTATGGGATCAAAGTTTCAAGAGGAGCATGACATCAGCAGCAACGGCGGGGGGAAGCTATGGAATTCACTAAAATGAATGGTCTGGGTAATGATTTTATCGTTTGGTACGGGCATCAGGAATTGCCGTCTGACGCCTCGGAATTAGCTGTTCGGCTATGTGATCGACATTTTGGTATTGGCGCCGATGGATTGGTATATATATTGCCGTCTGAAAAAGCAGATTTTCGCATGCGCATCATTAACTCAGACGGCTCGGAGGCCGAGCAATGCGGTAACGCTATTCGTTGTGCTGCCAAATATGTGTATGACCGTAAGCATATCAACTGTGAACAGATCACAATTGAGACGCTGGGTGCAGGTGTGCAGCAGGTTGAACTGACTGTGGAAAACGGAACTGTACGAATGGTAAAGGTAGATATGGGAGAGCCGATTCTGGAAGGATTGAAAATTCCAACTACACTCGATTTGACTAACGTAATAGATGAGCCCATTGAAGCTGGAGGAAGTGGTTTTCGCTTTACGGCTGTTTCTATGGGAAATCCGCACTGTGTCATTTATGTTGAGGATGCGCCTAGCTTTGATCTGGAGGCCTGGGGGCCAAAGCTGGAGTGTCATCCATTGTTCCCTAAAAAAACAAATGTTGAGTTCGCCACGGTACGGAGTCGGAAGCGTATAGATATGAGGGTATGGGAGAGGGGAGCAGGACCTACGCTAGCCTGTGGAACTGGAGCCTGTGCTACGCTTGTTGCTTCTGTACTAAATGGATACAGCGACCGCCGCGCCATGGTAAGCCTAAAAGGCGGCGATCTGGATATTGAATGGAGCGAGGATGATAATCACATTTATATGACAGGTCCGGCTGAGATTGTATTCGAAGGTCGTCTATTCTGAATTGATGTGAATGATAAGAATAGCCCCTAAATGACCTAAGAATATATAGAAGTGAAGGGGAAGAAGACCTGAGTAGGTCTTCTTTTTTTGTCCTTTTATGCCGCTGTTTACTGGGGAAATGGTGAACCAAGCGATATTCTGTCTTTTTTTGACGTCTGAACAATGTATAATATAGAAAATGAGAAAACGATAAGGAGGTCGTTCATAGTGCGGAAATTTCGTTGGATTTCAGCAGTTGCAGTCCTCATACTTGTAGCCACCGCGCTTCCGGTTCAAGCGGCGACTATTCCTGCTGCCACGGGAACGACGGACAAGCAGGTGGGCTCGCTAACTCCGACAGTCGTAAGCCGTTTAGAAAAAGCAGTACAAGAACTTATCGGTTCAAAAACTGCATTTCAATTTGACGATGTAACGGATATGGGGAAAACCTGGATTGTCGAGGGTGAATTGGAAGACGGAACAGCTACGTTGCAGACAGAATATAATAAAGAGAAAAACAGAGTAGATTCTACAACTATACGATATAAAATAAGTAGTTTGGGAAAGGCGATGAACGCGCCACTCAAGGCAAAAGTATTAAACAGCGCCAAAGCGTTTGACAGCAAGCGTCCCTTACAATTTGAAGCATTCTGGCGGGTCAAATCCCCCTATCAGTCCAACAAGCCTTCGAATTACTGGGTATTCTGGGGGGCAGGAGAAAAAGCTTCCTCATTGTATGTTGATGTGGATCAAGGTAATGCTATTACCGTCAATGCGGACTATGCGCTGAGACAGGTGGACCCAGTATTATTGAACCGTGCAATGAACACATTTAAGCGAGTGAGTGGACAGCGAATCACAGTGCAGCATGCCTCACGCTACAAGGATGAGAAAAATGGGCTTTCTTATTGGTCGTTCGAGGATGCAAGCGAGGCGAATGAGGTCAAAATTGGAGCGGTAACTGGAAAAGTGCTAGCTGTATCCACCTCTGGGATGGACTGGAATGATAACGCAGATTTCAAAAAATCTTTTGCAAGTCCAAAATATACCGCCGCCGAAGCATTGAAGCTGGTCAAGCCTAAGGTTCAACTATTGTTCAATATCAATGTGTCCGGCTATAAAGTGAATGTTCAAGGAAATCAATATACGTTCTCCAAGCAGCAAAAGGGGACGGATTCTATTGTGGCTAAAGTAAATAAAAAAGGGACTTTTTACGAGTTTTCTCTCCATTCTTCTGATGGGAAAATGCTATGAAAATGTAGTGGTAAATAGAAAATGATAACTCAAGTTGCCTTACTCCTGGTATCATTTTGTCGGGGCGTGAGGCGGCTTTTTTTGTTTTTGGCTTATGTTTGTAGTCTCTTTATGTTACATTAGTATGAAAATAAAGAGCGGGGTGGAGCAGAGGACATGAAACCGGATTTGCGTACTGTGCTGAATCGTGAAATTATTGTCGGAGACGGCGCTATGGGGACTTTTTTGTACCAGCTAGGATTTCCAGTAAATACGTCTTACGAAGAACTGAACATTACTTCGCCTGATGTTATATCAGACGTACATGGTCAGTATTTAAATGCAGGAGCACGATTGCTGGAGACGAATACATTCTCTGCAAATGATTATAAGTTAGCTCGCTTTGGACTGGAATCTAAGGTGGAAGAGATTAATCGTGCTGGTGTGCGAATTGCCAAGGCTGCTGCCGGACCTGAACATTATGTAGTAGGTGCGGTCGGTTCCATATGCGGAGGCAAACGTCTTAACATATCCAAGCTGGAGCTGTCAAGAAACTACGAGCAGCAGATCGATGCCCTTCTTTCCGAAGGGGTTGACGGCATTTTATGCGAAACGTTTTATTCACTGGACGAAATGCGCATTGCGCTTCACAGTGTACGTAAATACAGTGACATTCCGGTAATTTGTCAATTTGCGGTCGATCAGGTTGGTCGTACCCAAGATGGTTTTCTAGTGTCAGAAGCTTTTTCAACACTGCGTAGTGAAGGAGCTGACATCCTCGGGTTTAACTGTCACTCCGGTCCGCAGGGAATTATGAGTGTAATGGAGCAGCTGGATGGTCCTTTGTCTGTACCGCTGTCTGTATATCCAAATGCGGGACTGGCAGATTATGTGGACGGTCACTATGTATACGGTGCATCACCTGAATATTTCGGAGAATGTGCCGCGTCCTTTGTAGATCTCGGGACCAGGCTGATTGGTGGTTGTTGCGGAACTACGCCAGACCATATTGCTGCTATTTCCAAAGCTTTAAAAAATTTGCAACCGCCCCCGTTGGCTCCAAAAGAAGCTTTGTCGACAGAGTCCATTCATGTGGTGGAGCAGACAGCAAATGAAGGGGGACGAGGCAATGGCAGACATGCCAGCGAACCCAACATTGTGGATCTGGTTAAGGAACGGCATACGGTCATTGTAGAGCTGGATCCTCCGCGAGATCTGGACATTACCCGGTTTATGCAAGGTGCGCATGCCTTGAAGAAAGCCGGAGCCGATGCACTTACACTTGCTGACAATTCGCTCGCAGTCACTCGTATGAGCAACATGGCGCTTGGGCATCTGGTTAGTATTGAAACAGGCTTGCGTCCATTAATTCATATCGCATGTCGTGACCGTAATCTGATTGGTACTCAATCCCACATGATGGGTTTTGACGCACTGGGTATTGACCATGTACTGGCGGTTACTGGTGATCCGGCGCGGTTTGGTGATTTACCAGGCGCCAGTTCGGTGTATGATATGACATCTTTTGAAATCATACGCATGATCAAGCAGCTAAATGATGGCGTCGCATTTTCCGGTAAACCACTCAAGCAGAAAGCTAATTTTGTGGTGGGAGCTGCTTTTAATCCGAATGTTAAGCATTTGGGTAAAGCCGTACAGCGGTTGGAAAAGAAAATTGCCTCCGGGGCCGATTATATTATGACCCAGCCTGTTTACGATCCTGAGCTGATTATAGCCATTGCAGAAGAGACACGGCATTTGGAAATACCGATTTTTATCGGTATTATGCCGCTGGCTAGTGGCCGCAATGCAGAATACTTGCACAATGAAGTGCCAGGCATTCAGTTATCCGATGAGGTGCGTGCACGTATGTCGGGACTGGAGGGCTCGGAAGGACGAGCAATGGGCGTGTCTATTGCCAAGGAGCTGCTTGATACGGCCATGGAACATTTTAATGGGATCTATTTCATGACTCCTTTTATGTTCTATGAAATGACAGCTGAGCTGACTTCATATGTATGGGAAAAATCAGGCCGAGTACAGGCCCCCTTGTTTCGACTATAATAATCAATTACAATAGTATAATGGATGTGATGCCGATGTCATTGAGTATGACCGGATACGGTCAAGCCATCCTTCATCATGAGGGGTATAAAGTGCGCTTGGAATTGAAATCGGTCAATCACCGCTATTGCGAAGTGATGATGAGAATTCCACGTGAATGGACTCGTTATGAAGATGGCTTGAGAAGAACGGTTCAACAGCAGATTAAACGCGGTCGTATCGATGTTTTCATCCACAGGGAACGTGATGAAGAACAGATACCCGCCGCACGGTTGAATGACACTGTGGTGCAGGCTTACCTGCGTGCAGCGGAGCAGCTGGCGGATCGTTATGGCGTTAAAGGAACGTTAGGTATAAGTGATATCCTTGCTTTGCCTGATGTTCTGGGTGAGCCTGGAGAGGCTTGCAATGGAGACGAAGATGACTGGGAAGAGCAACTACAGCGAGCTTTGAATAAAGCTTTGCAAGGTTTGCTGGAGATGAGAAGGCGAGAAGGCGGGCATTTGGTACAAGATGTGGAATCCCGCATTTTACGTTTGGAATCCTTTCATCATGAAATGGCGGTGTTGGCTCCTCATGTTGTGAGCGACTACCGTAACAGGCTGAAGAACAGGCTTAAAGAGCTTCAGGACGGTTCATTTACGCTTGATGAACATAAGTTCGGAATGGAGATTGCGTTATTCGCGGATCGCAGCAATATTGATGAGGAGCTTACCCGGCTTCAAAGTCATTTTGGACAGTGCAAAAGGTTGCTGCTGTCGGACGAGCCGGCCGGTCGCAAATTAGATTTTTTAATCCAGGAAATGAACAGGGAAGTCAACACGATCGGCTCTAAGGCTAATCATCTCACATTAGTTAACTTGGTCGTTGAGATGAAAGCAGAGCTCGAAAAAATTCGTGAGCAGGCTGCAAATATTGAGTAGCTACCTGGTAGCGGCACGGCTGCAATAGTCACATGTATAGGGGGAAAGACCTGAATATGGCAATCAAATTGATCAATATTGGCTTTGGCAATATCGTGTCGGCCAACCGAATAATCTCCATCGTCAGTCCGGAGTCTGCTCCGATCAAGCGGATTATACAGGAAGCCAGGGACCGTCATATGCTAATTGATGCTACCTATGGCCGCCGGACACGGGCTGTTATTATTACAGACAGTGATCATGTAATCCTGTCTGCGGTGCAGCCGGAGACGGTCGCTCATCGCCTATCCACTAAAGATGATGACAATGACGAATAAAAATGGAGTGTACTATGGCTAAGGGATTATTATTTGTAATATCCGGACCTTCGGGGGTCGGTAAAGGAACGGTAGGCAATGCATTGCGCGAAAAGCTACCTGAGATAACGTATTCTGTTTCTGCTACAACTCGAACACCTCGTTCGGGCGAGCAAGATGGAGTGACCTATTTTTTCAAAACGCGTGAAGATTTTTTAGGGATGATTGAACGGGATGAATTGTTGGAGTACGCAGAGTATGTAGGTAACTACTATGGCACTCCACGTGATTTTGTAGACCAGACGCTTGCGCAGGGTAAAGATATCTTTCTGGAAATCGAAGTTCAGGGCGCGCTAAAGGTTAAAGAAAAATTTCCAGAAGGCATATTTATATTCTTGCTTCCACCTTCGCTGGATGAGTTGAAGGATAGAATTCGGGGACGTGGCACAGAAACTCAAGCAACCATTGATCACCGTATGTCGGTAGCTGTGGACGAGATGAACCTGTTGCGTCACTATGATTATGCGGTTGTCAATGATGAGATTGATTTCGCTTGTAAACGAATAGAATCCATTATTATCGCCGAACATTGTAAGGTTCGACCTTAAGCGAGGGCTTTACATATGCCAAGCGTACCAAAAGAGAAATAATACTGTATAAGCTGAGCTTGAAGGTGTACACTGGAGTTCAGCTTATACAGCTTAAAACTACATGAAGAGGTGTCTATTCGTGCTGTATCCTTCCATTGATGAAATGATGAAAAAGGTAGATAGTAAATATTCGCTGGTTGTAGCGGCATCACGCCGTGCTAGACAGTTGCGTGAGGGCGAGAAGACGAGCTTGAAGAGTCCTAAATCTCACAAACAGGTTGGAGTAGCTCTGGAAGAGATCTATGCAGATCATCTTTTGCTTGAAAGCGGCGAAGAAGAATAAGAATTATAGACAATCATTATAACCAGGCGCAATGCCAATTCCTTTGACAACCGCAAGGTTGTTATTTTTTTCGGTCAGGGGGAGTTAACGATGTTGAAGGGGAAAGTTATTATTCTTGGTATAACCGGCGGAATTGCTGCCTATAAAGGGGCTGCGCTCTGCAGTAAGTTGACGCAAAAGGGAGCCGATGTACATGTGATTATGACGGCTTCTGCCAAGGAGTTTATTACCGAACTTACGCTGCAGTCACTCTCTCGCAATCCGGTGTACAGTGATACATTTGATGAAAGAGAGCCGTCTATCGTATCCCATATTCATCTGGCGGATGCGGCTGATCTGGTGCTAGTTGCTCCTGCAACGGCGAATATCATCGGGAAAATGGCGCATGGTCTTGCTGATGATATGTTATCGACAACGTTGCTGGCTACGACAGCGCCTATTATGGTGGCCCCTGCGATGAATGTACATATGTACACTCATCCTGCAGTCATGCAAAATATGGAGACACTGGTATCCCGTGGTGTGAAGATGATTGAGCCTGGTGAAGGATTACTGGCTTGTGGTTATGTTGGCAAAGGACGTTTGGAAGAGCCAGAAACTATTGTGCAAACGATTGAGCGCTTTTTTGATCAGCAAGCTCAGGAGCCTGAAGCCACAATCAAGTCTGAAGCACGGTGGTTTGGAGAAAAATCTACGGAGAAACAAGTAACCGAGCGACTTGTAGATAAGAATGAATTAGCGCTTTCGGGAAAAAAAGTCATTGTCACGGCTGGAGGCACGATTGAGCGAATTGATCCTGTCCGTTATATTACGAATGATTCATCTGGTAAAATGGGCTTTGCCATTGCGAAAGTGGCTCAGGAGATGGGGGCAGAGGTGCATTTGATTGCTGCCAATACCAGTGCGGAACCGCCTTTAGGTATTTCGCTTGAAAGGGTCCGGTCAGCTGAAGACATGTACCAGGCTGTGCTAAAACAATGGGAAACGAGTGATATGGTCGTTATGGCTGCTGCCGTTGCAGATTATCGACCACGTGAGGTGGCACAGACCAAGATCAAGAAAAAAGATAGTGTATTTACACTGGAGTTAGTGAAGAACGTCGATATTCTGGAATCACTCGGACGCAGCAAGAAACATCAATTTTTAATTGGTTTTGCAGCAGAAACGGGAAATTTGGAGACGTATGCAATAGATAAATTAGAACGTAAAAATTGTGATTTGCTTGCGGCAAACGATGTAACTGTGGATGGTGCAGGTTTTGGCGTCGATACAAATGCTGTTCAAATATATGACCGAAGCGGGATGGTGGAGCAGATTCCTGTACAGTCAAAGGAAGAGGTTGCGCGTAAATTGCTTACTCTAGCCGCGGGACGCATGGGTGGGGTGCTGCATTAATGGAGACAGGCAATTTAGTTGCCAAGGTCATTGTCGATGTACCTGCCAAGGATACAGATCGTACCTTCGATTATCTGATCCCAGATTCCATGAGACCTTGGATTGAGCCAGGTAGTCGGGTAGCTGTGCCATTTGGCAAACGGACGGTGCAGGCTTTTGTTATCTCGGTAGTTCCAGCTGAAGAGCCGCCGAAATACAGGATGAGGGCGATTCAGGAGTTGCTGGATCTGGTACCGCCCTTATCTCCCGATTTGGTTGAACTGGGCAAATGGATGAGCGAGCGTTATGCTTGTAATCAAATTATGGCACTGCAAGTGATGATTCCTACCGCGCTTAAGGGCAAGGCGGAACGTTATATCTCCATTGCCGAACAGCAAGAGTCTACGAATCCACAGCGGTCTATGCTGTCTAATCAGGGGGATGAGATCGAATGGGCCCTTCTGACTGACGACGGTATGAGCGACCCGGCGGAGCGTCAGATTGTCAGCTTCATTCAGAATAAGGAGCAAGTCCCGTTGCAGCAACTTAGTAGACGTTTCCCCGAGGAGGCGGAGGTTATTAAATCGCTGTTACGCCGCGGAGTGCTTCAGGAAAGCCAGGTTATTAAAGACAAGCTTGGCAAAAAGACGATGAAAGCTGTTGATCTGGCTATCAGCATAGATGAAGCATCCATGGCACTGGAGCAATTTTCTGCCAAGGCGCAGCGTCAGCGGGAGGTACTTGCTTTTTTGCTGGAACGTAGCGAGTTTCTGCCTCTGCCGCTGAAGGAAGTTATGACCTCGTTAGGTGTATCAGCTGCGACGGTTAAGGCACTGGAAGATAAGGGCTATGTGTTACAGGAAGATGTTGAAGTGTTCCGCGATCCCTACCGGGGCAGACACTTCAAGCCTACAGACCCACTCCCTCTTACGGCAGAGCAGCAGTCGGTGTATGAACGGATTGTTCGTCAGCTGGACATGCGTGAGCAAGGAGCTTATTTGCTGCATGGAGTCACAGGAAGCGGTAAGACGGAAATCTATCTGCAGACCATTCAGCGCTGTATCGAGCAGAATCGCCAGGCGATTGTGCTCGTACCTGAAATATCATTAACTCCACAAATGGTCGAACGTTTCAAAGGACGTTTTGGCGACCAGGTCGCAGTGATGCACAGTAGATTGTCCGGGGGAGAACGGTACGATGAGTGGCGCAAAATACGCGAAGGCCGTGTAAAAGTAGCGATTGGCGCTCGTTCAGCGGTATTTGCCCCTTTTCGTGAGCTAGGGCTCATTATTATGGATGAGGAGCACGAAACGTCCTATAAGCAGGAAGAGACGCCCAAATACCATGCGCGTGATGTAGCCATTCGCAGAGCGCACCAGCACGGGGCTGTCGTTATTCTCGGTTCAGCTACACCGTCACTGGAAAGCTATTATGCTGCCCGCTCCCAAAGCAATGACGAGTTTGCGCCGCTGCTGCTTGAAATGCCGACCCGCGCATTGGGGAACACGTTACCCGAAGTCCATATCATGGACATGCGTGAGGAGCTACGGGCCGGCAACCGCTCCATGTTCAGCCGTGCGTTGCATAATGGAATAGCAGAGCGATTAGAGCGTAACGAGCAGACGGTATTACTGTTGAACCGGCGTGGTCACTCCACGTTCGTCATGTGCCGGAGCTGCGGCTATGTGGCGGGATGTCCGGATTGTGATATTTCGCTTACCTATCATCAGCGGTCGAACAATTTACGTTGTCATTATTGCGGATATTCCGAGCCTGTACCTCAGACTTGCCCGGAATGCGGTAGTGAGCATATTCGTTACTTCGGTACAGGTACTCAGCGAGTGGAAGAAGAGTTGGCTAAGCTATTCCCTGGTATACGTGTTGTCCGAATGGATGTTGATACAACGACTGAAAAAAACGCTCATGAAAAGCTGCTTAAGCAATTTCGTGATAAAAAAGCAGACGTACTACTGGGTACTCAAATGGTAGCCAAAGGGCTGGATTTTCCCGATGTAACGCTGGTAGGTGTCATTACTGCGGATTCTGCTCTTAATTTACCGGATTTTCGGGCTGCGGAAAAGACCTTTCAGCTGTTAACACAAGTAGCCGGGCGTGCTGGAAGGCATCAATTGCCGGGGGAAGTATTCGTACAATCCTACACTCCAGAGCATTATTCGGTGGTTCATGCAAGCCGTCATGATTATTCATCTTTTGTGAGGGAAGAGTTGAAACACCGCCGTAATTTGCACTACCCGCCATATTGCCGACTTATTTTGGTGACCTTTTCTCATGAACAGCTTCCAGTGCTAGTCCGATTGGCTGAAAATTATTCAGCGACACTACAGGGACGAGCCAGACAACGGGGCTGGTTCGGGAATATGGACCGGCTTACATCGGATGTATTGGACATTTTGGGGCCAGTAGCTTCACCCATTTCGAGAATCAAGAATAGATACCGATTTCAATGTATGATAAAATGGCGTGGAAATATTGACGCGATTGGTTTGGCTCAGCAAGTGGCTGATGAAATGGCCGAATCTGCGCAGGCACAAAAGTTGCTGATTAGTCTGGATGTTGATCCGCAGATGCTGATGTAGAGTGTTAACACTAAAGTTATTCGCACAATTGATGCGGACAAGCCGTCCGTACATAGGATAATGTAGCAGTCGCTTTTGTGATGAATACAGTAAAACCTAAATGAAGGAAAAAGAGGAAGGTGTTCTGTTGTCATGTCAATTAGAATTATAGTGTTGGAGCCGGATGACGTATTGCACAAAGTAGCAAAGGAAGTTACTAAAGTTACGCCTAATGTGCAAAAGCTGCTGGACGATATGGCAGATACGATGTATGAAGCGGAAGGAGTAGGCCTAGCTGCTCCACAAGTAGGTATTTTGAAGCGGCTCATCGTCGTAGATGCTGGAGATGAGCATGGCTTGATAAAAATGATCAATCCAGAAATTGTGGCCGAAGAAGGAGAGCAATTGGGACCTGAAGGCTGCCTAAGTATTCCAGGGTTAAACGGGGATGTACGTCGTGCCGAGAAGGTTACAGTCAAGGGACTGGATCGCGAGGGTAAGGCTATTACCGTTACAGCGACAGGGTTGCTTTCTCGTGCTTTTCAGCATGAAATTGATCATCTAAATGGAGTATTGTTCACGGATATTGCAGAAAAAGTATATGAGGTTGCTCTGGAACAGCCAGGACCGAACCGTCAGACAGGGGAGTGAGGTTCGATGAGCCAAGACATTCGTATTATCTTTATGGGTACACCTGAATTTGCAGTCCCATCGCTGAACATGTTGCTGGACAACGGATATAACGTGGTCGGTGTAATTACTCAGCCGGATAAGCCACAGGGACGGAAAAAAATATTGACGCCTACACCAGTCAAGGAAGCGGCTGAGAAGCGCGGATTGCCTGTGCTGCAACCGACACGCCTGCGTCAACCGGAAGCGGTAGCTCAGGTGGCGGAATTGCGTCCCGACCTGATTGTAACCGCAGCTTATGGCCAAATTTTGCCTAAGTCCGTATTAGACCTGCCTCGTTTCGGCTGTCTGAATGTGCATGGTTCGTTACTTCCCCGATATCGGGGAGGTGCACCGATCCAGCGTGCGATTATTAACGGTGAAACTGTGACAGGTGTGACGCTAATGTATATGGCGGAAGGGCTGGACACCGGAGATATGATATCGCGGGTTGAGGTGGCTATAGAGCCGGAGGATACATCGGGCACAATTTTTGAAAAGCTAAGTGTAGCCGGAGCTAGACTTTTGCAGGACGAGCTGCCCAAGTTGCTGGCAGGGCAATCAGACCGTACGCCGCAAAATGAGGACGAGGCGACCTATGCCCCGAACCTGAACCGTGATGATGAGCGCATTACATGGAGTGATAATGCAGAGCAAATATACAACCGGGTTCGGGGTCTGGTTCCTTTTTCTGGCGCGTTTACACTTTGGGAGAACAATGTTTTTAAAATATGGGCTGCGGAGCAGCCTTCCATAAATAATGAAGCGAGTGGCTCAAATGCTCCAGCACCCGGCACGGTTCTTCAATTAACCGCCCGTGGCATTGAGGTGCAGACAGGCGAAGGCACTCTCTGGCTGACCCAGGTTCAACCGGCAGGTAAGAAGGTTATGGAAGCCGGAACCTTTGCGCGCGGCGGACAGATGAAGCCCGGCACGGTGCTCGGATGAGCGGGGGACACTCCCGTCAGGGAGACCAACGCAAGGGAGTGGGGACCAGATCCGACAAAACTCGCAAACAGACGGCGCGGGAAGTTGCACTTGACGTGCTGACCGGTGTGGAGCAAGAGGGCGCGTATAGCAATCTTGAGCTCAATCGCCGGCTTCAGCAGGCAGGTTTATCTGCAAGTGATGTTGGTTTGACGACGGAACTTGTATACGGTACAGTGGCACGCCGAAATACACTGGATTATTTTTTGAATAAATTTGTTCAAAAAGGAACGGCCAAGCTTCAGCCTTGGGTACGTTCGTTGCTGCGGATGAGCGTATATCAGCTGGTGTATCTGGATCGAGTTCCAGATCATGCAGTTGTTAGTGAAGCAGTGACCATTGCCAAGCGGCGCGGGCATCAGGGGATTTCCGGTATGGTCAATGGTGTGCTTCGCAGCATGCTGCGTGAGTCGGACAAGCTGCGTATTCCTGACGGTTTGTCAGCAGAGGAACGGATTTCGTTAGAACATTCCCATCCACAGTGGCTAGTTAAGCGCTGGATCAAGCAATACGGTACCGATACAGCTGAGGCTATCTGCAAGGCTAATAACGAGCCCCCTGCAGTCAGCGTGCGAGTGAATACGACGATGACCAGTCGTGATCAGCTGCTGGACGAGATGATTGCAAAAGGGATTGATGCCGTTCCTTCGGCCGTTAGCCCCTATGGGATTGTTGTTCGTAGCGGCGGAAATATGGCGCTTACCTCGTGGTATACGGACGGATTGTTGTCTGTACAGGATGAAAGCTCCATGCTTGTTGCTGAAGCGGTCGCTCCTGAGCCTGGCATGGCGGTGCTGGACTGCTGCGCAGCTCCAGGTGGCAAAACAGCTCATATGGCTGAGTTGATGAAGGATCGCGGCCGGATCGTTGCAAACGATCTGCATGCCCATAAGCATCAACTAATCCGTGAGCAAGCGAATCGGCTTGGCCTGGATGCTGTTGAGACGGTTACTGGTGATGCGTTGGATCTAAAGGAACGATATGCTCCGGCTTCTTTTGACCGTATTTTGCTGGATGCGCCATGCTCGGGCTTTGGGGTGATTCGCCGTAAACCTGATCTGCGTTGGAGCAAAACTGCGCAGGATGTTCGCGACATTACTCAACTGCAGCACGAGTTGCTGGATAGTGTGGCCGGACTGTTAAAGCCGGGTGGTATTCTGGTATACAGTACTTGCACGATTGAGCCTGACGAAAATGAAGGACAATTGGCTCGGTTTTTAAGCGAACATCCAGAGTATGAGTTGGCAAAGGATCATTCTTTTCCAGCCGTGAGTCATGAAATGGATGGTATACAGAAAGGCTCGGTACAGCTGTTACCGCAGCATTTTCACAGTGACGGATTTTATATTGCGCGTCTGCGCCGGGTAAAGTAGCTCGGAAGAGAATTCCAGGTAGCTGCCCACCAGTATTTCCACAATCCGCCGGACACTTCCGGCGGTTTTTTGCATGAAGATGAAAAATTTTTACCCCCTCAGGGATTTGTGCTAAAATAGGAAGAATGAAAAACACTGTCTGCGATTAAACAGAACTTAATGAAGAAGGAACGGGTGCAAATATTGATGAAACCTTTTATATATGATTTAACACTGGAAGAGCTTCAGGACTGGGCCAAAAACAACGGTGAGCCTGCCTTTCGGGGAGGACAAATTTTTGACTGGCTGTATGTAAAGCGGGTCAATAATTTCAGTGAGATGACGAATTTGTCCAAGGGGCTGAGAGAAAAGCTGGAGGAGCAATTCAGTTTTGTGACGCTTCACGAAATAACAAAGTTGGAATCGAAAGATGGGACTGTTAAATTTCTGTTTGGCTTACACGATGACCATGCTATTGAGACGGTTATCATGAGACATAATTACGGAAACAGTATTTGTGTAACGACTCAAGTGGGTTGCCGGATTGGCTGTACTTTTTGTGCCTCGACGCTTGGGGGTCTCAAAAGAAACCTGACGGCTGGCGAAATTACGGCACAGGTGGTGCAGGCTCAGAAAATTCTGGATAAAACGAATGAACGAGTGAGCAGTATTGTGATTATGGGCTCGGGTGAGCCTTTTGAGAACTATGAAGCGACAATGACGTTTTTGCGTACAATGATTCATGAAAAGGGCCTGAATATTGGTCAACGTCATATTACGGTGTCAACCAGCGGCATTGTGCCCAATATTTATAAATTTGCTGACGAGGATACACAGATTAATCTGGCAATATCCATTCATGCGCCCAATGATGCGTTGCGTTCGAAGCTGATGCCTGTAAATCGGCGTTATCCTTTTAAGGATGTTATGGATTCTCTTCGTTATTATCTTGCTAAGACGGGGCGGAGAATTTCGTTCGAATATGCCTTGATCGGTGGAGTAAACGACCAGGCAGAACATGCTGAAGAGCTTGCGGATGTGTTGAAGGACATGCTGTGTCACGTCAATTTGATTCCAGTCAACCATGTGCCTGAGCGCAAGTATGTGCGCACATCGCGCAGCGATATTTTTAATTTTCAACGTATTCTTGCCGAAAAAGGCGTCAATGTGACGATCCGGCGTGAACAGGGTCACGATATTGCCGCTGCCTGCGGTCAGTTGCGTGCAAAGCATATGGAGTTGGGGTGAAACCATTTGATCAAAACAGTTCATGTCAGCCATGTCGGACGTGTGCGTTCGGTAAATGAGGATTCTGCCTGGATCAGGCACTTGGAGCAAGGCTATATTCTTGGAATTGTTGCCGATGGTATGGGAGGGCATCTGGCCGGAGATACGGCCAGCCGCCTTGCGGTAGAGACACTTGCCGCTGATTTGGCGACGCTGGAGAGCGGATTATCCGCACATTCTTTGACAGCGGCGCTCAGCGACGCTATTTTGCATGCCAATGAAGTCATCTTCCAAACGGCTGCGCGCGATGACCAGTATCATAATATGGGAACGACGGTTGTTGCCGTGTTGCTCAATGATGCATCTGGAATTATCGGACATATTGGTGACAGTCGCGCCTATGTCATATCCAAAGGAACGGTACGTCAGCTTACAGAAGACCATACTTTGGTTAATGAGTTGTTCAAAAACGGTCAGATTAGTAAGGAAGAGCGGGAGAACCATCCCCGTCGCAATGTGCTGACACGGGCATTGGGCACTGATTCCGAGGTGAAGGTGGACATTGACACCATTACGCTGGAAAAAGGCGATGTACTATTACTATGCAGTGACGGATTAAGCAATTTGGTAACAGAAGAACAGATCAGTAAGGTAGTAGGTGCCGCAGAAAATCCTTTGGAGGAACGTGCGGATCGTCTGCTACATCTGGCGCTGCTTGCCGGTGGAGACGATAACATTACTGTAGCTTTGTTTGAATTGCCCGACAACACGGTTTCATTGAGTGAAAAGGGGTGTGAAGCATGATCGGGCACCTGCTTGGGGGAAGGTACGAAATTATTGAGCGCATCGGTGGCGGCGGTATGGCGCTGGTGTATAAGGCTCAAGACATTTTGCTGAATCGCAATGTCGCGGTAAAAGTGTTGCGTCAGCAATTTGTTCATGATGAGGAATTTATTCGCCGGTTTCGGCGTGAGGCACAGTCAGCGGCCTCGCTTTCTCATTCGAACGTGGTCAGTATTTATGATGTCGGCCAAGAGGATGAAATCCATTATATTGTAATGGAGTGCGTTGAAGGCAAAAATTTGAATGAAATTATTAAAGAACGTGCGCCATTACAAGTGGATGAAGCAGTGCGGATTGCTTCCCAGATTTGTGATGCGCTGGAACATGCCCACCAAAATCAGATTATTCACCGGGACATTAAGCCTCATAATATCTTAATTGGACGTAATGGACGGGTTAAGGTAACCGATTTTGGGATTGCTCGAGCTGTTACGTCAACGACAATTACTCAGACAGGTTCTGTTGTGGGTTCTGTTCATTATTTTTCACCTGAGCATGCAAAGGGTGTCATTACTGGCGAAAAATCGGACTTATATTCTTTAGGTATTGTCTTATATCAAATGCTAACGGCACAGCTTCCTTTTCTGGGAGAAAGCCCAATTAGTGTGGCACTCAAGCATTTGCAAGAGGAATTTGAGGAACCGCGTAAAATTAATCCGTTGATTCCGCAAAGTGTAGAAAATGTCATTCTAAAATCGATGCGTAAAAATCCGGAGGAACGTTACCAATCAGCAGACGAAATGCTAAGGGATTTGGAGACTTGTCTGCTACCGGGGCGGCGCAATGAATCCAAGCTGGAGTTTACACATTTGGATGATGAGGACCAAACGCGGGTTATCCCAGCTATTAAGCCTCAACAATTAGGTGTGTCTTCCAGTGGTGACGATGTGCCTGTCCAACCTCGGGAGTCTGAACAGCTTCCGAACAAGCAAACGTCCAAGAAAAATAGAAAAAAAACGATATTCTGGGTAACACTAGTGTTGGTACTACTTTTGTGCATGGGCGGCGTGGTGTACTATGTGCAAAGTGTGCTTGTCGTACCTGAGGTGAAAGTACCAAGTGTACTGACACAAACAGAAGACCAAGCGAAGGTCACTCTAAGTAAAGCAGGACTAGTCATTGATGATCCAATCCAGCATGAATATAAAGAGGGGATTGCACCGGGAGTTGTTTTTTATCAAAGCTACCCTGAAGGTTCTTTAGTCAAGGAAGGAACGGAGATTAGTCTGAAAGTCGGGATTGCCAAGCCGCTCACCCCGATGCCAGATGTCAAAGGGCAAAGCTACGAGAATGCTGTCAAGCTACTGACCGCCCAGCAGATTAAGGAAACGCAGATTCAGCAAAATGAGCAGTTCAGTGATCAGGCTGAAGGAACCGTCATTAGTCAGACACCTGCTGCAAATGAGCCATTTGATAAGGATTCGGTTCAGGTAGTGCTCACCGTCAGCAAAGGCGCTGCCACTGTTAAAATGCCGAATCTTGTAGGGATGACGCAGAGCCAGGCGGAAAATGAGGTCAAAAAGGCGGGGCTGAAGGTTGGCTCAATTAAAGAGGAATTTAGCTATGAGCAGGATAAAGGAAAAGTAACCAAACAATGGCCTTCAGAGGCGGGCAGTGATCTGCCCCCAAATACGGAAATTACGTTTTATGTAAGTACGGGTTACCCGCCAGAAGCGATTACGTTACCGTTTAATGTACCTGTGGCGCCGAAGGAAGAGGGCAAAAACAGTAAAATTCGCATCACTTATACAGATGCACGTGGAGAAAATCAGGAGTGGGGCAGCCGTACGATTAATACGACACAGGTGTTTACGATCAACCTGCTGATGGCCCCTAACAAAGACAGTGTCGTCTCCGTATTTAGAGATGGTGCTTTTGTTGACACGTATCCTGTTTCTTATATTGATGCAAAAAATGGAACGGTGACGATGCCTCAAATTGCTCCACCTGCAGGAACATCACCGACTGATACATCTGGTGGTACTTCCTCGCCGAATGGAAGTGGAAACGGTGAGGAAGGAAACAGCGGGGAATCTTCTAACGATAGTGGTAATGGTGGAGGCGACTCTAACAACCAGGAGGGGACAGAAGGCGATGGTGATCCTTCTGCTTTTGCCCCAGGAACCGATTCCTCAGGAGTTACGCGCAGTGAGTTGGCGGTTAGCAAAAAAAACAACCCCGGTCACGGTTCTCGCAAAAAGAAGGACAAAGTGATCGAGGCTGTGCAGCATCAGTAAACTTACTAGAGAAAGAAGCTTAACCTGTTCCACACAATGAAACTTGAACATTATGAAGGAGGACATCTTACACATGCCTGAAGGTCTGATCGTCAAGGCGCTTAGCGGATATTATTATGTCTCCAGCCTGGATCAGGATGGGCGTCCGGTATCCGGCGAAGCTACGGTACAATGCAGAGCACGTGGCCTTTTCAAGAAAAAAGAGATTACGCCCCTTGTTGGTGATCGGGTCGTTTACGAACTAACTGAAAACGGGGAAGGTATGGTCAAGGAGATTAGAAAGCGTACGACGGAGCTAATTCGCCCTCCAGTAGCTAATACCACGCTGGCCGTGCTGCTGTTTTCCCTGCGTGAGCCGGATTTAAACCTGCCTTTACTGGACAAATTTTTAGTCCATATTGAGCACGCCGGGCTGGATACGATTATCTGTCTGACCAAGCGCGATTTGTATGAAGGCAGCCCTTCAGAGGATGATAAGGTGCTGATGGTTCAGGAAATGTATCGGAAGATTGGTTACGAGGTGCTGGTAACCAGCGCCCGTACTGGAGAGGGTACGGCTGAGCTCAAGAAGCTGTTGGCCGGCCAAATCAGCGTGTTTTCCGGTCAGTCAGGTGTAGGGAAGTCCTCCATGCTTAATGCTTTGGAGCCTGGCTTAACGCTGGAGACGAGCGCCATAAGCAATAAGCTGGGACGAGGAAGACATACGACTCGCCATGTGGAGCTAATTCCTTTAGACAACGGTGGGTTTGTAGCAGATACGCCGGGGTTTAGCCAACTGGATTTTTTAGAGCTGGGCGTGGATGAGTTATCGCCTTGTTTTCGAGAATTCCAACAATATGCGGAAGGATGCAAATTTCGGGGTTGTACGCATATTCACGAACCTGGCTGTAAAGTAAGAGAGGCCTTGGAAGAGGGACATATTTCACAGGGACGCTATGATAGCTATCTGCAATTTTATCAGGAATTAAAAGAAAAAAAACGGAGGTATTGAGCATATGTTAAAAATAGCACCGTCGATTTTATCCGCTGATTTTGCTCGTTTGGGCAGTGAAGTCGCGGAAGTCCAAGCAGCGGGGGCAGACTGGATTCATGTGGATGTTATGGATGGTCATTTTGTATCCAATATTACACTGGGCCCCCCTATCGTTCAGGCTATTCGGCCGCATACAACTCTCCCACTGGACGTTCATCTGATGATTGAGCAGCCTGAACGTTATATTAGTGATTTTGTAAAGGCAGGAGCTAATATCATCACGGTCCATGCGGAGGCCTGTGTTCATTTGCATGGTGTCCTTCACATGATCAAGCAGCAAGGCGCTCTGGCGGGAGTGGCTCTCAATCCGGGGACTTCACCATACGCGATCAAGGAAGTGCTGCCCAATGTAGATATGATTCTTGTGATGACGGTTAATCCTGGTTTTGGGGGCCAGTCCTTCATTCCAGAGACGTTGAATAAAATCAGACAAATCCGTGCTTGGTTGAACGAATTGGGTCGTCCAGACGTACATATCGAGGTGGACGGAGGTATTGCGGAGGAGACGGCACCAGCCGTATTTGAAGCAGGTGCTGACGTATTAGTGGCAGGTAGTGCAGTATACGGCAGAGCAGACCGTGCAGCGGCTATTACTGCTATTCGGGATAGTGTCGCTCATTTGTCCAAGTGAAGCTAACTGAAGCACTGTGGATGACCTTAGCGAGTATGATGACCGGTTTGACACTCAGTTGTTTCTCGCTAGTGAAGATGCCTTGGAATGCTATACTTTCACTTTTGGCTGTTCTTATTGTCCTGTTTTATTTTCGTAAAAATGAACGGCGTGGTTTGCGTATCGGTTTTGTGGTCTGCAGTGTGCTTTATTATATCCTGTTTATCTTTATACTCTCAGCATATCTCTATGTTCGTGGACTTGTCTGATGGTATAGCCTGGGATGGTTGTGCATAAATATGGTTACATGAGCGGGATTCTCATGTAGCCTTTTTTTGTGGGGCAACAACCCTTGACAGGTTGCATAAACTACAGAGAACGGATGCAGGAGGATGATGGGGAGGGTGAGGCATGAAGTTTTACACAATCAAGCTGCCAAAATTTCTGGGTGGATTCGTCAAAGCCATTTTGAATACATTCCAGAAGAACTGAAATCAAAGTAACGTTGACACAGGATGTAGGATGAAGGCGAAAGGTACACAGGAGGCACGCTTCCCGGGCACAGCAGATTGATAGCTCGGCAATAAAAGACAAGAATGCGCGGGAAGTTGCCTGACATTTTGTCCTCCTGAATCAGTGGGATATTATTCGAATAATCAAAAAAGCACCCGTTTAAAACGAGGTGCCTTTTGTTTATAACGATATTTTTTTACGACTACACGCGAGTCACTTTACCGGCTTTCAATGCACGAGTGCTGACATAAACGCGTTTCGGTTTACCGTTAACGAGAATGCGAACTTTTTGTACGTTGACGCCCCAAGTACGGCGATTACGGTTGTTAGCGTGAGATACGTGGTTACCGCTGCCAGGCTTTTTGCCTGTTACAGAACATTTACGAGACATGATTCCACCTCCTATTCTGAAAATAACCAAACTCCATATGGAATGGGTCGCTCTTCAGGCCGACTGGGTCAGCCGGACTTTATAAGTCACTAACCTGAACAAAACAATACTTAAATATAATATCATAGTCAAAAAAGCTCCGTCAACTGATTCAAAAACTTTATTTATTTCTCTTTCGCATTATAGTACAATATGGGATAGCTATTGCTGCGACTATTTTGTTTTTTAATGGAATGTGAATTCTTATTCCAGTCATGCCGGGCAGTTCAGAGGCGGGACCATAATCATCATTCCGGCCAATGATTTTTTGTTGGGCAGTTGACTGGTTTTTCATATTATATGAGCTGTGGAAAGAAACCAGAGGATGGTTACGGAAGCTTACGAAAGGGTGACATTCGTATTCGTCGTCTGGCTTTAGTATAATTCAATTGAACCTTGAACATGTGTTGTGAAGATGGATTGTAAAACAATTGTATTAAGCTAGGAAGGGGAATTCTCTTGAGTAATCGTTCTTTGAATGGAACAGACTTTACCGCGATGGTTTTAGCCGGGGCGGAACAATTACAGCAGCATGCGGAGCATGTCAATTCACTAAATGTATTCCCGGTGCCAGATGGTGATACGGGAACCAATATGAATCTGACGATGAGCGCGGGCGTAACGGAATTGAAGAGGGGAGATTCTTCCTCCATCGGTGTCATGTCCGGCATCTTATCCAAAGGCTTGCTGATGGGGGCCCGCGGCAATTCAGGGGTTATCCTGTCTCAGTTGTTCCGTGGCTTCAGCCGTTACGCTGCCCCATACGAGGAATTGAATACCCTTCAGTTCGCATCGGCATTGCAGAGCGGGGTGGATGCGGCCTACAAGGCGGTGGTTAAGCCGGTGGAGGGTACAATTCTTACCGTGGCGAAGGAAGCGGCCAGACATGCTGTGTTTTTCTCGCGCCGGACGAACGACATCACAGAACTGATGGAAGAAGTGCTTGCCAAAGCAAAGGAAACGCTTGCCATGACGCAGGACATGCTCCCTGTACTGAAGCAAGTAGGGGTTGTAGACTCGGGTGGACAAGGACTTGTGTATATTTATGAAGGATTTATGCAGCATCTTGGAAGCGGATTGGTGACATCTCCAACTTCAAAAGGCGATAGTGTACGCCCGGTTTTTGCTCCTTATGTATTGGAGAGACCTACAGCTGCGCTTGTTGCTCCTTCTCCAGATGCGCCGATTTCTGCGCAGGCGAAGCTCGAAACGGAGAATATTGAATTTTTGTATGATATGGAGTTTTTTATTAATCGACAATTGGGCGAAGCGCAAGGTACAAATTTTGATGAGGAAGCTTTCCGGAAAGCGTTGTCAGTAGATGGTGATTCGATTATCGTTATTTCGGATGATGATGTCATCAAGGTTCATGTGCATTCTAAGGCTCCAGGTGAAGTCTTGAATCTTGCGCTGCGTTACGGGGAAATTACACAGATTCGAATTTTGAATATGCGCGAGCAGCATCGTGATTTGCTGTCTGCAGGTATGGATGGTGCTCCTGAGCCTGAATGGTTTGCAGAAATACCAACAGAGCCTGCACGTGAGGAGGAGCCATCTGAGCCTCCAGCTCATGAGCTAGCACCTTTTGGCTTTATAGCTGTGGCTTCTGGTGAAGGGATTGCTGATATTTTCAGAAGCTTGGGTGTTGATGTTGTCCTTTCGGGTGGTCAGACGATGAATCCGAGCACAGAAGATTTCGTGAATGCGGCTCGCTCGATTGCGGCTCAACATATTTTTATTCTGCCGAATAATTCCAATATAATCTTGGCTGCTGAACAAGCGCGTGAATTGCTAGAGGTGGAACGTTTGGTGTCGGTGATTCCAAGCAAAACAATTCCTCAGGGCATTGCAGCAGCATTTGCTTACCAAGAGGAAGAAGCCTTTGAGGTAAACCAAGATAATATGCGGGACGCAGTTACCCGTGTGAAGTCTGGACAAGTGACCTATGCGGTTCGGGATACGACACTTGATGATCTGCATATTACAGCGGGCCACTACATTGGTATTCAGGATTCTAAGATCGTGGCGACTGAGGAGCAATTAATGGCAACATCCCGTCTTTTGCTGGCGAAAATGCTGGTGAATGGCGATGAAATTGTTACGATTCTTACAGGTTCGGACGCAAAACAAGAAGAGACAGATCAGCTTGTTGCGTGGCTTGAAGAAAATTATTCGGATGTTGAAGTGGAAGTTCATGAAGGTGGTCAGCCGATTTATCCTTATCTGTTCTCAGTGGAAACCTGATGTGCTTTGGCACACCCATGGTAGTCCACTACAAAGGAGGTCTGACTGATGAGAACTATCATTTTGACAGATAGCACGGCTGATATTCCACAGGAAATAGCAGATCGTCTCGGCATAGTCATTGTACCATTGACGGTGATGTTCGGCAGCACAGCTTACCTGGACGGTATTGAGATGTCAGCTGCACAGTTTTACAGCGAACTGGTACGGGCTGATGAACTACCTACAACGTCACAGCCATCACCAGCTCGTTTTTTGGAGACGTACACGGAACTGTTGGAGCAATACCCCGAGAGCCAGATTATCTCTATCCATTTATCCTCCGGTGTGAGCGGAACGTACCAGTCCGCTCTGCTGGGTAAATCCATGTTGGAGAAGCATGAAGATAGAGTGACCGTTATGGATTCCAAGTCGGCCTCGTACGGATACGGTATGCTCGTGGTTTACGCCGCAGAGCTGGCAGCTGCCGGGCAATCCCCGGCTGAAATTATTCAGGGTGTGGAACGTCTTGGAGAACGTCGTTGTTTGTATTTCCTGGTGGATACACTGGAATACTTGCAAAAAGGCGGACGAATTGGCAAGGCAGCGGCTATGGTTGGTACGTTGCTTAACATTAAGCCAATTCTTTCGATTGACAAAGAAGGTATTATTTATTCGGCTGATAAGGCGAGAGGGCATAAAAAAGCGACAGCACGAATTATTGAACTGCTGGAGCGGGATTTAAAAGGCCAAAAAATTAATATTGCTGTGGGTCATACGGCAGATCGCTCGGCGGCAGAAGCGTTTGTGGCTCAGCTGGCAGAGCATTTTGAACTGGGCGATCAAATATATACTGAACTTGGCGCTGTGATCGGAACTCATGTGGGACCAGGAACGATTGGTATTTTTGCATGGCCGGCCGGAGATGAGAGGTAATATGCTGCAATTGGATCAAATACCATTAAAACAAATACACGGCGTGAGTGCTCTCAAAGAAGGAGAGCTTCACGCTTTTGGCATTTCTAACGTGCAAGATATGCTGGAATATTATCCGTTTCGGTATGAAGATTACCGACTGCGATCGCTAAGCGAAGTGAAGGACGGAGATAAGATTACAGTACAGGCGAAAATTATGGGCATTCCGGTGCTTCAGCGTTACGGACGCAAATCAAGGTTAACTTGTAAATTGATGGCTGAGGATTGGATGTTTACTGCAACATGGTTTAATCGGCATTTTTTGAAGGATCAGCTAACATCAGGTCGTGAAATTGTGGTGACTGGGAAATGGGATCTTAAGCGAATGCAGATGACTGTTGCAGACTCTGAGTTCCCTGATAAAGGAGTGGCTCGTTCGGGGACACTTCAACCGGTGTACTCTATAGGTGGCAAGATTACGCAGAGCTGGATGCGAAAAATAATGAATCAGACGCTCCAGCAGTTTGGTGAAATGATTCCTGAGATATTGCCAGATCTGCTGGTACGCAAGTATAGTATGATGCCGCGTAAGCAGGCCATTGCAGGTATACACCAACCTCAGGACAATCGAGAGGGACAAGAGGCTCGGCGACGGATGGTGTATGAGGAACTCTTTTTATTCCAGCTGAAAATGCAGGCATTCCGAGCGTTAAATCGTGGTCGAGCGGACGGGGTGGTGCATACGGTGGATAACGCCACGATCCGTGAATTTGTGAGGGCTTTGCCTTTTGAATTAACGGATGCACAGAAGAAGGTTGAGCTTGAAATACTGTATGATCTACGCTCACCTTATTGTATGAACCGTCTGCTCCAAGGGGATGTTGGGTCGGGGAAAACTGTGGTTGCCGCCATCGGTTTATTCGCAACAGTACGTTCCGGTTTTCAGGGAGCACTGATGGTGCCAACCGAAATATTGGCCGAGCAGCATATGCGGTCGCTTCACAAGCTGTTTGAACCCTTTGGAATCAGCGTGGGGTTACTGACAGGAAGTACAACTGGGAAGAAGCGTAAGGAGTTGCTTGCCGCTCTTCAAATGGGTCTGCTGGATATTGTGGTGGGCACGCATGCCCTTATTCAGGAGGATGTGTATTTCCGCCAGCTTGGACTAGTTGTAACGGATGAGCAGCACAGGTTCGGAGTCAACCAGCGTAGTGTACTGCGCCGCAAGGGCTACAACCCCGATGTGCTGACCATGACCGCCACACCGATCCCGCGTACGCTGGCGATTACTGCTTTTGGCGATATGGATGTTTCAACGATATCAGAGCGGCCCAAAGGACGGATTCCAATTTCTACGTATTGGGTGAAGCACGAACTGATGGATCGAGTGCTCGGTTTTATTTCTCGTGAGGTAGATCAGGGACGGCAGGCTTATCTAATCTGCCCGTTGATTGAAGAGTCAGAGAAGCTGGATGTACAGAATGCCATCGATCTGCATATCCAAATGCAGCAGGCTTTTCCACATTATCGCGTTGGGCTGTTGCACGGACGAATGACTCCTGCAGAAAAGGAAGAAGTTATGCGTTCCTTCTATGCAAATGAGGTTCAGCTACTCGTTTCAACCACGGTTGTAGAGGTGGGGGTAGATGTGCCCAATGCGACGCTAATGATTATTATGGATGCAGATCGCTTTGGATTGTCCCAGCTACATCAGTTACGTGGACGTGTTGGAAGGGGCGCACATGCCTCATACTGTGTACTGATCGCGGATCCTAAGTCGGAGGTTGGTCAAGAGCGGATGAAGGTAATGACCGATACGGACGATGGTTTTGAGGTTGCTAGACGCGATCTGGATTTGAGAGGGCCGGGGGATTTCTTTGGCACCAAGCAGAGCGGGTTGCCCGAGTTTCGGTTAGCAGATATGGTAGCGGACTTTGAGGTGCTGGAAAAGGCACGTGAGGATGCAACTGATCTAATCAAGGACTCCTCTTTTTGGACATCTCCGCAGTATGAAGCACTTCGCGGTTATTTGCAAAAAGAGCAGATTTTCCAAGGGGATCTTATCGACTGACCCACCATGAATGATGAGGATGTTCTAAACGTTTCTAACAGATAGGTACAATGGACAGGCTGACCGTCATATATTTGGGAATGACCGAATGATATGGGAGGTGTGGCAACATTGAGCTATCAGCAATATGGAATTAGTCCGCAATTGGTGGAGCGGATTAAGTTAAAAATGAAAAATCGTGCGCTCAAGGAGCGGGTCAAGCAGCAGATCGAGGGCGTGACCAAAGCAGATCTGCAAAACAAAGCTAAGGTGCGTCATCTTGTGAAGACCACTTCTGCTATTTTAAACGAGCGATTGACGGCTACACAGGAGGAGCAACTGACTGCCTTCGTATTGGCACAAAAAATTGATCCGTCTAATACGTTCCATCTGATCAAGCTATGGGGAATGTTCCGTTGATGCTGTTCGAACGGGTGCTTCAAAGCACTTTCCATGTTTTATGTGAAGCATAGATAAAAAAAGGATTGCCTGATGTTAGGCGATCCTTTTTGGCTTTATTTAAGGCTTTTGTATTTCATTCCCCGGGCAATAGGCAGTAGTCTTTTAGTGTGAAAATCTATTCGTAATAACCACCAATCTTGATAGACCGTTCCATGGCCTGTACACCTGGACGTACCGTTGTTCGGTGCAGAGAACGCCTCCGCCCCAGAAAATTGTATAGGCTAGCACGGTGACTGCTCCAGTAAGCGCATCACGCGAAGGACCAGAATCCGGTTACTGTGCGGATGGTTCACCTTGTTCCCGTCTTGCCCGAACCTCCTGGACAATTTTTCTGTTCATTGTTTCCGTCAGCTCATAATTCTTCATTGGAAATACGGAGAGAAATGTCAGAACCCCCGGAATAATTGTAAATAGTAGTGTGAGCCAAATAAGGGTTGTATTTGTTTGGACGATATTAGGCTGATAACCCGCTAACGCCAGCGCATAACCACCCACGGCGCTGCCGATTGCGGCCGCCAATTTGGCCCGGAAAACGTTAGCTGAGAAAACCATCCCCTCTGATCTGTTTCCAGTTTTCCACTCTCCATAATCGACGCAATCTGCTAGCATTGTGGACATGACAACATAGTTCAGCCCCACACCGAAAGAAATGATACAGCTGAGAATAAAGACAAGTACAATAGAGTTGCCGCAGAAGAAAAGAGCTATCATGGATATGGAGGTGATTAGCACCCCTGCTATGCTAGTGCCTTTTTTGCCGATCCACTTGGCAATGAACGGAACTGCGACGTTACCTGCGATTTGAAATCCCACGGTTAGTCCCATAAACAGTGGAATGAATGCTTCGGCACTTAGGTTGTATTTGAAATAATACAAAGTAAAGGCATTACGAATGTTGGCAGTCATTTCGATAATAAAAAACGAGATGATCAACAGCCGTAAAGGTCGGTTTTCAATGAAGAAAAGGCGGAGTACTCCTTTTAACGTTTGTTTTTCATGACGAGGCACTACGTGTTTTTCTTTTACGCCAAACACTGTAAACATCATGCAGACGAAGAACAGGCCACAAAGTACAGCAACCGCTCCAGCCCAGCCGTTGAAGAAATGGACGAGGGGAAGCGCTACGACATTGACCGTCCACAAGCCGGCACTTGCAACCGTACGAGGAACAGTCACGACCTTGGTTCGTTCTGCAGCATCTTTGGTTATAGCGGCGGACAGTGACCAATACGGAATATCCAATATGGAATAGCTAATGCTCCAAGCGATATAGGTAACATAGGCATAAACCAGCTTCCCGGCGGAAGAAAGGTCCGGACTGAGGAAGAGCGCCAAGGTGGTGAGTGTTACCAAGAAAGCCCCGATGAACATGTAAGGCCTAAACTTCCCCCAACGCGTATTCGTGTTGTCGACTGCAATGCCGATAAAGATATCAACTACCGCGTCAATCACCCGTGCCACCATCAGTAATGTCCCGACTGCAAGCGCATTCAGTCCAAAGCTGTCAGTATAGAAGAACATAAGATAAACGGCGGTTAAATTGTAAATAACATTCATCCCATAACTACTCAGTGAGTAAGAGATCAGTGTTTTTAAACTGACTTTGTCGTTATTTTTTGCAGATGCAGAAGTAAACATGTTTTAACCCCTTTCAAAAATTGACGATCATAACTGTAATGATACGTTTAACGCAAACTTGTAAGCGTTATCTTGAGATACAGAATAACAAAAGCTGCAGGAGGAGTACATGATTTTTCTAAAGCAGATGATAGCAAAAACAAAGATTGTCGCAAATATTCGCAGGTTGAGGTTTCTTTTTAGCTCTTATAACATAATTCTTAATTTATGCTATATTTGTTACGGGAACACCGCCCTTGGTTAACTTTTAAATTCTGAAACGTGGAGGTTAGGAATGAGTGAGAATATGATTCAATTTGTAGATACACGTACCAGTTCAAAACATAAAAATATTACAGATTTAATCCTATATAATTGTGGTTCCGAGCCTTGTTCTCCCAACCAGGACTTTGGGCCTATCGCCAGGGATTTCAATCTTATCCACTTTGTATTAAAGGGGAGAGGCAAACTGGTATTAGATAAGGAAACATATAACATAGAGAAAGGACAGGCTTTTTTAATCCCTGCCAATAAGGCCGCTTATTATCAAGCTGATGAGTACGAGCCATGGGAGTACAGCTGGGTGGGGTTTATGGGGATCAAATCCGAAATGTACTTGCAGAACATCTCTCTTGTTCAGGATAATCCGTATGTGGTAAGTATCGGAGACATCACTTTTTTTCATTCGACCATTCTTGAAATGCTTCGTATAGGGAATAATACGCTTTCTTCATCCTTGGCTATTCAGGGGTATTTGTGCCATATTCTCGCCAAGCTGGTGCATGAATCGGGTGAAACGATGCCTGTGAAACAAGAGCTTCCCTATTCAGTTCAAGCTATCAACTATATGGAGAAAAACTACAATGGTGGCATTCAAATCAGTGAGGTGGCAGAGTATCTCGGACTTCACCCCAATTACTTAACCTCTGTTTTTAAGCAGGAAATAGGCGAAACACCAAAGCAATATTTAATGAACATTCGGATTAAAAAGGCATGCGAGCTGTTACAGGATACCAGTTACTCTATTCAAGTAATCTCCAATTCGGTCGGTTACTCGGATCAACTGACCTTTTCACGGGCGTTTAAAAAAATGATGGGCATTTCTCCCAGCACTTACCGTGAAAATATTCTTTGATTTTGCTATATATATCTTCTAAAAATACTGGTGATTGAGGTGGGTGTATTTTGATATCGTAAAGCTGTTGGTTTTTCCTGCATGGTATTTTAAAGGATTGCACGGAAGAACTCACTTTACGAGAGGGGAACTGCATGTGGATACACTCATTGCCTTTATTCCAGCCATAGGCTGGGGATTCATGCCCATACTGGCGCAAATGACAAAAGCCAGTCCTCGCGAGCAACTGACGGGGACGGTCATCGGTGCCGTATTGTTCGCACTGTGCCTGTATTCGTACTCACCTGTTAACTTTCAAATCACACCATTTATTGTGAGCTTTGTCTCAGGTGTGTTTTGGTCCGTAGGACAGTTGCTTCAATTTCAAGCTTTCCAGAAAGTAAGCGTTTCAACGGCCATTCCTATTATTTGTGGGCTACAACTTATGGGAACGACGCTTTTTGCAGCACTAATATTGGGCGAATGGACGACTGGGTACCAATTTGGTATTGGATTAGCAGCGCTTATATTTATTTTGTCTGGCATCTTGCTGACGAGCTATCAGGGCAAATCAAGTGGTTTGTCCAAGCCTTTGCCCCTTCAAATTCTTGTCATGTTGGTTTGTTCGGGTATAGCCTTAACCTTGTATGTTATTATTAATCAAATCTTTCATGTCTCCGGTCTGTCGGTCATCTTACCGCAATCACTTGGCATGCTGTGTTCTGCGCTTTTAATGAACTGTAAGGGAGGGCAGAAGCTTCATCTGGTTCAGGTGCTGCGCAATTTGTCTACGGGTTTGTCGTGGAGCGTGGCAAATTTGGCGCTATTCATTTCGAATGGACTTATTGGAGTCGCTGCCAGTTTTCCGATCTCTCAGGCGAGTATCGCCATCTCCTGTGTTGGCAGTATTCTGATTTTCAGGGAAAAGAAGAGTCCCGGCGAATGGCTTCGTCTACTGGCCGGCATTACGGTAATCATGGTCGGAGTGGGATTGATTAGCCTGGTCAAGCTCTGAGATTTAGCAATTGAATATTAGCGGAATGCGCTGATTACAAACCCGTACCTTTTGAGATAGCTTGTAGCGTACCCGTTCTCGTCCAGCGCTACAAGCTACAGATTGCGGCTGACCGAGGCGGAAATATTAAAAATATTAGCTTTCGCAAGTAAACGGATAATGAGAAAACTCTATGTGAATGGTTTAACCATTGCATAGGGTTTTTTTGGAATTTTGTGTTTAACAGCGGTCATAGGACGCGCAATCACTGTCAAAGGAAGTAGTTTTCAGGTGAGTAGCTTTTGAGATTGAAATAACATCTCCCGCTGTAAAAGCATTTTTATAAATAATAGAAAGATTATCCGTTTGCTGTACTTTACTACAGTCATAAATGTGGTGCATTAATATATGTGACAGACCAGCTTTGTACATGGCAGAAATTTCGTTGCGCATACTTCCTGATTACAGGTGTTTAAGATAGGTGTGTTATTCGGACAAGCTTATTTAGTTGTATTTTATAATAATTAATAAATGCAATGATGTTTTACAGTTTTGAGAGGCTCAAAAAGTGTCAATATAATGTTTTTATTCTATTTCGATGGATAGGATGAACATTAGGAAAAAGGCTTGTCTCAAAATAAACATAGAGACAAACCCTTTTTTAATTTTATTCATACCAAATGCTGTCTTCTGAAATCCATTGGACTCAAACCTAAGTGCGTTTTTATAAATTTTGTGAAGCTAGAAGGCTGTTCAAATCCAAGCTTCTCAGCAATTTGATGAATAGGCTCTTTAGTCGTTAAAAGCAAGTTTTCTGCAAGTTCCAGCACCCTGGATTTGATAAAATCCTGAGCTGTTCTACCGGTTTCTTTTTTTAGCATGTCCGAAAGATAATTAGGTGAATACCCCATTGCTTGAGCAAGACCTTTTACACTTGGTGTACCTGATCTTTCAATAATATCCACAGTACACAGTTCATTTAAAAGCTCTTCGAACTTGGTGACGGCGTCTTTATAAACCACTGCTCTAGTGATAAATTGCCTGCCATAAAAGCGTTTAGCGTAGTTTAAGAGTAATTCCAAATTGGACACAACGAGTTCTTTCGTGTAAAGGTCTATATTTTTGCTGTATTCATTCTCAATGTTCTTCACTATACGTTCAATCGTCTCTCTCTCTTGTTCAGAGAGCTGCAAGGCTTCATTTGCTTCGTATTCAAAAAAGCTGTACTCGGATATTTTTGACCATAGTGTGGTTCCTCTGATCATGTCAGGATGAACACAAAGCATCCAGCCATCCGAATATTCAGGTGTATAATTGCCCTCAGAAATCATGATTTGACCAGGAGCTGTGAAAACAAGGCTGCCTTCACGAAAATCATAGTTTTTTCTGCCGTATTTAAAATCACATTGAGTACCACTTTTTAGAGATATCACATAAAAATTCAACATGACGTCAGTGTTAAACATGGTTTCCTATGGATTAGCATTTTCAAAATTCATCGCAGTAATTAATGGATGTTTAGGTTTATTGTATCCGAGTAATTCATGTAAGTCAGATATTGATTCAACCGTTAACATGATTTGCCCTCCTTATGAACAAAACAATTCCTCGCAAATAGAAAGCTCTTCTTATCATATCCTTTGAATTTCAAGTAAGACATAGTCTAATCCACGATAAACTTGTTTGAATTACAGAACTATTTATCAGTAATCTGGACAATATCATCAGTAACCTGGATATGTACCTAATCGAATGGGTTGCAGTATAAATATATTACTTAAATGAAAAGGAGAATTACGATGATTACAAAAATCATCCTTATTACTGGAGCTACTGATGGAATCGGAAAAGTTGCGGCGAAAACCATGGCAAAGCAGGGACACACTGTGATCATTCATGGACGGAATCAAAACAAAGCACAGAGACCCTTAATGTATTTTCACCATTGCTCTTAACAGAGTTATTATTAGATGTTCTTTCAAAAAGCCCCTCAGCAAGGATCATTAATACCTCTTCCGCAACACATAGGATTGCCAAAAAACCAGATTTCAGCGATTTACAGTTGGAAAAGGACTACACCTCGTCCGGTGCGTATGCATCCTCCAAATTGTATACGATTTGGATCACAAGACACTGGTCAGCTGAACTAATGAGAAGGGGACTGAAAAATATAACTGCGAACGTGTTACATCCTGGTGCTGTTGCGACTAGATTTGGACAAGACAACGATAAAGGTTTTATTAATAATATAGTGTTTAAGTTGGCACTTCCATTCATGAATACGCCAGAAAAAGGAGCTGCTACAACCGTATATTTGGCCACATCACAAGAAGTAGAAAAGGTTAATGGGAAATTCTTTGGTAATATGAAGGAGGAAAAACCACGGGATCGATATTATTCTGTAGAAAACGAAATAAAAGTTTGGGATTACTGCCAAAAGGTTATTAGCCCTTATATGAATAAATAAGTACGGAGCAATAATAAGGTTTACGATGGCCCCTCTGCTTTCCTGAAGTTGAGGGGCTTTTTATATTCATTTTCTTTCCTAATAATCAGTAATAGGGACAACTTTGTCTGTAATCAGGCTATGTTAACCATAGATCTGGAGTTTTAAACTATAAGTATCCATTAAGACAACCTTAGATGCGTTATCACGCTGTACCTAAGTGTAGGCTGTAAATAGTGTATGAAGGGGGATGAGATAGGGATACGAATACAATTCAAATACAACAATTTAGCTGATATCTGAAATATATAATATGAAAAATGAAAGGGGTATAACAAGTATGTGTAAAGTTCATGCATTGAGTGTTCCCAGTGCGAATGCGCCATTTGAACGGACGATGATTGAACGGAAGGAACTGCGCCCAGATGATGTTCTAATCGATATTAAGTATAGTGGTGTATGCCACACCGATGTTCATATGGTCCATAATGATGGAGGTTACTCTCAATTCCCAATGGTTCCCGGTCATGAAATGACAGGAATTGTAGAAGCGGTTGGAACGGAAGTAACTAAGTTTGTAGTGGGTGACCGGGTTGGAGTAGGGCCTCTCGTGAACTCTTGTGGAGAGTGCGAGAATTGTCTACGTGGTGAGAATATGTTCTGTAAAAAGGGCATGGTCATGATGTATAATTCCGTAGACTACGATGGAAATATTACTTACGGTAGTTACAGTCAAAAAATTGTAGTGAAGCAAAATTACGTACTTCAGATCCCAGATAGTTTGGGCTTAGATGTTGCCAGCCCACTACTCTGTGCAGGAGCTACGGCTTACTATCCTTTGAAACATTGGGGAGTAGGTCCAGGCAAAAAAGTCGCTATCGTCGGTATTGGAGGTATCGGCCACCTAGCTATCAAATATGCCCATGCATTAGGAGCTGAAGTTACGGCCTTGAGTCAGACAATGGATAAGAAAAGCGATGCGCTAAGTTTTGGCGCCGATCATTACTATGCAACGAACGATCCTGACACATTCTCGACGCTAGCTAGTCAATTTGATGTGATTTTCAACACGACCTCTGCAAGTCTTAATTTAGATGCTTACGTATCCATGCTTAATATAAATGGTACGTTTGTTATCATCGGTGATTCCGGTAAGCCGAACCAATTTAATACGCTCAGTTTGCTTATGGGTCGTCGCAGAATTGCAGCAACGCCTGGAGGCGATCTTCTTGAAACCCAAGAAATGCTTGATTTCTCCGCAGAGCATGGTATCGTCCCTGAAATTGAGGTAATTCACACCAATCAAATCAACGAAGCTTTTGAGCGACTTATCCGAAATGATGTACGATATCGATTTGTTATTGATACATCTACCTTTTAAGTCGTATTTTCGAGGATAACTCAATAGACACAAACATCATCAAAAGCACTTATCTGAAAGACAGGACTTACAATAGAGCGGACGAATTGCTGCTCGTCCGCTTTTCTAATTTATAAATACGCTAGTAAATTAACTCATAAGAATTTAAAAAGAGAAGAAGTGAATTTGCATTGATAACATTGGAGCAGATCCCGGATTGGACTTTTCACTGGCTAAGACGTTTGGTAAACACGGATTTCGTATCGCTATGATTTCAAGAACATAAGAGAAACTAGACCAGTATACTGAGCTATTAACTAAATTGAGGCTCAAGGTTTTGCTGCGGATATTACTAACAAAGCACAGCTTACTAGAGCTTTTCAAGAAATTAAAAGTACATTGGGAACTATAAATGTCATGGAATTCAGTCCATACAGCGGAAATGTACCTACGACATCGTTGAAGAAAGCCTTTTTTTAATGAATTCAAATGTGTATACCAAGTTTCCGCTTTTTCAAGACAAGATAAAATGTTATACATTGGTTCTTTATTTTTGTTGACATTTAAAAGATGAAGCCCAGCCAACCAGAATTCCGTTCCGATCCTCATCCCCCACGAGCACATTAAGCTTTCTTGGCCTTTATGATCACAGAAATAATGTGATGATCCACGCTCGTACCAGATACCCAATCTTTGATGATTGATTTACATAATCCTATAAATTACCTGAATACAGAACTAATGTTTGGTATTATAATAAATAAGAATACATGTTCGTACGTATATGATCGTTTTTTTGGAGGGTGCAGCATGACTAAAACAACTGAGCGGACAATTCTTTTGGCGGATTGCCAGTCTTTTTATGCGAGTGTAGAAAAAGCTTCCTACCCAGAGTATAAAAATAAACCGCTTGCGGTAGCAGGCGATCCTGCACGCAGGTCTGGAATTATTTTAGCAGCATGTCCTATGGCTAAAAGTTTCGGGGTGTCTACAGCAGAACGGCTCGGTGAAGCCCTCAAGAAGTGTCCTGAGCTTGTGATCGTCCGTCCCCGTATGAAACACTATATCGATGTCTCTTTAGCAATTACGGATATATACAAGGAATACACCGACCTGGTAGAGGTGTTTAGTATCGATGAGCAGTTTCTGGACATTTCGGGTAGTTTTAAAATTTTTGGAGATTCTTTAACCGTTGCAAGAGAAATTCAAAAGAAGGTTCTTTTACAAACCGGGGTTTGGGTACGAATAGGAATCAGTTCCAATAAGGTTCTTGCCAAAAGCGCAACCGATATTTGGGCTAAAAAAATTAAAAGCGGTATATTCACGTTGCCCAAGACAGAATTAGAGCAGCTGCTCTGGCCACAGCCAGTTAATAAAATGTTTGGGGTAGGTTCGCGGATGTCGTCCCATTTTGAGCGGCTTGGTATGACAACCATTGGTGATATCGCTAGAACGTCTCTACCAGACCTTAAGTCTAAATTTCGCGCTCGTTTTGGAAAACAGTCGGATATACAGGCGGAGGTCATGTGGAAAACAGCCAATGGTCTAGATGAGAGTCCTGTAGCTCCGTATACCTTCAGTTCTCCACAAAAGTCGATAAGTCATATGATGACCCTACCCCAAGATTATTTGGAACCAAATGAAGTAGAGACCATCCTGCTTGAACTCTCGGAAGAAGTTTGTCGAGACAGTCGTCGTAAGGGGTGCATGGGCTCTGTCGTGACCGTTAGTTGTACATGTAGCCCATATGAGGCTCCCACCGGATTTTCCAGGCAAATGAAGCTTACAGATCCGACTAACAATACGAATAAAGTGTACAACGCAGCAAAAAAAATATTTTATAATTTTTGGAACGGTATGCCGATACGACGCTTAGGTGTCACTTTAAGTGGGTTGGTTGACGACCAAACTTATCAACTTTCCTTCTTTGAGGATCATGAGCGTATCCGCTCCTTGGAAGAAGCAACAGATAAAATTAAAGAACGCTATGGTAGCGCAGCTATCGTAAGAGCGTCCTCTTTGACCCAAGCTGGTCAGGCACTGGAGAGATCCCTAAAAATCGGGGGGCATTATAAATAAATGAAGGGATATACTGATGTAATTTAGAATTACTAGAGCAAGGTCAGATCCCACTACATATTGGTCTGAAGGGTTCTTGGGAAACAGGTAAAACTAAAAAACTGTTAATCTTTGAATTAAAGTCTAGAAAATTATTGCTGGACTTTGTTAATACTACAATGCTATTTGGTATTTTAGCTGTGTTTTATACTTTTCCTTCGGTTCGAGTCCATACTCCTGTTTGTCCCAGCACTTTCCGCTGAATTTCACTTGCAATACTCAACGGATCTCCGAACAGGGAGAGACTTCCGCTCATATCCAGAAATTGTTCATCAATGCTGAAAACCTCAACCAAATCCGTATACTCATTATAGATTTCTGTTATTTTTAATGAGACATCGATATAATGCTGCATGCGCAGGCGTACAATGATAAGGTCAGGACATTTTTTACAGCTTCCCCCAGACGTTCTGCAGTGGATATACCATGTTTTTTGGCCAGCGGACACGTGGCTAAAATAACGCCTGAACGAAGTGCAGGGTCACCGGCCACAACGAGCGACTTATGTTGGTATGCGGGATTATCCGTTTTTTCGACGCTGGTGTAAAAGCTTTGGCAGTCCGCTAGAAATATGGTTCTACTTCCACGCTCCTTCACAATGTTGATCTCCTCTCCTGGCATGTGATTAATCATATTCCAGAATATTCTTGAACATATACCCTTATAGTAGTATTATATATAGAACAAGTGTTCCTAATACAAATGTATTTTTTGGAACATTACAGTTTACGGGAAACCTAGCATGGCGTATCATATTATCTTGAACAAAAACAAGTGGAAATGAATGAATATTGAGGGGAGAAAACCATTTTTATGAACCCAAAACGTCGACCATCATCTCAAAAACGCAGTAGGTGGCGCATTTTTGGCAGAGTTTTGCTGATTAATATCAAGTGGTTCTCGCTTGCGGGTGTACTTGGAGTGCTGTTTGCCGGAGGTCTTATATCCGGTTATGTGGCGGCACTGGTTCATGATGAACCTGTACGATCACGTCAATTGATATATGAAAAGGTAAATGAGAATGCTCTGACCAGTTTTGTATTTTTTAATGATCAGGTAACTCCGGTTGGAAGAATGCGCATGGAAGAGGACCGACAGCTCGTTGACCTGAAGGATGTCCCTCAGTCCATTGTGGATGCCCTCATTTCAACAGAAGATAGCCAATTTTATGAGCACCATGGTGTAGATTTAAAGGGGACGGCTCGTGCTGTCAAACAGAAACTTTTGAATGAAAACCGCCAAACTGGCGGCAGTACACTGACGCAGCAGGTAGCCCGAAGAGTTTTCCTCAGTCTGGATAAAACGGACAGCCGAAAGGTGAAGGAAATGCTGCTGGCACTACGTATGGAGCGTTTTATGGGCAAAGACAAAATATTAACGGCTTACTTAAATAAAATGCCTTTTGGTAATGGTTCCGCTGGTTACAATTTGTATGGAATCAAGTCTGCTTCGTTAGGAATTTTTAATGTAAGTGATCTACATAAGCTTCATATTGCTCAAGCGGCTTATTTGGCAGGTCTTCCACAGCTGCCATCTGTTTATTCCGCTTTTGATGGTAAAGGGAATTTTGATGAAGAAGGTTTCAACAAAGCGATGGAGCGCCAACGTGTTGTGTTGGGAAGAATGCTGGAAACAGGCAAGCTCACACTGTCCGAATATAATGATGCGCTTCAATTTGATGTGAGAGCGACTCTTGCACCCCATCGCGAAAAAAGCTATAACACATTCCCTTATTTGATGCTGGAAACAGAGCGGGAGGCCGCACAGCTGTTAGCACTCCAGCAAAATCCGAATCTCACAGCAGCCGAGATTTCTAAGCCTGAGCATGCTGAACTTCTTCAAAATACGCGAGAAGAGTTGCAACGGTCCGGCTATCGAATTTATACAACGATAAACAAAAAAATTTATAGCAATATGCGACAGATTGCAGCTAATCCACAAAATTTTTCTCCATACAGTAAGAAGAAGGGACTAGAACAGATTGCGGCAATCATGATTGATCATAAAACAGGGGCTATCCTCGGTATGATCGAGGGCCGGGATTTTAATACCGAGCAAATGAACTATGCAACTCAAATGACACGTCAGCCCGGTTCTGCCATGAAGCCTATTGCTGCTTACTTACCTGCTTTGGAGAAGGGCTACACTCAGCCCGCCGGTCTTATTGATGATTCACAAATCATATTGAAAGACGGACGAAAGGGTTATCATATTCCTAAAAATTATAACAGAAGGTATGAGGGGCTTATGACAGCCCGTGAAGCACTCAATCGGTCAATTAACATCCCTGCACTGAGGCTGTTTTTATATGAAGTTAAAATTCCAAACGCTTGGAATTTTGTGCGTTCTCTTGGAATTACGACGATTCAGCCGCAGGATGAACATGCTCAAACAGGAGTTCTAGGTGGACTTAGTAAGGGGGTATCCGTCGAGGAACTGACCGCAGCATATGGGACAATTCCCAATATGGGCGTGTATAATGCACCTCACTTGATCAGTAAAATTACAGATGCCAACGGTAAGATTGTATATGAATTTAAACCACAGACGAAACGTGTATATTCGCAGCAAACCGCATTTTTGATGACGGATATGCTCAGAACCGTTATATCAGACCCAAGAGGAACTGGCAAACGTCTGCAAAAAGCTTTTAAGAGCTACGGTACCATTGATATTGCGGGTAAAACGGGTACGACACAGAACTTTGGTGATGTGTGGTTTATGGGATACACACCTGACGTTACGCTAGGCGTATGGGCTGGTTATCGTCAACAGGTTAATACATTATCTCAAGAAGGTCACACCAGAGCACAGTCGGTGTGGGCGTTGATCATGAATGAGGCGGTCAAGGACCAGCCTGAGCTTTTTAAGAATAAGCATTTTATACAGCCGGAAGGCGTTGTGAAAGTTACGGTATCTAGTCTTACAGGTAAGCTGCCAGGGCGCTATTCCCGCCAATCAGGTCACCTCGTGACTGACTGGTTTAACCAAAAGTACGTGCCGACCGAAGTCGGAAGAGAACAGCTTCCACGTTCTGCTAGACCAGTAGTTCCGTCCAAACCAGATATCAAGAAAGAAGATGTCCCTGAGATCAAGGTACCAGCAACAGATCAAGAGGAGGTTCCACCAGAGGAAACAGTTCCTTCTGTTCCTGACACAGACGCAGAGATCGAACCGCCTGATGAGAATAACGATGTGCCATCAACAGATACTTCGCAACCTTCTATTGAAAACGTGCCGGAGACACCTTCTGAATCAGAGAACCAGAGTGGTGCTCCAAAAACTCAGCCTGATGAGGTTATCGATCCTAAACCAACGACTGATCAATCCAACAACTAAGCAACATGGACGATCTAGTTTAGAACACCGTTTCCAACAATATTGACAGTGACCTGCGGATGAAAACGGACATGGGGATACTCCTCATTCCAACGCTATTCCATTACAATGGCTACCTTGAATGGGAAGTTGGATAGTCAGGCTCCGGTACATCTGTCGGACAGAATTCTCGGTGCCTGAATAAACTTCATTGGTACTTTACCTTCATTGGTTTGAGATTCATCTACAACTTCTAGTGTTTGCTGGAGTAGGCCCTTAGGAGTAAGATCATAAATCGATGCATTTGCCAATCTGGCATCCTTTAAGCTGTCCTGATCCCAGCAGCCTGTTGTAATTATGAGTAGAGCCAGCATTTTATGCGGCTCTGCTCTTTTTTCATATTTTAGATTTCTCCTTTTTGAAAATACGAGCCAAATTATTTGCATGTAACCAATGGGCTTTAAAATTTTCTCTTTGTTCAGGCAAGTAGGCAAGGCGAGATTATAAGGGGGCATAGTCTTGGGTCAGATCAATTCCCAGGTAGTATCCGAGTTTACGCCGAACCTCACTGCGGGCAAAGGATGAAAGCATGAAAAATCGTCTTTGGTAACCTCGGCATACATACAAAACCTCTACGCCTTCATGATTTCGGATTTCGCTGTATATTTTCACTCCCTGTCTTTTCATTCGTGCTTTTGTTTCTGCTAATTGAACAGTTATGCGCTGTTGTACTCCAGTCAGGCTACGAATATACAAATCGGGCATTTTTAGAGGAGAGATATTCATAATGCGAATGTCTCGTTCCAGCACATCCAGTACAAGTGTTAGAAGTACACACATCTTGATCAGTCCTGCGTCTTCTTCAGAAGGCAAAGGAGCTTTATGCTTGTTAGCAAGTACCTTTTTGTTTGTCATAAATATCTCCTTTACGCGGAGTGAAAGTACAATATACAATAAGCATATAGAACGTATGTTCTGAATATACTTCATCATAGGAATTTTTCTGTTGCCAAAGCAATCATCAATTATTGGAAAAGTGCGGGGAGCGCTACTTCCATGTGCCATTGTGTAAAGATTCTTGCGTATAGGGCCGATGACAGTCAAACAGAGTTTATGTTAAGCTAATGGATAAAAAACTTACATAGAAGGGGATAGCGTTCTGATAGCGACGGTTTTTACTATTTAACATAAGAGAGTCAAGAAAGAAGGTTTACATATTGTCACGTTCGTTATATGCAGCTTTATTATTGTTGAGCCTTATTTGGGGCGGTTCTTTTATGTTTATTAAGGTGTTATTGCTACATCAAGTAGGACCGTGGACCATTGTATTTCTGCGATCCAGTTTTGGTCTTATTTTTATCATCTTATTAATGCTTCTTATACGCAAGCCGTTTAAAATCAAAAGCATTCCGTGGAAATCGGTTATTCTGGTAGCATGTGTCAACATGGTTTTACCATGGACATTGATTGGTTTTAGTGAGACCAGAATAGCTAGCAGCATGGCTTCTGTATTGAATGCCACCACGCCAATATGGACTATGTTGGTGGGCCTTGTCTTCTTCGGAGCTATATTTCATCGCCTGCAGTGGTTAGGAATGGGGCTCGCTTTTATAGGAATTATTATTTTATTAGGTATTAATCCTGCATCTATGATTTCTGTTGATCCGGTAGGTTTTGGATGTATGCTGCTTGCGACTCTCTGCTACGGATTTGGAACACAGCTCTCCAAACGTTTTCTCTCCAATCTTTCCATGTATCAGGCTACCTTTGCGACACTGTTTGGTGCGGCAGCAGGGGGTGGTATTATGATGGTAATTGTAGAGAGACCAGATTTGTCGATCGTTTCTGTTCCAGGAGTATTAGGTTCCCTAATAGGACTAGGAGTTTTGGGTTCAGGGGTAGCATATATCTTGTTCAACTATATGATTTTGCGGGGGAGTGCGGAATTCGCTTCTTCGGTAACGTATTTTGTACCAGTGAGTGCCATCGTATGGGGCTTTTTACTTCTGAATGAGCATATCGGCTGGAACGTGCTGACCGGTCTGGTTCTTATACTCGGGGGCGTATTTATGGCCAATCAGCGCAGAACAGCCAAACTAAGGGTAATAACTCCAAGTGAAAATAAAACACACTCAGGTCATTGAGTGTGTACTCGCCAAACCTTTGGTATAATGCGTCAACTCGCACATACAATAAAGCATGCTCACACATAAAATAAAATATGGTGCAGCAAAAAAGCAAGCTGTTTAGCAGGTGACAAGGTGTGGTATAATAAATTATAGAATTATATGCACCACAGAAATGTCGGAGTTTTATTCCACAAAAGAAAGGATCAGGATACCATGTGTCCCCGAAGGATACTTCCCCAAAGGACGATTTGGAAACGATTTGATCTGTCTTATACTTAGCTTTTCCGCGGAGTAACGTCAAGTTGCGAAAGCCAACTCTGCGGAAGAGGGGATTGTACATGCGAAGGACCAAGTCCTCCAGGCACATCTTACCAGGTTGCTTCCGTAAGAGTGGGTTCATCCACATCAAACTTACGAGAAACCGAGGGAGCCTGTATGAGGAAAACTTACGAATCTATCGTGAACAATGGAGCACTGAGACAGATTGCTGTCATGTTGCTCGGAACATGCATTTTAGCTTTTACGTACTATCACATTAACGCCCAGAATCATTTGTCAGAGGGCGGATTTGCAGGCTTAGCTCTGCTGGGGCATTATGCGTTTGGCATATCTCCAGCATGGAGTATGCTGATGCTTGATGTTCCTGTCATATTGCTGGCATGGGTACTGAAGGGCAAAAGATTTATGATGCTAGCATTAATCGGAGCCGTCGCCTTTTCACTGTTTTATGCAGGATTTGAGAAATACTCGACTCTGGTTATAGATCTGCATGGAAATCTGCTGATAGCAGCTCTACTTTGTGGGGTGCTCACAGGTTTAGGAGCCGGAATCGTACTGCGATTCGGTGGAGCAACCGGGGGCGATGATATTTTGTCTCTGCTGGTGAGCGAGTGGCGCGGATGGAAAATCGGCAACGTGTTTATTGTCAGTGACATCATCGTGCTAGGATTATCGCTGTTGTATCTGCCTGTAAAGGAAACAATGTTTACTATACTGGCTGTGTGGCTTGCCGGAAAAATAATTACATGGACGACCACGTTCCAATTGCACCGACCTGTGAAAAAGGTACTGCCAGCGGCTAATCCCGCTAAAAAGGTAGTTGCCAAAACAGTGCCGGTCGTCCACAGCCTTCGTCAATAAGGAAAGGGTGTTACGTCAGGAGAGAAATCTTCTTACGTAACACCCTTTCGCTGTATTCAGCTTCATCTCCCTCTTCTTTGATCGCTCGGCAATTCACGTTCAGCAGCACATGAAGGACTCTTTAGAATTAGAAAAAGCAAAATTTTGGTCATACCCATTGTAACTTGAATGCTGTTTTTATATTTTTTCTACTTCTTATTTTCTTCTACTGGATGATTATCGTTCCATTCTTCAGCTTGAGCAGTGGCAATCGCAATAGCACGCCCTTCTTCATAGCCCTCGCGGAGTAGAGCGTTAGCGATATCAACGGCTTTTTCTCGCACCCGGGGTTCCAGATTTTTCATGGATGGCGGGTAATCATGTTTGTTCCAAGGCATTGTTGCACACTCCTTTTTAGCAGATGTTGTATTATGTATTACCCGTTGTTGGCTTAGACAAACAAAAATTAAGGTAATGAATGTATTGTAAAATATATCTTGAGAAAAGGCGTATAATGGTGTGCAGAATACCAGAAAAAGGAGTGGAACATTTGCTTGCCTGGGGTTTCGTTTTTTTACTAACCATCATCATTCATACTACCGATAGCTTGTCTTATGCTCTTCGGCTTGGTGGTTTGCGAGCACGTCGGATTGGATTGGCCTTAACCGTGGCCGGAATGCTGCTGTTGGTTTCACGCACCTCCAATATGGCGCAGGGGCCTTTACTTGGAGGGATGGTCGATCAGGCTAAAGAGTCAGCCCAATTGGGCGGAACGGATACGAGACTGGAACTGTATATGCACGGGGTATTGCTGGCCGCCACCGTTGGAACTATGTTTGCTATATTACTGTATCCAACAGTGGTGCGCATGTCAGCCAGATGGATTGTGCATTTGGAGCATACTGGATCTATTCCAGCTTTAATACGTCATTTAATGAGTCGAAATCGCTGGAAGCATGCAGGCTACTACATAAAGCGCCCTAGCTGGTCCATGCTTACCTCCCTGATCAGTGGAGTGATCCCCAAGCGTCTAATTATTTTAAATATTGCCGTTACCGCAATTTATACAACTGGAGTGGTATCTGCCTTGTATGCGTCATTTCTATGGCCCGCCCAAGGTACGGCAATGTCAATGTCGTCAGGCTTAATCAATGGCGTCGCAACGGTATTGTTGACCTTGTTAATTGATCCAAGATTGGCGGTGTTGTCAGAAAAAACGCTACGAGGGGAGCTACCCCTAATTCGGATGAATAGTGTGTACGGTTGGATGATCATCTCGCGTTTGGCAGGAACTTTATTAGCTCAGCTATTGCTGGTACCGCTAGCCATTTGGCTTGGGTGGGTGATGAGCTAGATCAGTAAAGATGTGCTGCCATATCCAAAAAAGGCTGACCCGTGACCATCTAATAAAGATGATTCCGGGTCAGCCTTAATGATTTTACGGCTGCTTACTTTTCAAATAATGACTTATATGCTCCATATCCTTCACGCTCCAAGTCTTCCTGAGGCACAAAGCGGAGCGCGGCAGAATTGATACAATAACGCAAACCCTCTGGACCTGGACCATCATCGAATACGTGCCCTAAATGGGAGTCTGCTTCGCGACTTCGCACCTCGGTACGAATCATGAAATGGCTGAGATCGGTCTTTTCTTTGACATTGTAACTGCGCAACGGACGGGTAAAGCTAGGCCAGCCGCAACCCGCATCATATTTGTCTAGTGAACTAAACAAAGGCTCTCCTGATACGATATCCACGTAAATGCCTTCAGCTTCATGATCCCAAAACTCATTTTGAAATGGGCGCTCGGTCGCGTTTTTTTGTGTTACTTCGTATTGAATAGGCGTCAGCCGATCTTTGAGCCCGGACTTATCAATCTTGGCAGCCCAATTTTGCTCAATAAAATCTTCACGTCCCGACCCTTTGCGGTAGCGTTTGTAGTGAGCGGGGTTTTTCTTATGATAGTTCTGATGATATTCTTCTGCTTCATAAAAAGTTGCGGCAGGCAGAATAGATGTTGCAATGGGCTTGTCAAAACGGCCACTTTGAGCAAGAGCTTCTTTGGAAGCCTCTGCCTTGATGCGTTGTTCATCATTATGATAGAAAATAGCCGTTTGGTAGGATGAACCTCTATCGTGAAATTGTCCACCTTCATCCGTTGGATCAATCTGTTGCCAAAATAGCTCCAACAGTTTTTCATACGGGAACACTTGGGGGTCGAATGTAATCTGTACGGCTTCCACATGTCCCGTTGTTTCAGAGCATACCTCTTCATAGGTAGGATTTTCGGTGTGACCCCCTGTATATCCAGATCTAACCTTCAAAATACCGGGCATTTCCTCAAAAGGGGAGACCATGCACCAGAAGCAGCCGCCCGCAAAAGTTGCCTTTTCTACCGTGTTTGGATTGTTGGTGCTCATATTTTATCACTCCAATCTGAGAATGTTTAATTAGTTGTTATTTAAATAGCTTACAATTAAATTATATACGGGATTTTTGCAAAATCCAACGAAACATCAGAAAGTACTCAGCTGCGTAGGTGTATAGTGTGTCCCAAAAAAAGCAATCAAACATTCTACAGAACCGGTACAAACTCATTGCTATCATGTTTTGTTGGCGCGCCTAACTCTTTTTCGGTAAAGTACAAATCCGCCACCTACCAGTGCAGTATATAGCAGTAAAATAAACAAACCCGTGATTGGATGTTCCGCAAAGGTACCGCCTGCATAAGCATACACTGCAATTGCGGGAAGCTTGCCGATCGCTGTGCCTAGCATAAAGCTCCAGAACGGAAACCCTGCTACTCCGGCATATACATTTACAGCTGCCTGAGGAATGACTGGAATCAGGCGAGCCAGTAGCACAGCAGTAAAAGGCTCTTTCTCCATGACCTGATTGAAGCGCTCCAGTGCGGGAACACGCTCCAAATAAGCACGTCCTTTGCCACGAAACAGGGTACGTACGGCACTGTATACGACCAACGCAGCGAAAGTAGTGCCAAGCCAGCAGATCAGAGCACCTTGCCAGGCGCCTGCTGCATAAGCAATGGAAGCGATAATCAGCTTGTAAGGGATAAACGGAATTAACGCGAATAAAAATGCGAGCAGCAGCAGAACCGGAAAGGAGGTTTGCTTGTCTGCCCATGCGAGCCAATCATATCTGTAGATAAACGCGATGCAGAGCAGCGAAACATAAGCCGCGGGGAGTAACCATTTTTTCATTTACATACCTCTTTCAATATCCCTGTTCGGCTTTTTGCTTATACAGAAAAAATAGGGTTCACATTCCCAAAAATGTATGCTATACTGCCACTAACAGAATAGTTCCCAAAGGGGAGTAGCTCAGCGAGTAAAGTCGTCATTACGGGATTCTTAATCCCCGGCTTTATTGGCAACGTAATGTTGTAAGCGAGACCTTTGCCAGGATTTTAGGAATCCGGGTAAATGGTCTTTTTTTGATGCCAAAATGGGGTCAAGCGCCGTTTCCGGATTCCGCGAAATGGCGCTTTTTTAGTATAAAGCGCTGAACTATGTACAGTATAACAAATAAATAAAGAAGGTGGGAGACACGTATGGATTTTTTGTCAATTGAGTTTTTAACCGCATTATTGTCCATCATTGTCATTGATCTGGTGCTAGCTGGTGACAATGCGATCGTAATCGGCTTGGCGGCGCGGAATGTTGATAAGGCCAATCAAAAGAAGGTCATTATCTGGGGGACGGTGGGAGCAGTCATCATTCGTGTGATTGCTACCGTGCTGGTCACATACTTACTGCAAATATATGGATTGCGTTTGGTTGGGGGTCTCGCCCTTATCTATATCGCCTATAAGTTGTTGGTCGAAGAGAAAAAACATGAAATTTCAGCTACAAATCAGATGTGGGCAGCGATTCGCACCATTATTATTGCGGATACAATGATGGGACTCGATAATGTGCTTGCTGTTGCGGGAGCCGCTCATGGAGATATGCTACTTGTTATTCTCGGTCTGGCAATTTCCGTTCCGATCATGGTGTGGGGAAGCACGATTATTCTGAAACTGACAGAACGTTACCCGGTAGTGATTACGATTGGAGCCGCAGTATTAGCGTATACCGCTGCTAAAATGGTGGTGGCTGAGCCATTAATTGCACACTGGTTCGCAAATGGAGTCGTTAAATATGGTTTCGAAGCCTTGGTTGTAGTTTTGGTTGTAGCCATTGGGATGCGTGTTAAAAAAATAAAAAGTGAGAAAACAAAAAAGGAAGCATTGCACGCATAAGCTGACTTATATTGAAGTAATCTGGCTGAAGCTGGATACTCAAGTCTTAGAGGCTGTTCCGTCAGGTCCATCTGGATCGGGAGTAGCCTCTTTTCTTTGCTTGTCAGCGGACTTCCATGTAAACTAGACAACAGATGAAATGAGTGATTAGAGGTGGAACGATATGGACAAGCAAATCAAGACAAGAGTAGCGATTGCAGGATTGGGTGGTATCGCTCGTAAAGTGTACCTGCCGTTACTGGCTGCACACCAAGGTGTAGACATCGTAGGTGTCATGAACCGTTCACAGGAGCCGGTCAGTTCTATTATGGAGCAGTATAGACTACCAAGAGGAACGACGGATGTGAAGGAAATGCTGGCATGGGAGCCGGAAGCAATATTTATACATGCGGCCACCGAAGCTCATTTTGACCTAGTCATGGCGTGTATTGAAAAAGGGATAGCGGTGTACGTGGATAAACCATTGTCCTATGATGTTCGTCAGAATCTGGAAATGACTGCTTTCGCGGAGGCACAGGCTGTACTGCTGGCGGTAGGTTTTAATCGACGTTTTGCTCCGCACTATGTGGCTGCAAAAGCTTGGCTAGAGGAAGTGGGCGGTTTCAGTCAATGTGCGGCGATTAAACACCGAACTGGATATGATCGTAGACCGGCGGCACAGACGGTTTATGATGATTTAATTCACATGCTTGACTTGCTATTATGGCTGGGTGGCGATAATTATGAGCTACTGCATAGTAGTCTGGATACAACGAGTGAAGGTTACATGGACGCTGCATTTGGGACTTTGCGTTTGGGGAATGCTGCCGGTACATACAGTATGAGCAGACAGGCAGGGGCTGACATAGAGAAGCTGGAGCTTCACGGGGCAGGACGGTCTGTTGAGGTAACGAATATGGAACAGGCTGTTTTCATGCGAAAAAATAATTTATCACAAACTCAAACTTTTGGAAGTTGGGAGACAATATTGGAAAGACGGGGATTTACCGGGATGGTGAATCATTTTCTGGAGCATATTCATCGTCCGGAGGAATGCGCTATACAAGCTGGAAAAGTGTTGGAAAGCCATATGCTGGCGGAAGAACTGATTAGTCGTTTGCTTGATTAATATCGAACTATGACGATCCAGACATCAAGAATTAGGTTGAAGGAGAAATGTATCAATGGAAGAAGACAACCGCGGTAAACAGCTAGAAGAGGCCATTATTGAAAATTATAAGCAAGAAGAAGATATGATGATCCTTGTGTTTGCTCAATGGTGCATTAATAACGGCTTGGAGCCAGAGGAATTATATCGTGTAGCGTATCCACAGCAGGATAGCAACGAGCGTCTGCTACGAATACGCAAGCTGACTGTATCACGCGAAGAAGCAGGTGATATTCCGCTGGATACAGTATTAGGAGTGCTGTCTATGTTCGGAAATGAGGACTTGGCAATGGTTGTATCCGAGGCGGCCGCTCAGCTCCCGTCGGAACGGAAATAAGTCCAGCTAAAATAAAGCATCTGGTAAAATCATTTAGGGCATCGTGGAAATAACCGTTTTTATTAGAGTATATTGTTGATCGGGAGGATGCGCTGATAATGGAAGATATACCTATGCCAAGTACTTGTAAAGGCTGTGAAAGAGATATCGCTTTATCGGAAGAGCAAATTGCCAGAATTCTAAACAATATGAGACCCAAAATGGAATGTGTAAACGATGAAGTGTACGAAGCCAGACTGTTGGCCTGCGCACAATGCGAGGAGTTAATGTCGGGGCATACATGTGGCATTAGCGGAAGTATTGTTCGTATACGTGCCCTGGCAGCAACTCAAAATTGTCCCAGTTACCACGGTTCACGTTGGCAAGGATCAGCTTGAAAAATGTAAAGCTCAGACTCAGTTAAACCTGAGATTACAGGCTAAAGTAGTCATCCCCTGGTCTGCCTTAATGGCAGACCTTTTTAGTTTGCTTGGACTTTGCTGTTAGCAATTGACAAATTGTAGACAATAAAATATATTAAACACGTAAAATGTTTTTGTTTAATTATTAATATTTATATTAATAAAGAGGTTATTAGGCATGACAATGTGTAACATTAGATTCCAAGAAGATAACGGTAGTGAGAGTGTAATTTATACCGTTATGAAAGCGCAATCATTTGTGTGATGTTCCAACAATCTTAATGTTTTGGGAGGGTTTGTTGTGAAGGGTTCTGTTATTGTAAATATCGATTGGGAACAGGGTGTCATTAATAAAAATATTTATGGGCAATTTGCTGAGCATCTTGGACGATGCATTTATGAAGGCTTATGGGTGGGACAGGACTCTCCAATCCCTAACACTGACGGAATTCGAAATGATGTGGTAGAAGCGCTGAAACAGCTGAACATTCCTGTGCTGCGCTGGCCTGGGGGCTGTTTTGCGGATGAATATCATTGGAAAGATGGGATTGGACCGAAAGAAAACCGCAAAAGAATGGTAAATACGCACTGGGGCGGTGTGGTTGAAAATAACCATTTTGGTACACATGAGTTTTTCCAGCTGTGTGAGCTATTGAATGCAGAGCCGTATATTTGTGGGAATGTAGGCAGTGGTACAGTGCAGGAAATGTCGGAGTGGGTAGAGTACATGACCTTTGACGGGGAGTCCCCTATGGCTGCATGGCGTCAGGAAAACGGTCGTGAAAAACCTTGGAAGCTCAAATATTTTGGAGTGGGTAACGAAAACTGGGGCTGTGGCGGTAACATGCGCCCTGAATATTATGCCGACTTGTATCGCCGCTATCAGACATATGTCCGTAACTATGGAGAGAATCGCATTTATCGAATAGCTGGTGGGGCGAATGTGGATGATTACCGTTGGACCGAAGTGCTGATGCGCGAAGCCGGGCATCTGATGGACGGTTTGAGTCTACACAACTACACAATTCCGGGGAGTTGGGAAGGGAAACGACACGCAGTTGGTTTTGATGAAGCAGAATGGTTTGAGACGATGAAAAAATCATTGCATATGGATGAACTGATTACTCGTCACTCTGCCATTATGGACCAATATGATCCTGACAAACGGGTCGGGCTGATCGTCGATGAATGGGGAACTTGGTTCCTGACCGAGCCGGGTACCAATCCTGGCTTCCTTTATCAGCAAAATACGATGCGGGATGCGCTGGTAGCCGGACTACACCTGCACATATTCCATAATCATCATGATCGTGTGCAAATGACCAACATTGCTCAAATGGTCAACGTTTTGCAAGCGATGGTTTTGACAGAAGGCCCTGCTATGCTGTTGACGCCGACATACCATGTATTTGAAATGTTCAAAGTGCATCAGGATGCACAAGCACTGGCTATTCAGGGGAAGGTAGGCAACTATGAGTATGATGGAGATTCCATCCCACAAGTAAGTGTGTCCGCCTCTAAGGCACAAGATGGCTTTATTCATATAAGCTTATGCAACGTCCATCCAGGTGAATCGGCAAATTTGAGCCTTGAGCTAAGAGGGCTCGAAGAGGTTAAGGAGATCAATGGTGTTGTCTTAGCCAGTGACGATATGCAGGCACATAATACATTTGATCAGCCAGAGCGGGTGAAAAAGGAAGCTTTTACATCTTATCAGCTGCAAGGTCAGCATTTGGATGTTACACTGCCACCGATGTCAGTTGTGATTCTGACGATTGCTCCGTAAAAACAGATTGTGGTATGTGAGTAGTATCGGTATATTGTTATAAAAAAGAGAGAGCGTTCCCCTGAACGCTCTCTTTTTCCTACAATTGCTCGCGGTGAATCAACCTAAATTCCTTGGGCGACATACCAAAGCGGGAACGAAATACACGATGAAAGTATGTGTAGTTCGCAAATCCTGACGATTCGGCGGCTTGTTCCAGTGACATGGGACTGAAAATGATACGCTCCCTTGCCATGTTGAGCCTGATGTCCAGTGTGTACTGCATAATGCTCGTATCGAACGTTTCTTTAAAAAGGTGTACCGCTCGTGATACGCTGATTCCAACGTGTGAAGAGACATCATCCAGCTTAAAATTAGATGATGCATTTTCTTCAATATAATTTTTTATCTGATAAGCAAGATAGTTATGATGAGTAGCAATGGGCTGCTCAGATAGTATACGGTCAAACTCCAAACATAAAATGCGTATGTAATAGCTTGATATTTCCGGGTAAGGATTAGAAATACGTCGCTGCTCCAACACGAGCTGACGAAATAGACCAAGCAGGGCTTCTGTGAGTTGAACCTTAATTCGGTTGGGACGTTTGTGATGATTCCACCACTCATCTACCCACGGACCACCGAAAAAAATGTGATAATCCCCACTTTCAACAACCTGTTCTCCCATGGGATTCAACTCACTGTGAATATCCAGTTCATAAGGCTCGGTTGGATTGAACAGCAGCAGATCACCTGCCTCAATCCGTGTCATTTTCCCGTCAATGCGTGCTTGACAGCGTCCATCTGTTTGCAGACGGAATAAATAATTTTTGATTCCATCAGGCTGGTTCGAATAAAAGGGCTTACGGTGGAAGGAATAGCCTGCGGTAAGAACCTGGCAAGGCTCAATGATAGACATGATGATGACTCCTTTGGGCATATGGCTGTTTCAAATATTGACCAGATTGTTCATGTTTTAATCATATTATTCATTTTAAACGAAAGCAAAATAGAATACCATGTGAACTGTAAAGCTTACATGTTAGATGAGAAAGTACATGTTAGAGGCCAAGGAGTGTGAAGACGTAAAACGAATCAAGGCCGGGATTATCAGCTGTGGTAACACTAGCTCGGTATATCTTAAAATTCTCCAAACCAACCCGCCCTTTGAAGTAGTGACCTTTGGTGATCTATTGAATGGAAGGGCCAAGGAGAGGGTCGATAAATTGAGTGTTGAAAACGTATACAAAGTGGAAGGATCGATGCTTCGGCTTGAGATGGAGCTTGCATTTATCTGCCGGTACCTGGCTGCCAGGCACTGCAGATGTGCGATACCAGAGGCGGGCAAGCAGGTGTAATGGAACAGATATAACGGAAATTCATCCTGACAAAGAGGTGAAGGAGAATGACTAAAGTAGGATTGCAATTATACACAGTTAGGGAAGAGATTGAACAGGATTTTGAAGGTACATTGCGCAAGGTAGCTGAGCTGGGCTATAAAGGGGTTGAGTTTCATAACTTTTTCGGACGTAGTGCCAAGGATGTCAGAGCGCTTTTGGATGAGCTGAATCTGGAGGTTGTCGGAACCCATATACAATACAGCCGCTTGCTGCATCATTTGGATGAGGAAATTGCATATCACAAAGAATTGGGCAATAAATACCTCATTGTTCCTTATTTAACCGAAGAAGAGCGGGAGTGGGATGACCTTTTTGTTAATCTGAATCATATTGGTGAAAAAGTAAAGGAGCATGGGTTGATACTCGCCTATCACAATCATGATTTTGAACTAACAGAGAAAATCAATGATCGCCCGGTATTCGATGCTCTATATGATGCGGTTCCCGATGATTTGTTACAGGTCGAAATGGATACTTGTTGGGTATACTATGGAGGCTATGATCCAGTGGAATACATCGGACGATATCGTGGACGCCTACCTATCATTCACTTAAAGGATATGGCACGTGACGAGCAGCAGAAAGCAATTACTGTAGAGTTAGGCAAAGGAGAAGTGCAGCTTCAGGCTATTACAGACGCCGCTATTGAAGCAGGTGTGGATTGGGTTGTCGTGGAACAGGATTTCAGCTCAAATCCTCCAATCGAAAGCATTGAAACCAGTATGAAGTGGCTCCAACAATACGCAGCTCAAGGAGGAAATATTCATGTCTAAAACACTCAAGATCGGGATTATCGGTTGTGGGGGCATTGCCAACGGCAAACACTTGCCGAGTCTTGCCAAGCAAAAGAGAGCAGAAATCATTGCTTTCTGTGACATTATACCAGAACGTGCTGAAGAGGCTGCTGAAAAGTATGGTGCAGAAGGATCGCAAGTTTATAGCGATTACCGTCAGTTGCTAGAAAATAAAGACATTGAAGTTGTACATGTATGTACCCCTAACGACTCGCACTCAGAAATTACAGTAGCGGCGCTGGAGGCAGGTAAGCATGTGCTATGTGAAAAGCCGATGGCTAAAACTGCTGAGCAGGCACGGGAAATGCTTGATGCGGCCAACCGTACAGGCAAAAAGCTGTCCATTGCTTATCAAAATCGTTATCGTGATGACAGTCTGTATCTGAAGCAATTGGTCGAGCAAGGAGAGCTTGGTGAGATTTATCTGGGTAAAGCCATTGCTCTACGCCGCCGTGCGGTTCCAACCTGGGGAGTGTTCTTGGATGAAGAGAAACAGGGGGGTGGCCCGCTTATTGATATCGGCACACACGCACTCGACCTGACACTTTGGCTGATGGATAATTACAAGCCTAAAAGCGTACTAGGTTCAACCTTCCATAAGCTGGGAGACCGAAAAAATGCAGCAAACGCTTTTGGACCGTGGAATCCTGATGAATTTAAAGTAGAGGACTCAGCTTTTGGATTCATCACCATGCAAAATGGAGCTACAATTGTATTGGAATCCAGCTGGGCATTAAATGTTGTAGAGTTTGGTGAAGCCAAGACGTTGTTATGCGGTACCGAAGGCGGAGCAGATATGCAGGATGGATTGCGCATTAACGGAGAAAAAAATAGCCGTTTGTTTGATACAAAAATAGATCTGAATGCAGGAGGAGTTGCCTTTTACTCCGGTGAAACGGAAAATGAAGCAGACCGTGAAGCCCGTCTGTGGATCGAATCTATTCTGGACGACAAAGAACTTCTTGTGAAGCCGGAGCAGGCACTGGTTGTTACTGAAATTTTGGAAGCCATCTATGAATCGGCCCGCACGGGAAAAGCAGTTTACTTTGACTAAGCCTGTAATTATCCCGAATAGACAATCACTATAATGAAAGCAGCTTTTTTCACATATGATACAGGGAGGGATTTCTTTTGAAACTTGGAGTATTTATGGTGCTGTTTGGTGGACGTTCGCTAGAGGAGGCGCTGGATTATGTGGCTTCTCAGGGATTGGATGCTGTAGAAATTGGAACAGGTGGCAACCCGGGAGATAAGCATTGCAAGCCTGATGAGCTGCTGGAGAACGATACGGCGCTCAAAAATTTTAAAAAGGCAGTAGAATCTCGCGGACTAACGATTAGCGCGCTTAGCTGTCATGGCAATCCGCTTCACCCGCAAAAGCATTTGGCACAGGCTGATCATGATGCATTTTTGAAAACCGTCCGCTTGGCGGAAAAGCTGGAAGTTCCTGTTGTGAACACTTTCTCAGGCTGTCCGGGGGATCACGAGGACGCGAAGTATCCAAACTGGCCCGTGGCTCCGTGGCCTAATGATTTTCAAGAAGTATTGAAGTGGCAATGGGAAAATAAAATTATTCCTTACTGGACCGAGACAGGTAAATTTGCAGCAGATCACCATGTTAAAATAGGGCTGGAGTTACACGGGGGCTTCTCCGTGCATACACCAGCAACCTTACTTCGTTTGCGTGAAGCGGCAGGAGAGGTCATTGGTGCTAATTTGGACCCGAGCCATATGTGGTGGCAGGGAATTGATCCCGTACAGGCGGTTCAAATTTTGGGCCGAGAGGGAGCCATCCACCATTTCCATGCCAAGGATACGACGATTGATCCGATCAATGTTAATAAATACGGACTTACTGATATGCAGGAGTATACGAATATGTTAGATCGTGCATGGCAGTTCCGTACTGTGGGCTATGGTCATGATGTAAAAACCTGGGCAGATATTATCAGTGCTCTGCGTCTGGTGGGATACGATTATGTAGTAAGTATTGAGCATGAAGACGGTCTGATGTCTGTAGAAGAAGGCTTTACTAAGGCTGTCCATAATCTTCGCCAGGTCCTGATTGAAGAACCGCTGAGCGAGATGTGGTGGGTCTAACCTAATAGGGGGAACTGTGATGATTAACGTCACCATTTGGAATGAATTTCTGAACGAGAAGTTAAATGAAGAAGCCAAACGGATTTATCCTAACGGCATACACCAAGCATTGGCTGACGGCTTGGCAGATGAAGGTTTTGCCACTCGAACAGCTACTCTGCGTGATAATGCCGAGCATGGTTTGGGAGAAGAAATCCTCAATTCCACAGATGTGCTGCTGTGGTGGGGACATAAAGCCCACGACCAGGTGAGCGATGAAGTTACAGCGCGTGTCGTCAAGCGTGTGCAGGAAGGGATGGGCCTCATCGTACTGCACTCAGGCCATTTTTCTAAGCCATTTAAAGCTCTGATGGGCACCAGTTGTGATTTAAAATGGAGAGTTGCAGGCGAGCAGGAGATTATCTGGTCAGTAAATCCGTCACATCCCATTGCAGAAGGGATAGACGCCAAAATTCTCTTAGAGCAGGAAGAGATGTATGGAGAGTTCTTTGATATTCCTGCGCCGGATGAACTGGTCTTTATCAGTAACTTTGAAGGCGGCGAAGTATTTAGAACTGGATGCACCTTCCATCGAGGCAGTGGTAAAATATTTTATTTCAGACCAGGGCATGAAACCTATCCAACTTATTACCAACCTGATATTTTGAAGGTCATTGCTAACAGCATCCGTTGGGCTTCTCCGACAAGTAATAAAAAACCAATATATGGTAGGAGTGAACCAGTAAGGCCTCTTGGTGGAGTGTTGGTATAGTTACAATTATCACATTATGATAAATTCTATAAAGAACAGATTTACAGGCGGAACCTCTGGGATTCCGCCTTTTTGTATTTAACGAATTAGACATATACCTGCCGCATTGGTTTGTTGTATAATCAGTTTTGGTCATGGCAACTTTATCATCACAGGTAATTAAATTTAAGAAAGTGTTTTCTTTCGGGATAAAGTATGCTAAAATGATATATACTAACAAAAGGAAAGCTTTATCAAACCGAAATGCAAAAGAAGGTGAAAAATTTGGAGAGTCAACCGCAATTTACAAAAATGTGTCCGCGTTTTGAAACCGCCTTTTCATGTCTGGGTAAGCGCTGGAATGGATTGATTATTCAATCCATGATGAGCGGTCCCAAGCGGTTTAAGGATATTTCCAATCTGATTCCCACAATGAGTGACAAAATGTTATCAGAGCGGATGAAGGATCTGGAAAATGAAGGGATTCTTACACGCCATGTATATCCGGAAACTCCTGTCCGCATTGAATATGAGCTGACCACCAAAGGTCGTGCACTTCAGCCGGTTATGGAGCAGATTCAATTTTGGGCTGAGGAATGGATTAGATGATCACCAAACTCATTAAGTGTTTTTCATAGCAAAACAGCCTTTTCCTAGGAAAAAGGCTGTTTTTTTATTTTGTGATAGGCAGTACGGCTTAATAGCTTTTAGCACGGCCTGCTACTGAGAATACTCCGGCTGTTGTACGGCGGGGGACACGGGATTGAATATCCAGTGCGGCTGTACGAAATGTGCCTAAGCACGAGTGGCAAAGTCTTCCTGCATAAATGGGAGAACGGCAGGACTCGCAAGGATAATCAAGCTGACTGTATGTGGAGGGAAATTTGCCTGCTCTTACCCAATCTGTGAGCAAATCCATAGGTGTGCCAGTCACATCACTGAGTTGGCGGGTATGAGTAGAAGGATGCCTCCATAGATAGTTAGAACAGCGGTCAAAGAATATATTTTCTTCTTGAATACAAGTGCTACACAGGTTTCTAAGATTTTGACGGAAAATGGAACCGCATTTTGGGCAATTCGAAGTATGTATCTCCATAGAAACCAGTCCTTTGTATCGAAATATAGTAGTATTTTAAAATTTATTAGTTACATATTACTATGACTTTGTACCTATATCAATCTTTATTTAAAGAAATTGCTGATCTTTGAGTATATGCTGGCATCGAGATTGACATTACTCTATTACTTATGTATTATAACTTACATAAAGTTACTATATGAATAAAATAAACTTTATACGATAAGGAGATTTAATGATACCATCTTTATTTTTAGCCCACGGATCACCTATGCTTGCTATTGAACAGACGGACTATACTGCATTTTTAGAGCAGTTGGGGAAAAGCATTCATCCTAAGGCGATTGTTATCTTTACAGCTCACTGGGAGACACAAATGTTAACGATTAGTTCAATGGATGACATATACGATACAATTTATGATTTTGGAGGTTTCCCACCGGAACTGTACGAAGTGAAATATCCAGCACATGGTTCTGTTGAACTAGCTAATAAGTTGAAAAAGTTATATGAACAAAACGGCATCGAGGTACAAACTGATCATGTGAGAGGACTGGATCATGGTTCCTGGACATTGTTGCATCGTATGTATCCTGAGGCAGACATTCCGGTAGTTCAGATTTCCGTAAATCCGTACCTCTCGCCCAAAGCACAATTTGCCATTGGTGAAGTGCTGCGTGAGTTGGGAGAACAAGATATTCTGGTCATTGGCAGTGGCGTGACTGTCCATAATCTGCGTATTGTCAAATGGGGAGAAACGAAAACGGAACGTTGGGCAATTGATTTTGATGACTGGATTATCGAAAAAGTGCAAAGCGGAGATATAGAAGCTTTAGATCACTATGAAAGCGAAGCGCCGTATGCTCGTCAGGCTGTACCTAGAGCAGAACACTTTGTACCGTTGTTTATTGCAATGGGTAGTGGCGACCCTGCAAACAAAGCTAAGGTCATCCATAGAAGCTATGAGATGGGAAATTTAAGTTATCTATGTTTGCAGTTTTAAAGTGGGTAGGCAGAAGAAGGTCGAGTTATGTGCTTTGTTACTGTCCCGTCCGTTCTCTAAAAAATGGGGAGTGGAATAAAATTAGGGAGTGTTATAAGCTAATAATGGCTTACAGCACTCCCTTTTACATTAAAAAAATTTATTATATCCGGCAAATCTCACGTGGGCACAATTCACAATGACATACACCTTGCAGCATTTCCAAATCCTTGACAACAATCATACCATTATCGTATTCGACTGCATTTTTCTTACGCAGATCACTGAGCATCCGATTTACACTTTCCCGGGTAGCACCGATCATATTTGATAAGTCAGTATGAGTAATCTTTTTATGAATCAGAATATAGTCGCCGTGAGGCTCACCATAGGTGTTGCATAGTCGGATGAGTGTGGAACATAGAGCGCCAGGCTTGCCGTACATCATCAAATCGCGGAACTTGGTCTGGGTAATGCGGTGATGCGATCCCATCCATTTCATAAAGTCAATCGCAAAATCACAATGCTGACAAATAAGCAACTCCAAATCTGTATGATCGATTACGCCAATATCACTGTCCTCCAGAACCTCAGCAGAAAAGGAATGCTTAGTGCCGAAGAAAGGATCAGCTTGACCAACAAGATCGCCGCTTTGATACATATATAGAATAAGTTCCTTACCCTCATCCGTTGTTTTGGTCACTTTTACGCGTCCGCGCTTAATATAAAACAGCTTATCCGCTGTATCTCCTTCCCAGAACAGATGCGAACTTTCTGGCATAACTCGATCTTTCATCATCACTTGCAGCCGGTTGAAGCTGGCCTCCGAGAAGCAACAGGTGTTGCCGCGGGCTTCCATTACATTTGTAGGGTTTCTCATCGTCCATTTCCCCTTTGTATCCTATGTTATTTTATCTGCAACTTGATCAATTCAAATTCATTATATACCTGTGCAATGCGTTTTTGGGGCAAGATGAGGGGGTAAAAGTGGCAGAATTCCAAACTTTGTGATTTAATTCACTTCATAAAATAAAATTTTAAATAGATTGTGAAAAAAATCACAAAATATCTTAGAAAGCTGTGTTACGATCAGTGCGTGAACAAGAGATAGTACACGAGATAACAGGAGGATGAGGGAAATGGCTGTTAAAAACGAGGTTATCCAAAAAGAGCAAAGCGCAGAGCAGTATATTCAAACGCTGATTGACCGGGCGAACCGGGCACAGCAAGCTTTCATGAGTATGAATCAGGAGCAGATTGACGAAATCGTACAAGCTATGGCACTCGCAGGGATGGATAAGCACATGCACCTCGCGAAGTTGGCTGTTGAAGAAACAGGACGCGGTGTGTACGAGGACAAAATCACCAAAAACATGTTTGCAACAGAATATGTCTACCATAGCATTAAAAATGAGAAAACCGTCGGTGTCATTGAAGACAATGACTTTGATAGTTTTCAAAAGATAGCTGAACCAGTCGGTATTATCATGGGGATTACTCCAGTAACAAACCCAACTTCGACTACGATGTTCAAAGCGTTAATTGCCATTAAAACACGTAACCCAATCATTTTCGGCTTCCATCCATCTGCTCAATCGTGTAGTGCGGAAGCAGCTCGCGTCTTGCTTGAAGCAGCTGTTAAACATGGTGCTCCAGCGGATTGTATTCAATGGATTGAAGCACCTTCGATGGATAAAACAAATGTACTGATGAACCACTCTGATGTAGCGTTGATTTTGGCAACTGGTGGATCAGGCATGGTTAAGGCAGCTTATAGCTGTGGTAAACCTGCACTTGGCGTAGGTCCTGGTAACGTACCTTGCTTTATTGAGAAAACAGCCGATATCAAACAGGCCGTGAACGACCTTATCCTTTCTAAATCTTTTGATAACGGTATGATTTGTGCTTCGGAACAAGCTGTAATTATTGAAGAGCCTATCTTCGAGCAAGTGAAGAAATTGATGATTGCTAATGGTTGCTACTTTGTAAATAAAGAAGAGGCAGCTAAGCTCACTCAAGGAGCTATGAATGTAGAAAAATGTGCAGTGAACCCGGCCATTGTCGGCCAGTCTGCTGTAAAAATTGCTGAAATGAGCGGTATTACAGTACCGGCAGGAACCAAAATTTTGGTCGCTGAAATTGAAGGAGTAGGAACCAAATTCCCATTATCTGCGGAAAAATTGAGTCCGGTATTGGCTTGCTACAAAGTGAAAAATGCAGAGCAAGGTATCCAACGTGCTGCTGAAGTCGTAGAGTTCGGCGGTATGGGTCACTCTTCAGCAATCCATTCGCAAGATGAGGATGTTATTGCTCGCTTCGCAGATCGTTTGCAAACAGGACGTATCATTGTAAATGCACCTTCCACACATGGCGCAATCGGTGATATTTACAACACCAACCTTCCTTCGTTGACACTTGGTTGCGGTTCGTACGGTCGTAACTCGACTTCGTCGAACGTATCTGCAGTTAACTTGATTAATGTGAAAAGGGTGGCGAAACGGACGGTGAATATGCAATGGTTCAAAGTACCTTCCAAAATCTATTTTGAAAAAAATTCGACACAGTATCTTGCTAAAATGCCTGATATCACACGTGTAGCCATTATCACTGACCCTATGATGGTGAAACTCGGATATGTGGACCGTGTCATCCATTATTTGCACCAGCGTCAAACACCGGTTGCTATTGAAGTGTTCTCCGAAGTAGAGCCAGATCCATCGACAGTTACGGTAGAGCGCGGTACTGAAATGATGAGACGTTTCCAACCGGATTGCATCATCGCACTCGGCGGCGGTTCGCCAATGGATGCTGCTAAAGGCATGTGGATGTTCTATGAATATCCGGATACTGATTTCAATAACTTGAAACAAAAATTCATGGATATCCGTAAACGGATTTACAAGTACCCACGTCTGGGTCAAAAAGCACAATTTGTGGCTATCCCTACAACTTCGGGTACAGGTTCGGAAGTTACATCGTTTGCAGTTATTACGGACAAAAACCTGGGCAACACGAAGTACCCGCTGGCTGACTATGAGTTGACTCCTGATGTGGCAATTATTGACCCTGTGTTTGTATATTCGCTGCCTAAAACTGCTGTAGCCGATACGGGTATGGACGTTCTGACCCATGCTATCGAGGCTTATGTGTCTGTAATGGCCAATGATTATACAGATGGTCTGGCAATTAAAGCTATTCAACTGGTATTCCAATACCTGGAGCAATCGGCTCTGACTGGTGATAAGCTGGCTCGCGAAAAAATGCATAATGCTTCTACACTTGCAGGTATGGCGTTTGCTAATGCATTCTTGGGTATTAACCATAGTCTTGCACATAAATGGGGCGGACAATACCATACAGCGCATGGCCGCACGAATGCTATCTTGCTGCCGCACGTTATTCGCTACAATGCAAAAAAACCGACAAAATTTGCTTCGTTCCCTAAATATTCGCACTTTGTTGCAGATGAGCGTTATGCAGAAATCGCACGCATACTGGGACTGCCTGCACGTACCACTGAAGAAGGGGTTAACAGCTTAATTGACGCGATCCGTAAGTTGAACAAAACACTCGGTATCGAGGAATCGTTCCAACAACTTGGTTTCGATCCAAAAGACTTTGAATCACGTGTAGATTATTTGGCTGACCGCGCTTTTGAGGATCAATGTACAACTGCAAATCCAAAGCTGCCGCTGGTTACTGAATTGGCTGATGTATACCGTAATGCCTTCTACGGACGCTTTGATCAATAATATAATAGTATGAAGAGGCTTGTAACTAAGCATTTTCCTATACAATACCAATGCAGGCTCTCTATATAGAGGGCCTCTTGGTTTGGGAAGGGAGGTGAACGGCAAGGCTAGAGGTATACGCGTGAAGCTAGGGAAAATAAAGTGACAAAAATCACTCATATTGTGATTTTTGTCACATACTACACTCTATCATTATTCTACAATAAGAGTGTAAGAAAGGTCCCGACACTGAGCGTAAGGCATCGGTGAAAAGGCCGGGCTCAAGAAATAGTTTAAACGTGAAAAAAATCACAAGTCCGGAAGACCAAACAATTTGGAGGGATTTACATGTCGGTGATTGAGAGAGAATTACAAGAGCAACAATCTGGCTGGAGAGGTTTTAAAAAAGGAAAATGGACTAAAGAAGTTAACGTCAACGATTTTATTGAAACAAATATCTCACCTTATGTTGGCAATGAAGAATTTTTGGTTGGTCCTACCGCCAATACAACTGCATTGTGGGAAATTGTATCTGATCTTACTAAAAAAGAGTTGGCAAACGGCGGCGTTCTTGATGTAGACGTAAATACGCCATCCACCATTATTTCACATAAACCAGGCTATTTGGACAAGGACAAAGAACAAGTTGTCGGCGTACAAACAGATGCTCCATTCAAACGTTCTTTGCAGCCGTTTGGTGGAATTCGGATGATGATCGATGCTTGTAAAGCCTATGGTTTTGAAGTGCCACAAAGCATTGTTGACATTTTCACTCATATTCGTAAAACACACAACCAAGGTGTATTTGACGCTTATACAGATGAAATGAGAGCAGCTCGTAAAGCTGGCATCATTACTGGTCTGCCAGATGCATACGGTCGTGGTCGTATAATCGGTGACTATCGTCGCGTAGCTCTGTATGGTGCAGACTTCTTGATCCAAGATAAAAAACTTCAATTGAAAAGCCTTGAAGTTGATTCCATGGAAGAAGACGTAATCCGTCTGCGTGAAGAAATTTCTGAACAAATTCGTGCTTTGAATGAATTGAAACAAATGGCTGCTGAGCACGGTTTTGATATTTCTAAACCAGCTAACAATGCAAAAGAAGCTTTCCAATGGGTATATTTTGGATATCTTGCAGCGATTAAAGAACAAAATGGTGCAGCAATGTCTTTGGGACGTGTATCTTCATTCCTTGATATTTATACTCAACGTGATCTTGAGGAAGGTGCGATGAACGAAGAACAAGCTCAGGAACTGGTCGATCATTTTGTTATGAAACTGCGTATTGTTAAGTTCCTGCGTACACCTGACTACAACGAACTGTTCAGTGGTGACCCAACTTGGGTAACAGAATCCATTGGTGGTATGTCTGTCACTGGAGAAACTCGTGTTACCAAAAACAGCTTCCGTTTCTTGCACACACTGTACAACTTAGGACCTGCTCCAGAACCTAACTTGACTGTACTGTGGTCAGAAAAACTGCCTGAGGGCTTTAAAAAATATTGTGCAAAAGTTTCTATTGAAACTAGCTCCATTCAATATGAAAATGACGATTTGATGCGTCCAATCTACGGCGATGATTATGGTATTGCTTGTTGTGTATCCGCTATGAGAATCGGTAAACAAATGCAATTCTTTGGCGCTCGTGCCAACTTGGCAAAAGCTCTACTGTATGCCATTAACGGCGGTAAGGATGAAAAATCCGGCGTTCAAGTAGGACCTGAGTTCCCAGCTATTACAAGCGAAGTGCTGGATTACGAAGAAGTGTTAAGCCGTTTCAAACCTATGATGGAATGGCTGGCAAAACTGTACATGAACACTTTGAATGTTATTCACTATATGCATGATAAATATAGCTACGAACGCATTGAAATGGCGTTGCATGACCGTGATATTCTTCGTACCATGGCTTGTGGTATTGCGGGTCTGTCAGTTGCTACCGACTCCTTGAGCGCCATTAAATATGCAAAAGTTAAACCAATTCGCAACGAAAAAGGAATTGCTGTTGACTTTGAAATCGAAGGCGAATATCCTTGCTACGGTAACAATGATGACCGCGTAGATACTATCGCTGTAGAACTGGTAGAAAGCTTCATGAGCATGATCCGCAAACATAAAGCTTATCGTAATGCGGTTCCTACTCAATCTGTACTGACCATTACTTCCAACGTGGTATACGGTAAGAAAACAGGTACAACACCTGATGGACGTAAAGCAGGCGAACCGTTCGCACCAGGTGCAAACCCAATGCATGGTCGTGATAAAAAAGGCGCTCTGGCATCTCTGAGTTCCGTAGCCAAATTGCCTTATGAACACAGCTTAGATGGTATCTCGAATACCTTCTCCATCGTGCCTAAAGCACTGGGTAAAGAAGAAGAAACACGCAAAACAAACCTTGTTTCGATGATGGATGGCTACTTTGGAAGCCACGCACATCATCTGAATGTCAATGTGTTTGCTCGTGAACAACTGTTGGATGCAATGGAACACCCAGAAAACTATCCACAACTTACGATTCGTGTTTCCGGTTATGCTGTTAACTTTATCAAGCTGACTCGTGAGCAACAATTGGATGTTATTAACCGTACTTTCCACGGTACAATGTAAATAAGTTTTACGTATCATATAATACACTGACGCACGCATAGCGGATGCGGGAAGGATGATGCAACATGTTGAAAGGTCACATACACTCATTGGAAACCTTCGGGACCGTAGATGGTCCCGGCATCCGCTTCGTGCTCTTTATGCAAGGATGCTTGTTGAAATGTCAATATTGCCATAATCCGGACACTTGGGCCTTAAATGAAGGTAATCCGATGACGTTAGAAGAAGTATTGGCTGAGATTGAACCATATTTAGCCTATTACCGTTCTTCGGGAGGCGGATTAACAGTTTCCGGTGGAGAACCGACATTACAAGCTCATTTTGTAGCAGAGCTGTTCAAAGAAGTGAAACGTCGCTGGAATTTGCACACGACATTGGACAGTAACGGCTTTAATGATGCAGGTCGTATCCATGATCTACTGGACGTAACGGATTTGGTACTACTAGATATTAAACACATTGATAACGACAAGCATATTAAGCTTACAGGCAAATCCAACGATCGTATGCTAAGTACGGCCCGCTGGTTGTCTGAGCAAGGGCGAAAAATGTGGATTAGACACGTATTTGTACCGGGTATCCATGACGACGAGCAAGATCTACTCAATTTGGGACGGTTCATTGGAACGTTGAACGGAGTCGAGAAATTCGAAATTTTACCTTACCATCAAATGGGTATTTACAAATGGGAAATGCTCGGTAAGGCATATCCGCTGGAGGGAGTTCCGTCTCCTACAGATGAAGAAGTTCAACGTGCTTACCGACTCATTGAAGAGGGTCGTCTGGAGACTGCAGGAACGAATACTGCTTGCCGTCCATCATAATGTAAATGGATCAGAACTACTTTCAGGTTATAAAGCCGCCGTCACATCAGATCAGATGGACGGCGGTTTTTTTGTTGTTGAATTTTTGCAGTCACAGGAGAAAGTTACCTTTTTTTCATGATCGTCAAAATTTCCAGAAACTTTTTGACAACTGTCGCGTCTAATAGTATGACTTTTCACGGGAATGATAATAATTTGGGGATAGAAGGAGACAGACAATGAATTTCAAGAAATGGACCATGCTCACCGCCTTGGCGGTAGCTCAGGTGGCTGCAGTAGCCCCTGTAGGAGCAGAAGCAGCATCAACAAGCGTTCAATCCACCGATTCGGTTAGCGCCCAGCAGACGACCAATGTTGCTGATTCCGGCGTTCAGAATAGTATCGGAGATCAAAATGGAACAAGCACACCAGCTAATACGGTAACACCTGATAACACGGGTGTATCCAATGATCCATTGACTGGGCTGCCTACAGATACCACTAACGGATCGAACGTAACCAATGATGTATACGGTGGAGACGGAACGATCACCAATCCTGGTGGAGCTCCAACATCCATGAATGCGAATCAACTGATTTTGTATTTGAACAGTGCTAAAATGGAACAAAACGGACAGGTATATACGGCAACTCAGCCGATGACAGTCAAAGACGGAGTTTCCTATGTAGCTATCCGTTCTCTTGTCAGCCGTGTCGGATTGCAGTTTAGTTATGACACTACCACCAAAGAAACCGTAATCACCCAAGGAACAAATGTCCTGCGCTTCAAAACAGACAGCAAAGTTTATACGGTTAACGGTGAAGCTAGACAAATGAAGGGACCTGCTTTCCAACAAAAGAACGTATTTATGGTACCGTTGACTTCGATTACACAGGCCCTAAATATTCCTTATACTGTGAATAATACAACTAAACAAGTTATCATGGATTTGAATCAGAAGCCAAAAGCTTCTTTCACGGTTCAACAAAAGGATATCTATGCGGGTGAAACTCAAGTTACGTATTTGACCAAGGAATCTTCTCCTACAGGTCTTCCGATTGTGAACCAACGTTGGGAAGGTAAGCAGGACGTATTTCAGGAGCCGGGTACATATGTAGTTACCTATTCCGTTCTTGACTCTGCTGGGAACTGGAGTGATCCTTACTCAGTAACAATTACAGTAAGACCGCCAAACCAGCCGCCGGTAGCTCTGTTTACAACGGATAAAAAAGAGTACAAGATGGGTGAAAAAATTACCATTACCGACCTGAGTACTGACGACGAAAATGCGATCACTAAGCGTGATTGGGAGAACAAGAAACTTGCCTTCTTCCAGCCAGGTGATGTAACCATTACCCTGACCGTGACTGATAAGCATGGTGCAACAGGTACCAAAAGTGAAACGATTAAAATTACGAATGAACTGCTGTACAACGAAGATGATTTCAATAAAATTTTCACGCCATATGGTGATAAATACAGTGTAGATGGCAGTCAGGTGCCTGCTATGGCTACTATTCCAGTGACAAGTACTTCTTCCCCACGTCTATTGATCCGTGCTAACAGCCCAGAGCGTGTGTTCCAGGATGGTATCGTGTATCAGGAAACCGGATCAGGCAGTACGCGTATTCTTGTCCATCATGTCAATGAAACGGGTCGAGATGTGAAGATGTACGTGATTGCGACCAACAACAATATCACTCCAACCAATATAAATGTCGAAAATTCCGGTTTTGCTGGACCATCTGAATTTGCCACAGCTGCGGGAAAAATTTCAATTCAAAGGTACTTTCAATCTATGTTGGATGGAAGCAAGCATTCCAGCACAGTTCTAAATCCGGGTGAGAGCCGTGTTATTTTACAAGATTTGAACGCGCAAAAAATCAAGCAAAAACAAGTTATTTCTTTGTTATCCGATCTGTACACGGATCAACCTATTCAATACACGGTAGTTGTGCTAGATGCTAATGTAGATCCGTTGACTGCGTTGCCTACTCTGGCAAAACTGCCTAAGGACGGCATTCATAACCGTGGAACGTACGCAAATTCGGATATTTCACTCAATTATACCGAAGAGGTTGGTAAAACAGCTCAACGTATCGTTCTTGGTGATAATAAGGTGGACCCGAATCTGATTGGTACCGACGGTCTGGATGGCTCTTCTGCTTCCAATGCCGGCAACTTTGGTGTTGTATATAAGGTTAAGTTGGATCATGTAGCGCCGTATTCACTGATTACGTTTAACCCACGTGGAGGCGAATACGCCGGCTATGCGATGGTGAACAATCAGGTTGTGGGTATACCAACAAATGGTTCTGTGCAAGCTCCGAATGAGATGAGTGTGCTGTATCGCACAGGTCATATCGAAGAAAGTGTAGAGATGTATTTCACTGCAGCTGCTGGTAGTAATCTGCCGGTTTCCGTAGTAGTTATGCCTTTACCAGCTATTAAAAACTAATTTAAATAATCGGTGCTGTTTACCGGTATAGACCACTTGAGTCTCATCATTCACCGTTTTAAAAGTCGATGTTACTTGCAGGATATAGGCGTTCTCCCGTTGCGAACTTGGTTGCAGCACTGGAGAACGTCTTTTTCTTATGAGTAGCGCGAATATCTCTTATAATATTGACTTTAATCGTGGTATAATGAATAGATGCAAGCCTAAGCCTGCATCAGAAAACCTGAAACTATAGACAGGGGAGGGTGAAACGCATGCTGACAAAGGATGAGATTATCGCAACGATGTCCGCTCAGGGGCTGCGTATTACAGATCAACGCAAGACGTTGGCCACGTTATTTTCCGAGAATGAAGGGTATCTGTCCCCTAAAGACGTTTATGAATATATGGGTAAGAAGTACAGCGGACTTAGCTTTGATACAGTATATCGCAATCTGCGTGTAATGCAGGAATTGGGTGTACTGGAGCAGGTATCTTTTGAGGATGGGATGAAGTTCAAGGTGAGCTGTAATGAACATCATCACCACCACCATATGATTTGCTTGAGCTGTCAGAAAACATTGCCGATTTCTTTTTGTCCAATGCAAATGACAGATACAACAGATCAATTCCAAATTGTCGAGCATAAGTTTGAAATTTTTGGTTATTGCAAAGACTGTCAGCAGAAGAATGGGCATACTGAGAGTAATTCGGATGGGGGTTTCAAACAGACGAGCAGTCACACTCACAGCCACGGGGGCTACTGAAATGAAAATCACCACACGCAGAGTGGTACAGGCTCCGATTCAGTTTTATCGTGCTTACATTTCACCATTAAAGCCGGCTACCTGCAGGTTCTATCCGACGTGTTCGGCGTATGCGCTGGAAGCGGTAGAAGTGCATGGTGCGCTCAGAGGCTCATGGCTAGCTGCAAAGCGTATAGCTAAATGCCATCCATTTCATCCCGGCGGTGTAGATTTGGTCCCTCCTGCAAAAAAGGGGTTAGATCAGTCTGACAAAGATCGTTTGGCTACCCAAACTGAGAAGGGTCTGACTTGACAGCGCCATGCCGATTTGGTTATATTTTGGTTAATATTGTTTTCCTGTGAAGGGATGAGTAAGGTAAGTCGTCCAGTACAGAGAGCCGGAGTTAGCTGAAAACCGGTCTGGAGTGAAGCCTGAATATGGTCCTGGAGGAACCTTTTTCGAGCGTATTTGCCACAGTGAAGAAGCTATGTTCAAGAGGCAATCGTAAGGAGGAGGCGTGATCCAGCGTTAATGGGCGGTCAGATGTGACCGGTGAAGCCTGTATTCTGCGAGGGTACAGGGAATTTGGGTGGTAACGCGTGAGGTGACTCTCGTCCCATAGGGACGGGGGTCTTTTTTGTGCCCAATTTGTGTCGAATTCATGAATTGGAGTACCTATCATGGTAGCAAATCTTTTGCTGTCGTGAACAAAACAGGAGGAACATACATGTCTAGTGAGAACACATTTTACATTACAACACCGATCTATTATCCCAGTGACAAGCTCCATATAGGACATGCCTACACGACGGTAGCGGGTGATGCGATGGCTCGCTACAAGAGGCTACGGGGCTATGAGGTTCGTTATTTGACAGGAACGGATGAGCATGGCCAGAAGATTGAGCAAAAGGCAAGTGCAGCTGGCAAAACGCCGCAACGTTTCGTAGATGACATTGTGGCAGGTATTCAAGACCTGTGGCGGAAGCTCGACATTTCCAATGACGATTTTATCCGTACTACGGAGGAACGTCATAAGGCTGTCGTACAGGAAATCTTTGATCGTTTATTAAAACAAGGCGATATTTATAAGGGAGAATACGAAGGTTGGTACAGCATTCCTGACGAGACTTACTACACAGAAACTCAGCTCGTTGATGTCGTGAAGGACGCTGAAGGTAATGTAACTGGAGGTAAGAGCCCGGATAGTGGACACCCTGTAGAACTGGTCAAGGAAGAGAGTTACTTTTTCCGCATGAGCAAGTATGCTGATCGGTTGCTGCAATTTTATGAAGAGAACCCGCAGTTTATCCAACCGGAATCCCGGAAAAAAGAAATGATTAACAACTTCATCAAGCCGGGGTTAGAAGATCTGGCTGTTTCCCGTACAACTTTTGACTGGGGTGTTAAGGTCAAGGGGGACCCGAAGCATGTCGTATACGTGTGGATTGACGCACTTTCTAACTACATCACTGCCTTGGGGTATGGCTCTTCTAATACTGAGCTGTACGATAAATTTTGGCCAGCAAATGTGCATATCGTAGGTAAAGAGATTGTACGATTCCACACGATATATTGGCCAATCATGCTGATGGCACTGGACCTTCCGTTGCCTAAAAAAGTATTTGCACATGGTTGGTTACTCATGAAAGATGGCAAAATGTCGAAATCTAAAGGCAATGTGGTAGACCCGGTAACGTTGATTGACCGTTATGGTCTGGATCAACTTCGGTACTACTTGCTGCGCGAGGTGCCATTTGGAGCGGATGGAACATTCACACCTGAAAGTTTTGTAGATCGTGTAAATTCGGATTTAGCCAATGATCTGGGCAACTTGTTGAATCGTACGGTAGCGATGGTAGACAAATATTTAGACGGCAAAGTTCCCGCTTATGAAGCCAATGTAACCTCATTCGACGCAGCTTTGGTAGATATGGCAACATCGACTTATAGTAAAGTTGAAGAAGCTATGGAAAACATGGAATTTTCCGTGGCTTTAACGGCGATTAGCCAGTTTATTAGCCGTAGCAACAAGTATATTGACGAGACGCAACCTTGGAATCTGGCTAAGGATGAGGCAAAACGTCGCGAATTGGCATCTGTTATGGTGCATTTGGTAGAAAGCTTACGTATTGCTTCCATTTTACTTCAGCCTTTCTTGACGCGTGCACCTCATCAAATTTGGGAACAACTCGGTATTCGTCAAGGAGAGCTGACTACATGGGATAGCGGCAAGCAATTTGGACGTATTCCAGAAGGAACGCAGTTGGTAAAAGGTAATCCGATCTTCCCTCGTCTGGACTCTGAGCAAGAGGTTGCTTTTATCGTAGAAGCAATGACTGGAGGTAAGAAACCGGAGGAAGCTGCCACACAAGCTCAACCGCTGAATGCATCTGAGGCGAGCCAGGAAGCACCAGAGCCGAAAGAAGAGATTGGCATTGAGGATTTTGCCAAGGTAGAACTGCGCGTTGCTCAGGTTGTCGCCTGTGAGCCTGTGAAGAAGGCCGATAAACTATTGAAGCTTCAGCTCGATCTTGGTTATGAGCAGCGACAGGTGGTATCAGGAATTGCGAAGTTTTATACACCTGAGGATATCATTGGGCGTAAGGTGATCTGTGTGACCAATCTTAAGCCAGTAAAACTTCGGGGTGAGCTGTCGCAGGGTATGATTTTGGCAGCATCACATGGGGATCAGCTTACATTGGCCACTGTACCGGATGGTATGCCAAATGGTGCGATTGTAAAATAAGAGGCTATATAAAATAAAAGAACGTAAAAAGCGTATGCTTGGATATTATTCTCCCAGGCATACGCTTTTTGGCTTGCATCATATTTTTCTCTGTCTATACGTATGTTTTAGTAGGTAGGGCTTGTATTTGCTCTGCGTGTTCACTAAGACAGGTGGGAGGAAATGATGATGTCAGATGTCAACGCCGGGTTGGCCATCGTTGCTGGACTGGTTTCTTTTTTTTCACCGTGCTGCTTGCCACTATATCCATCCTATTTATCGTATATAACAGGAATGTCGGCACGTGAACTGGCTGAACGACGGCACAGGGCAGAGGTTCGCTATCGTACGATGGGACACACGCTTGCTTTTGTATTAGGCTTTTCAGTTGTTTTTTATTCACTGGGGGCAAGTGTCGGGTTGCTTGGAGAATGGTTTGCCAATTATGGGGATACGCTAAGAGTCGTAGCGGGGCTACTTATTATACTCATGGGTCTGGTATCTCTTGGTTTCGTGCGTCCATTATTTCTAATGAGAGAGCATAAGCTGCGCTGGACATGGAAGCCTGCCGGTTACGCCGGTTCCTTTGTAATCGGAATTGGGTTTGCGGCAGGCTGGTCACCCTGTATCGGTCCTATGCTAACAGCTATTATCGCTTTGGCGGCAGTAGAGCATCACATTTGGTTCAAGCTGATTACTGGCTACGCACTTGGTTTTGCGATTCCGTTTTTTGTATTGGCTTTGCTGGCAGGCTCTGTTAAGTTATCGTCCCGTTATACTTCCATCCTTATCCAAATAGGTGGCATGCTGCTTGTGATCACTGGCGGTCTGCTGGTAACGGATCATATGACAGATGTTACGCTTTTTTTACAACGGATTACCCCGGATTGGATGCTGGTTATGTGAAATATTCGATACGACTTAAAGGGAAATGTTCAAAAATGCGTTCTGTGATAAACTCCCGTAGTGCATTTTGCTGTTCATCGGGATAAACATATTTATTCTGGCCCCAGCGGCCCCATTTTTTCTTACGTTTCTCTATGTCCATTTCCAGTTTGGTTTTCGGGTAACGCTTCTCGATAACAGCTTTGGATGTTTTGGTAAAGCGATGCTGAATTAATTCGAATGTCAGATCCTTCGTAGCATGCTGGGGCAAGGTTTCTCCCAATCTACGCAGCAGCTCTCCGTATCCTTCTTCCCAGCCGTCATACCAAATGATGGGTGCGATGATGAACCCCAGCGGATAACCGGCCCGTGCGATTTTGCCCGCTGCTTCAATACGTTCCTCAAAGCGCGAAGTTGCAGGTTCAAACTGTTTAATAACATAATCGGAATTAATGCTAAATCGGATGCGAGTATGGCCATTATGTTTAATATCCAGCAATGGATCAACATGATGATATTTTGTAACAAAACGAAGTCGGCCAAATTCCTCATCTGCCATGAAACGAATCAAGTCTCCAAGTGATCCAGTGATATGCTCCAAACCAACCGGATCAGAGGTACAAGCTGCTTCAAAACGAGTAATTTCAGGCGCCCGCTCCTCGATATAGGCTTTAGCTGCTGATATGATATCGTCAGTATTGACATAGATCCGAATATACGGCTTTGCTCCTAAGGTTGTTTGTAAATAACAGTAGTGACAGTGCCCCATGCAACCAGTCGAAATAGGGATGGCATATTCGGCAGAGGGCTTGGATTGGTCAAAAGTTAATGTTTTACGGATGCCGACAACCAGTGTCTTTTTTGCCATTCGGTATTTTTCAACTTCAGTTTCACCTGGTAAATTGGTAATTCGGTTGTGAGAGGTCGTCATACGATACGGAATATCCTTGGCTTTGACCCAATCCATAATACGCTGGCCTTTGGGATAATTTAGTGCGTCTGGTTCAAAAAACACCAGATCAGGCATGAATGGCTTGGTTCCTCTGATTTGGACAGGAGTACGCTCAAGCGTAGACATGGCTAACGCTCCTTTCGAAATAAATCCTCTGTGCTCTGGTGTCCAACTCTAAAGCATCTCCGCAGAAAGCGACGATACAGGGGCGACAACATTAGTGTACCCTGCTTAAATTGAACAAATCGTGGCAATAGATGTGAGTGGAGGGACGAGACTTGCCAATGAGCGATGATAACATGTATCATTACATAGTAGGTTTAATGCAGGAAATGAAGGCGGTAAGCGCCCGTTCAATAACAGAAAAGAGGGAAACAAGTGCCAACGCCAAGCATGGAAGATTATTTGGAGCGCATTTACCAACTGATCGATGAGAAGGGATATGCTCGTGTCTCGGATATCGCAGAGGGTTTGGAGGTGCATCCTTCGTCCGTCACCAAGATGATTCAGAAGTTGGATAAGGACGATTATCTTGTATATGAGAAGTATCGGGGACTGATTTTGACACCGAAAGGGAAAAAGGTCGGCAAACGGTTGGTTGACCGCCACCAGTTACTAGAGCAATTTCTGGATATGATTGGGGTTGACAAGGACCTAATATATAAAGATGTGGAAGGTATTGAACACCATTTGAGCTGGGATTCCATTACACGTATCGAGACATTGGTTGAATATTTCCGCCGAGATGAAGATCGCTTGCGCCAGCTTCATGACATACACAAGGAATTGAGTGGAGATTCCTAAAAGCATCTGTCCTTACGGACAATGCTTTTTTTTATTTTCCTGACCGCAACAAATATCCGGTTATTAGCGTCTATCCATTATATAGCAGGACAAGATAGGGGTTAAAATTAACTGGGGTAGCGGAGGATTATAAAGATATGAATCGGAAGAAAATAGGGCTCATGGCTGCGGGTCTACTCTTAGCAGTACAGACTGCCATCGTGCCTGGAGTTCAAGCGGCATCAACTGGTGAGATTGAGATTATATTGGATGGACAGTCCCTGCAAAGTGATGCATCACCGTACATTGTACAGGGCGCGAATGTCACGATGGTTCCTTTGCGAGTGATTAGTGAGGGATTAGGCGCACAGGTCAACTGGTCGGCATCGTCTGGTACGGTAACGATTACAGCACAGAACAAAAATATATCTATGGATAATGGTGCACAAAGCGCTACTGTGAATGGCAAGTCGGTTCGATTGGACGCATCTGCGCGTATGTCAAGTGGGAGAGTCATGGTACCACTGCGTTTTGTTGGGGAAGAGTTGGGGTTAAAAGTAGACTGGCAAGCCTCAGAGCGGGTCATTACGTTAAGCAGTGGTAAAGAAGGTGCCTCTACTGGTGGGAGTACTTCTGTGGGAAACAGCAGCTCAACATCAAATAACTCAGCATCTGGCAATCAGGAGAGTGTTAGTACCGATCAGGGAGCCAAGGAGGATGGACAGGACGCTGTTACCTCACCGTCAACCTCTACTAATGAGGAAGGTTCAGGTTCCTCACAGGGGGATGTGGCTCAGGTGAAGGCTACAAGCTCTATGCGTGGAGCATGGATTTCCACCATTAATGGAGACTGGCCTTCTTCATCTGCACGAAGCAGTTCCGAGAAGCAAAAGCAGGAGTTTACAAAAATGCTCGATGATTTGCAGGGTATGGGCATTAACGCGGTATTTGTTCAGGTTCGTGCCAGCGGGGATGCGCTTTATCCGTCTGATCTTGTGCCATGGAGCAAGTATTTAACGAATACCCAGGGTAAAAATCCAGGCTATGATCCGTTGAAATTTATGATTAGTGAATCACATAAGCGGGGGATGGAATTCCATGCCTGGTTTAATCCGTTCCGTGCTAATTCTACAGGAACAACTAGCGGTTTGGCAGCAAACCATGTGGCTAATCAACATCCGGATTGGATTGTTAAGAATGGTAGCCAGTTGTACATCAATCCTGGAATTCCAGCTGCACGTCAGCATGTCATTGCTGCGATTATGGAGGTCGTAAACGGATACGATATTGACGGTGTCCATTTGGATGATTATTTTTATCCTTACAGCGGGACTTTTGATGATGACGCGACTTTCAAAGCATATAACGCCAACAAAATCTCTAACAAAGGTGACTGGCGGAGAGATAATGTAAATAGTTTTGTTCGCGATTTGGGCAAAAGCATTCATGCCAGCAAGTCGAAAGTTCAATTCGGGATTAGTCCTTTTGGCGTGTGGCGCAACAAGTCTCAGGACTTAACGGGTTCAGACACCAAGGCAGGCGTTACTGCTTATGACACGACATTTGCAGATGTAAGAACCTGGATTAACAAAGAATGGATTGATTATGTAGCTCCACAAATTTACTGGAGTATCGGTTTCCCAGCAGCTGGATATGACAAGCTTGTCGCATGGTGGTCCAATGAGGTCAAAAATTCAGATGTTAAGCTGTATATTGGCCATTCCCCTTATAAAATCGGCACCCCTGAAAAAGGATGGCAATCCGCTCAAGAGTTAATTAAGCAGCTTGAACTGAACGAGAATTATAAGCAGGTCAAAGGGGATATTTATTTTAGTGCACAGCATTTGCGGAAAAATCCATACGGACTCATTCAACTTCTTCAAAATTATTATCAATTATGATATAAATTGGATCATTTAGGTTCTATATGGACCTCCGTTCTCATACATAAGCAGTAGAACTGCTTACTCCCAAGAGAACGGAGGTTTTTTGATCTATGCTGATCAATGCTGTGTTCCAGGGTGGAGGGGTTAAGGGAATATCGCTGGCGGGTGCAGTTAAGGCTGCGGAGGAGCATGATATTGTATTCAATCGTTTGGCTGGTACATCATCAGGTGCTATTGTAGCTGCTTTATTGGCTGCGGGATATACGGCGGATGAAATGAAAGCCGTAATTGAGAAAACTCCCTTGGTCAAGTTGTTAAGACGTTCTCCAGTGTTCAATATTAAGTGGGTTGGGCCAGCAGCACGTATCTTTCTTAAAAAAGGGCTCTACTCAGGGGAGGCACTGGAGCATTGGGTACGCGAGTTGTTACGAGCTAAAGGAGTGCGTACATTCGCGGATCTACCTCCTGGCAAGCTGCGCATTATTGCATCAGATATTACGAATGGACGCATTTTGGTGCTTCCTGAGGATATCAAACGTTTTGGTATAAACCCCTCTTCACTAGAGGTAGCCAAGGCCATTCGGATGAGCACGAGTATCCCTTATTTTTTTGATCCTGTTATGTTAAGACTTGATTCTGCACTTGCCAAGGGAAAAACCTTTTCCCAGCAATTTGTATTTGTTGTTGATGGAGCCTTACTCAGCAATCTGCCTCTATGGCTTTTTGATGAGCCTGTCAATGAACGTGAGGCCAAAACGATTCCAACGGTAGGATTTCAAATGGTGGGCAAAACAGGGACGGAGACCAAGGTTTCTTATATACGAGGCCCATTGACCATGCTGCAGGCTATTTTTGATACCATGCTATCGGCACATGATGAACGGTATATTGAGCAGGAGAATCGGTATCGGACCATTAAAATTCCAACTTTGGGTATCCGCACTGCCCAATTCAGCATTTCACCAGAGCAAAGTGATTTGTTGTATGCTTCCGGTGTGCAGGCAGGAGAAGCTTTTTTCCACAAATGGAGCATCACTTCTTACCAGCAGCAGTATAGTAAGTATCAATTGATGAAAGATACCATGTACGCCATGAAATAAGCACCACTTACTGGCAGCTGAAGTAATTTTAAAGAAAGTAAAAAAGGAGCCTCTTCCCGGTCATATTGCAAAACACGGGTGATGGCTCCTTTGTGTTACATTTTAAAGGTTGATAATGATTAATGATATTTAGGTTGTTCCTCTTCATTTTTGCCCTTGGAACCCTCAATGACATGAAAAGGATACGTTTTGCGTTTGCTTGTAGTCTGCTGTTTACGTGCACTGGTTGTTTTGGCCATGGTGCGCACAGAGGGCTTAACTTTGGGAGTTCGCTTGCGTTGTACTGGCTGGTATTTGTACAGCAGAAATATAACTGCAAAAATAAAGACGGGGATTAGTAAACTAATGAGAAAGCCCCAGCTACCTTTCCATAGCATATCTACAATTCCATATGCGCCCAAAGCAAGGGTAAGCCAGAAAATAACGGCATGTCTGTACATCATTCACTCATCCTTTCACAGGATCAAGGACCGGACTGTTGAGAGTCTCCTTTACAGGTACATTTTCTAACTCAGCATCCAATTCAAGCATACGCTTAAATGAGGCAATCGATACCTCCACTTGATCATCGGTCGGTTCTTTGGTGGTAAGCAACTGCAGCCATAGGCCGGGGTAACCTAGATAACGAAGCACTGGAATTTCCCGAAGTGCATTGGTCAGCTTGAGAAATTCAAAAGAAAGACCCAATACGATCGGAAGCAGTAAAAGACGTTGCCCCATACGCTCCCACAGATTATCGTAGGTAAACAGGGAGTAGACGAGTACCCCGATAATCACGGTGAGCATAATAAAGCTGCTACCGCAGCGATAATGCAGTCGGCTATATTTTTGTACGTTGGCTGGAGTCAGTTTTTCCCCAGCTTCAAATGCAGTAATCACTTTATGCTCCGCGCCGTGATATTGAAACAGTCGCTTAATTAACGGAGTTTGGGAAATACCCCATAAATAAGCGAGCAGCAAAATCAGCTTAATAGCTCCTTCAGCGAGATTATGCAAAATCTGGTTGTGAAACAAGCCGTCAAACAGGAAACTCTCCACAACAACCGGAACGAGGGTTAATACAATTTTGCCAAAGAGGAAGGACAATATACCGACCGCAGCCACGCCGATCATCATGCTCAGGCTCCAACGGGATTCCTCTTTTTTCTTTTGTTCAGCGCGTTCTTCCGGATCTACTTCATCATCAGCATACGCATCGGCTGAATAGTTCAAATGCTTGGTGCCCTTGGCACTGGAGTCGATGATGCTGACAATCCCCCGCAATAACGGAATTCTGCGGAATTTGGACACCCAGGATTGCTCCTTACGTGGTACTTCCAAATATGTGATTTCGCCAGATTTGCGGCGAACTGCCGTGACATTGACACGCTTGCCGCCGAACATGACACCTTCAATGACTGCCTGACCGCCGTAGCTCACAGGCTTGGATGCTTGTGACAACCGTCTCACCTCTCTTAATACATGCTTTTTTGTATATTGTATCGAATTTGGAAGGGAATATCTAGTTAGACGAAAATGGGATGTAGTGACCTGCTAATTTTATCATCCGAAAAGGAAATTTAATCATAACGGAGAAGATGGAAATCCTTGTAGTGTGGGGAGATATCATGCCATAGGTTTAAAAAAGCATTTATGAGAACGGTCAGACTGCCCCCATAAATGCTTATTATCGCCAGTTATAAAATCAGACGGAATCGCCGGATCAAATTCATTGCGTAATTGCCCCGACAGTCTCATCCACCAGTCCCTTTGACGAGACCGGGCCGCCAAACGTCCATGTTGTACTGGCCAACGGATAAGTACGTTTTTCTTTGACGAATTTCAAACCGTTCCAAACAGAATTGTTTTTCATAGATGAGCCGAAAACATTATCGTCTGGCTGCACAATATAGATAAAGTTGCTGTCCTGAACGGCTGACAGAGCTTCAATGCCAACCGTTGAAAAGCCATACGATTCAACCTTGCTCGGTTTCCAATCGTTAACCAAACCGATCTTCGCCAGTGTTCCCACAACGACTGAATTATCTGAAAACATACGCAGACTGGCTGCATTTTGCGAAGTAAAAGCCTGTGTCAGTATAAAATGGAAATCCGATTTGTTTGCAGCGGCGAGCTTTTGTTTGGCTTCGGCATAATGCTGATCCAGATCGGCAAGTACCTGCTTAGCTTTATCCTCTTTTCCAAGAGCGACTGCGATACTATTAAAAATCTTCACCATCTTATCATAGTCGTAGCCGTTACCATCGTTCAGATTATATTCAATCGTCGGTGCGATGGCCTTGAGTTGCTCATAGATTGCTTCATTCCCATCAAAATTGGATATGATGAGATCCGGCTTTAATGAAGCAATCGCCTCCAAATTAGGCTCGTTGCGTGTACCGACATCGACCACGTTACTGTCCAGAGCCGCCTCTGGAGTCACATACACCTTATAGTTGGCATTGTCCGCATTACCAACTGGCTGAACGCCCAATGCAATCAAATCCTCCGTAAATGTCCATTCAAGCACCACGACACGCTGCGCGGGCTTGTCAAGCGTGAGTTCACCACGATTATGCTTTACTGTCACAGGACCGGTCGCTGCTTCAGTGGGTTTGCTACCCGACGTAGTTGTCTGACCTTTATCTGCTGCATTGTCAGTTGCTCCACAACCTGCCAGTGTGAGCATAAAAGTCAGTAACAATAAGAATCCGATAAATCCCTTTTTCATAGATTGCGTTCTCCTGTATAAACGTATTATAAAATGATAATGATTATCATTTTCATCAATATATTATGAAACAGGATTGAAATTTTGTCAATGCAAAGATTATTAAATCCACTCTTCGACTTCATTGTTAAACTGCTCCCCATTGGAGCATACTACCTCTCAAAATGGATAGGCACGAATTTGGTGGAAGTACACATGCTTTTCCTTATAACAATGAGTCCTTACCATGAGAAAATTTATTCATTTTGAAAGGAGATCCAACCACATGAGTGAAACTTACTCTATACCGAAAATAGGTCGTGATCAGGAACAGTCCCGTGAATCTCAAAATCAACGTAATCATAATGACAACAGTAGCAGAGGCAGACAACAGTCAGGCAAAGTACATACACCGCTCATTCCCTTTGCACTTGAGCTGGGTTTTTTTGCGGGTTTGCTCTGGGGATTGCTGCGCTGGCTGTTTTATACGCTGCACTTTACAGTAGTGGCGCCTGGCTTTCTGGCAGAGCCGTTTTTCAAGCATTCGTTCATGAACACCATGGCAGGGCATTTGGTGGGGTTGCTGTTTTTTATTGGATTGTCCGTGGTAGCGTCATTGGTGTACACCCTGATTTTGCGCAGGTTTAATGGCCCAATCCCCGGTATTATATACGGTCTGATTTGGTGGGTTATTTTATTTGTGTTAACAGGCCCTAAGTTAGGGATGATGAACCCTCCTTATCGATTAACATGGAATTCCATATATACGGAAGTTTGCGTATTTATACTGTGGGGACTATTTATCGGATATACCGTTGCTGTCGAGTATACGGATGAAAGAATGCGCGAGCCTGAGAAGGCTGGGGACAGAACGTAACAAAAACTTCTCAAGCGCCTATCCCCTGTGTTAAAATAGCATTTGGTTATTTGACAGAGGGGAGCGGAATGAAGATGAAGAATGACCGGGTGCTAAAGTTGCGGCAGGCGCTGGGCGAGCATAACCTGCGGGCTATGCTGATTACTAGCCCTGTCAATCGTCGATATTTGACAGGCTTCACAGGTTCAGCGGGCTATGTGCTGATTACAGAATCCCATAGTTATTTGCTGACTGACTTTCGTTATATGACACAAGCGACCGAACAAGCCCAAGGCTTTACGGTAGTGCAGCACGCTGCGCAGGTCATGGAAACAGTAAGAGAATTGCTGTCTTCCCATCAGATTAGCGAAACAGGCTTTGAGCAGGATGATGTAACTGTTGCGACACATAAAGCTTATAGCGAAGATCTGTCACCTATTAAGCTTGTTCCGGTATCGGGCATTGTGGAAAAGCTGCGGGTGTACAAGGATGCGGAAGAGCTCGAAGTGATGCAACGGGCAGCGGATTTGGCAGATGCTACATTTGCACACATTTTACCTTACATCAAACCAGGAGTCAGCGAGCGTGAGCTGGATCTGGAAATGGAATTCTTCATGCGCAAGCAGGGAGCTACTTCTTCTTCATTTGACACGATTGTGGCATCCGGAGTTCGTTCGGCATTGCCTCATGGAGTAGCTAGTGCAAAGTTAGTACAAGCAGGTGAGCTAATTACGTTTGATTTTGGTGCGTTGCTGGATGGCTACTGCTCCGATTTGACCCGTACAGTGGCTACACAAGGGGATTTGGCGCCTCAGTTGCGCGAGATCTACGATATTGTACTTAAGGCGCAGCTTCACGCACTCGAACATATTAAGCCGGGCATGACAGGCCGTGAAGCGGATGCGCTGACCCGGGATATTATTGCTAGCCATGGGTATGGAGACAATTTCGGACACAGTACAGGTCATGGTCTGGGTCTTGAAGTGCATGAATCTACACGTCTGTCGAAGGCAAGTGATGATATTCTGGAGCCGGGCATGGTTGTAACGGTCGAACCAGGTATCTATGTGCCTGGATTGGGCGGTGTACGGATCGAGGATGATATCGTTATTACAGATAACGGCATCAAAGTATTAACGCATTCGAGCAAAGAATTTACAGTCGTTTAATAACGATAACAGTCCTGTAGGAGGGGTATTTTAGTGATTAACGTTAATGATTTTAAAACAGGTTTGACCGTCGAGGTAGACGGAGATATTTTTACAGTTCTGGATTTTCAACACGTAAAACCAGGTAAAGGCGCAGCATTCGTACGCTCCAAGTTGAAAAACCTGCGTAATGGTAATACGGTTGAACGTACATTCCGTGCGGGTGAAACAATCGGCCGGGCGCAAATCGAAAATCGTGGTGTATCTTATCTGTATGCTAGTGCAGACGATCATACATTCATGGACAACGAAACATATGATCAATTTACATTGTCCAGCGATCAGCTGAAATGGGAGCTTAACTTCCTGAAAGAAAACATGAATGTAAATATCATAAGCTACAACGGAGAAATCCTGGGTATCAACCTGCCTACCAGCGTGGAACTCAAAGTAATTGAAACAGAACCAGGTATTAAAGGGAATACAGCTACAGGTGCAACCAAAAATGCTAAACTGGAAACAGGCTTGAATGTTCAAGTTCCTCTGTTTATTAACCAAGATGACGTATTGTTAATTGATACTCGTGACGGCAAATACATGTCTCGCGCATAGAATTTACATTTTCAGGTATCCTCTGTCCTTATTAAGGGCAGAGGATATTTTTATATGTACGAATATTAAAAAACATTGGCTCCACACAGCACTTTCGTATTATACTGTACTAAAGTTATGCCGCAGGATGTCACGCTCAAATCGTTTGGTGCCATCTCAAGGTTACATACTGTTGAGTCTGAGGGAGTGAATATCGTTGTCTTTGTATGTCATGAAATTCGGAGGCAGTTCCGTCGGTGACACGGAGCGCATGAAACGCGTGGCAAAACGCGTCGTTGAGAAACAGAGTGAAGGGCATCAATGTGTAGTGGTCGTTTCCGCAATGGGAGACACAACAGACGAATTGATTGACCAGGCCAAATTATTAAATGAGCAGTTGCCTGCACGTGAGTTGGATATGTTGATGACGACAGGCGAGCAAATTTCAATCGCATTGTTGTCGATGGCTATTCAGCAGCTGGGTCATGAAGCGGTATCGTTTACGGGATGGCAGGCAGGCTTCCGTACTGAATCTGACTTTGGTCGGGCTCGGATTACGGATATTCAACCTCAGCGTGTGCTGGATGCACTGAGTAGCAACAAGATTGTTGTTGTAGCAGGTTTCCAGGGGATGTCTGCAGATGGAGATATTACGACGCTGGGACGTGGTGGTTCTGATACGACGGCCGTTGCGCTGGCGGCGGCAATTCAAGCGGATGCCTGTGAAATTTACACGGATGTGGACGGCATATATTCAACAGATCCACGGATTGTGAAGGTGGCACGTAAGCTAAAAGAAATTTCTTATGATGAGATGCTGGAATTAGCCAATTTAGGTGCGGCTGTTTTACATCCCCGTGCGGTAGAGTATGCCAAACATAACCGGGTACCGTTGATTGTGCGGTCCAGTTTTAACCATAATGAAGGAACAGTCGTAAAGGAGGATGCAGTAATGGAGCAAGGCGTTGTAGTCAGTGGAATTGCATATGATAAAAATGTAGCAAGAATCAGTATTTTGGGCGTTGCAGATATCCCTGGTGTACTGGCAAAAGTTTTCGGAACACTGGCAGCAGCCAAAATTGATGTAGACATTATTGTACAGAGCGGGGTTGAAGCTGGAAAAGCAGATTTCTCCTTTACGGTAGCTCTAACGGATCGTGAAGCTGCACTTAAGACGCTGGAAGGTATTCGCGGGGAGCTTCCATACCGTGAAGTAACGTCTGAGGAAAATTTGGTGAAGGTCTCCATAGTAGGTGCAGGTATGGTTAGCCACCCGGGTGTTGCAGCACAAATGTTTGCCGTGCTGGCCGAGCAAGGCGTTAGCATTAAAATGGTAAGCACATCCGAAATCAAGGTATCGTGTGTAATTGAAGCTGGAAAGCTTCATGAGGTTATCCAAGCGTTGCATACAGCTTATAATCTGGATACCGAGGAGCAAGCGTTTGTAGGCGGCCCTAAAGACCGTCGTTAATAACATCAATTGATATAGAGAAATGCTATGACGGGGAAAGGTCGATAAATTATACGTTCCCTATTTATAGATTGATAAATCATAGAATACAGCAGTAGGTTAAGAGGTTGTTCCATCAGTGAGAGACAGACTGTGGAACAGCCTCTTTTTGCTGTAAATCTAGCTTCTATATTTAAGGGTATCCCTTAGCCACCAAGGCATCGAGGGAGCCTTTTTTTATTATACAAAGCAGGGAAAGGTGCTTGAATGAGCGGGGAAAGGTCCGCTGAGCATGGATAGGAGTGATCAAAGGTTCGACTGGATTTTCAATATATTTTCGGCATAAAAAGCGAGAGTCAGCCATAGACTTGTCTTAAAGAAAAAGGACAACTGTGAGGAGGCGGCACTGGTATGGAATGGCTGGAGTTATTTCCGGAACCGTTGCACGGTATACTCGGAAGGCTTCCAGAAACGGTATTTAAGCAACTGGAAGAAATTCGGGTCCGGGAAGGAAGGCCGCTGGAAGTTAATGCGAATGGTGATCATCATTTTGTAACGACTGCTGGTCGGCTGACTTTGAATCCTGTTGAAGCCTATAAGCCTAACCGCGAGGATGCCCACCGATTGCTGGATTTTATCAGTAATCATTCCCTGTACACCATGGAAGAGGAGCTTCGCAAAGGGTTTATTACCATCCCTGGCGGTCATCGTGTTGGCTTGGCAGGGAGAACTGTGCTTAACCGAGGGCGAGTAGAGCATTTGAGGGATATAAGCAGCTTTAATGTACGAATTGCTCGGGCCATTCCTGGCATAGCTGATCGGATATTGCCTTATGTAGCGGATCAAAAATCCGGGACGATACGGCATACGCTCATCTTGTCACCGCCTCAGCATGGCAAGACGACGTTGCTTAGGGACTTGGCTCGACAACTGAGTTACGGAGGGATGCAAAGCAACGGAGGGCGACGAAATGGACTTAAGGTGGGCATTATAGATGAACGTTCTGAGATCGCCGGTAGTCACAAGGGCATCCCCGGCTTTGATGTCGGACCTCGCACCGATGTATTGGACGGATGTCCGAAAGCGGAGGGTATGATGATGATGATTCGCTCGATGTCACCGGATGTCCTGATTGTGGATGAAATCGGGCGGCCAGAAGATGCGGAAGCGGTATGTGAAGCGCTTCATGCAGGCATCGCAGTCATTGCTTCCGCACATGGTCGTGATGTGGCTGAAATGGCGAGCCGATCTGCCTTTGCCGGATTAGCTACAGGACAGGAGCTGTTCCAGCTCTATGTCATGCTGGAGCGGACGAGCCGGGGCGTCTCTTTTCGGCTGGCAGATGCCAAGCAGCGCAGGCTGACACTGCCTGGAGAAGGGCAGAACGGGGGCATCTCCTATGCTTAAGCTGCTGGGAGCTGTCTTGGTTATACTAGCCACCACACTGGCAGGCTGGCAGCGGGCGAGACAATTTGCCATGAGGCCGCGGCAAATCAGAGAGTTAATTCTCGCACTGCAAAGACTGACCACCGAGGTTTCTTACGGGGTGTCTCCGTTACCAGATGCATTCGCCAAGACTGGAGAGCCCTTGCGAGAGCCGCTGCGCTCTCTGTTTCAGCAAGCCTCACGCTGGATGCACCCCTCTTTTGGCCTGACCGCCAGAGAAAGCTTGCATAAAGCGATTGAAGTCTCGTGGAGCCGTTCCTCTATGAAGCAGGCCGAGAAGGAAGCGATGCGTCAGCTTGCTTACAGCCTTGGAACCAGCGACCGTGAAGACCAGATCAAGCACATTGCGCTGACCATCCAGCAGTTATCCCATGAAGAAGCGCAGGCGCAGGCAGATCAGGTGAGATACGAGCGTATGAGCAGAAGCCTGGGACTGCTGATCGGAGCATTGATCGTCATTTTGATCTATTAGCGGGGTGCTCGAATGAATTTAGAAGTGAACGCAATTTTCCAGATTGCCGGAATTGGCATTATTATCGCTATGATTCATACCGTACTAAAGCAAATGGGCAAGGAAGACATGGCACACTGGGTGACGGTCATCGGTTTCGTTGTCGTGCTGTTCATGGTGGTACGAATGCTGGATAACCTTCTGCAAGAGATCAAATCTATTTTTCTTTTTCAGTAGGTGAACACATGGAAATCATACAAGTGGTGGGCTTCGCCCTCGTTGCCACAGTCCTCATCTTAGTTATCAAGGAACAGAAGCCGATGTTTGCCTTTTTGATTGCAACAGCTGCGGGAATCGTCATTTTTTTGCTGCTGATTGGCAAGATCGGATCTGTGGTTGCCGTGCTGGAGCGACTGGCCAGGTCTTCAGGGATGGACATGATTTATTTTAAAACCGTATTAAAAATAATCGGTATCGCTTATATTGCTGAATTTGGAGCACAGATCGTACGGGATGCGGGACAAGACGGCATAGCTTCCAAAATAGAGCTTACTGGAAAGGTACTCATCATGGTACTCGCAATCCCGATTATCAGCATTATTATTGATACCATTCTGAAGCTGATGCCCGCCTGAGGGGGTGATGCCATGAAACGGCTGGGGGGCATGCCGAATCTCAAAGTTATTGTGATTTTGCTGCTATGTCTCTGGTGCGCCTCGGCTGCGGTCCTCTTCGCAGATACACCTACAAACGAATGGATCAGACAACAGGCGGAGCAAATGCCCAAAGATGATGTTGAACATTATTGGGACGGACTCATGAAGCAATACGGCGGATTTTTCCCTGACCAGAAAACGCCTTCTTTCATGGACATGCTGCTTCCGGGTGGTGAAGGATTCAGCATAAAAGGTGTGTTGATGGCCATAGCTGATTTTTTCATCCATGAAATCCGGGTGAATGCCAAGCTGCTCGTCACCATCGTCATGCTTAGCATTATGAGTATGGTGCTGGAAACGCTGCAAAGCGCTTTTGAAAGCAAGCAGGTCAGCAAAGTTGCCTACGCTATCGTGTACATGGTCATTATCATTTTGGCGATTAATAGCTTTAGTGTAGCGATTGGTTATGCCAAAGAAGCAATTGACAGCATGATTCATTTCATGATGGCGATGTTGCCCTTGCTGTTTACCATGTTGGCCTCGATGGGTAACGTTGTCACCGTTTCGGTGACCCACCCGCTGATTGTATTTATGATCAACACGGTCGGAACAGTTATTCATACGCTTGTTTTCCCGCTGCTGTTCTTCTCGGCTGTGCTGTACTTGGTCAACTCGCTCACGGGCAAATACAAGCTGACCCAGTTAGCTGATCTACTGCGGAACGCGGGTGTTGCCGTGCTGGGAGTGCTTCTGACTATTTTTCTAGGAGTCATTTCGGTACAGGGATTAACCTCTTCGGTTACTGACGGATTAACAATCCGTACAGCTAAATATATTACAGGTAGCTTTGTTCCGGTGGTAGGCAAGGCGCTGGCAGATGCGACGGATACGGTCATTTCGGCATCACTGCTCGTTAAAAATGCCATCGGCCTTGTGGGAGTCATCATTATTTTGTTCCTGTGTGCTTTTCCTGCTCTCAAAATTCTGACACTAGCTCTCATTTATAAAGTGACCGCAGCAATCATGCAGCCTTTGGGAGATACGCCTATTGTGGAATGTCTGGATGCCATCGGCAAGAGTATGATTTATGTTTTTGCGGCACTGGCGGCAGTGGGATTAATGTCCTTCCTTGCGATTACCGTCATGCTCGCAGCAGGTAACATGACGGTCATGATGAGGTGAATACATGCACATAATCCAACGAGAGGGAGGCGAGTGACGTGACCTGGCTGGGAGGCTGGCTCAAGGAACTAGTGCTAATCGTGCTGCTGGCTTCTTTTGTCGATATGATCTTACCGAGCCGATCTATGGAAAGGTATGTCAAACTCGTACTCAGCCTGCTTGTATTGCTGACATTGCTGTCTCCGATTGTGCGCTTGCTGAGCAGCAGTCCCTCAGAGGTTCTGGGGCGCGCATTGGATCTGCAACGCCAGGCAGAGACAGGTAATAGGGAACCGACATTGGAAGAGATCTTAGCCAAAGGCAAACAGCTAAAGCAACAGCAGGAACAAAGCTCCATGCAATGGGCAGGCAAAGAGGTAGCTAAGGAAATGAAAGGGCAATTGGAGCAGTACACTGGGTTAGCAATTCAGTCGGTCCAGGTGACCCTTACGCAGATTCAGCAGAAAGAATCGGGGCTAGAGGCAGGAACGGGTGTTCAGTCAGTAGTGGTTAAATTGGCGGAGCAGAAGGCAGAAAAAGAAGAAAACACAAACATCCCGCTGGGTACAGATGTCAAGCCGATTATGGTGGAGCCTGTAGCTGAAAAGACAGTGAATATTCGTGTGGAGCCGACACAGTCAAAACCCTCTAATCATAATGAAGGAACGCGAGAAGATGATCGTAGTCCTGACGAAACCACAGAGAATGGCAAATCTGCGGATCAGAAAGCTTTTGGTTTAATCACAGGAATTCTACGTGAAAAATGGGGGATCGACAGCACACATGTTCAGGTGATTAATTCGCAGGATGGAACACATGAATGGTAACAGGAGGTGAACCGAAATGGGCAAATGGAGGAAAAAGCTGGAGCAATGGATGGGTGGAGGGGGGGACGGAGCGAAAAGGTTCAATTCATTTCGTTGGCTACTTATTCTTGGCCTTATCGGTGTAGCGATTATGCTCTTTAATTCATTCGTTAATGTGAAAAAAGTCGACCCGGAAAACGTAGGGAGAGAACCGCCTGGCGTAATGAAAAATGAGCCTGCGTTAGAAACAACGGTAGGTGAGGACAGTTCCTTTGCCGGAATCGAGAAGGCTTTTGAGGACAATATGAAACAGATGCTGGAGCAGATTGTTGGCGTAGGAACCGTCGATGTCATGGTTACGGTAGATTCTACCGAAGAAGTGATCGTTCAACGGAATGTGAAAGACATGCAGGAAGAAAATAACGAGTCGGACGCCAATGGTGGACAAAGGCACACTACTCAATATACACGCGATGGTGAGATTGTCACCTATGAATCATCGGGCGGTCAGCACACCCCGATTGTTACCAAAAAAGTAAAACCACAGGTAAGGGGAGTGCTTGTTGTGGCTATGGGGGCAGAAAACCCTACGGTGAAGCAGCTCATTGTGGATGCTGTGCAGAAGGGACTAAACGTACCTTCATACAAAATATCAGTCGTTCCGCGTAAGCAGGGATAATATGGAATTGGGGAACAAAGAAGTTAATATTGCAAACCACTTATGAATATGGAGGACAGAACATGAATAATAAAAGACAAACCGTTTGGCTGGTGTCCATGCTGAGTTTAATGGTGGTACTGTCTGCATATTATTTGTTTACGGAGGACTCAAGTCCGGTGAATCCGCCAGTAGCGGACAGCGAGCAGGTGAGCAAGGTTAAACAGGATGCTGCACAGGAAGCAACGACAAAGGCAGAAGAACAAATGAACGAACTGAAAGTAAATGAAGTAGTAACCAATGGAGAAGTAACTGACGGAACGGCAGAGACTTCCACAAAGGACACAGCTTCTACAACTGATCCAGCAACAGAACCATCAAAAGGTGATAAAGACACAGCCGCCGCCCCTGCTACTGAATCGACTGCATCCAATCAAAACACAACTACAGCTAAGACAGGCACGACAGCTAAAAGTGATGACAAAGCAGCTTCTAGCGCCAAAACCGACAAGCAGGTACTTGATCAAGTAGCAAACGAACAAGCAGCCCAACCAACAGCGGCAGCTGTGATTGACAACTATTTACTGGAGCGGGATGTGGAAAATCAAAAGAAAAATGACGAGCTGACTACGGCAATGAATGATAGTACACCGCAGAAAGCTGCAGAGGCACAAAAGGAATTGCATGTACTTGAAGATAAACAGGCCAAAATTACCGGCATCGAAGAAGAACTGCAGCAGCAATTCGCCAATGCAGTCGTCCGCGAGGAAGATGCTGATAAATACAAAGTAGTGGTTCTGAGTGAAAAATTGGATGCTAAGCAAGCGGTAACGATTGTCGATAAAGTCATGAAGGAATTAAACGTAACGCAGGACAAGATCAGTGTCCAGTATGTTACACAATAAGACAAAAAACGCGAAAAAGCCCGGATTTCTGCACAATCCCGGGCTCTTTCTATTTTTAATGATTGTGATATAATACATAAAGCTGTTTCAAAAATGTTATCAGCAACCGGCAAAATGCTGAAGGAGTGATTAATAGAGATGTTTAAATTAAGCGAGATTAAGGAATTGATCAAGCTGGTGGATGAAACGTCTGTGCATGAGCTTGAAATTGAAAATGAAGGAACTCGCCTCATGATCCGTAAACCGGGTAAAAGCGAGATCGTTACGGTACAGGCTCCTGTAACAGCACCTGCTTATACAGTGGCGCCACAAGCTGCAATTCCGAATCCACAAGTACAGTCCGATGTTGGACATGCAACTGCTGGGGAACCGAAGGAATATGCAAGCAATCTACATAAAATCGTATCTCCGATGGTAGGCACTTTCTATAGTTCTTCATCCCCGGATACGGCTCCGTATGTGAGTATCGGCAGTAAAGTAGGCGATAAAACAACGGTATGTATCATTGAAGCGATGAAGTTGATGAACGAGTTGGAAGCTGAAGTGAAGGGCGAAATTGTGGAAATTTTGGCCGAAAACGGACAGTTGGTTGAGTATGGCCAGCCATTGTTCCTTGTGAAACCGGAGTAAAAAGCTTGTTTGACCCCTTTTTGAGGGTTCGGCAAGACTGCTCCCAGGGAGGATAAAGTCATGACATTTCAAAAAGTATTAATCGCGAACCGTGGAGAAATTGCAGTTCGTATCATTCGCGCTTGCCGCGAAATGAATATTTCGACAGTTGCCGTCTATTCGGAAGCTGACAAGGATTCGTTGCATGTGCGTCTCGCAGATGAGGCTTACTGTATCGGACCGACGTTGTCTAAGGACAGCTATCTTAATTTTACGAACCTGATGAGTGTTGCTACATTGACTGAATGTGATGCCATTCATCCAGGTTACGGATTTTTGGCGGAAAATGCAGACTTCGCTGAAATTTGCGAATCATGCAATATTACGTTTATTGGACCTTCTCCTGAAGCAATTAACAAAATGGGAGATAAGGCTGTAGCCAAGCAGACCATGAAGGATGCCGGGGTTCCGGTTATTCCAGGTTCAGACGGACTGGTTGAGGATGTACAGGATGCAATCAGTATCGCACGTGATATCGGATATCCGGTCATTATCAAGGCCACAGCAGGTGGTGGTGGTAAAGGTATTCGTATCGCTGAAGATGAGGATAATCTTATCCAGCAAATCACGACTGCTCAGCAGGAAGCGCAGAAGGCCTTTGGCAATGCGGGCGTGTATCTGGAAAAATATCTGACAGGTATGAAACACGTGGAAATACAGATCATAGCGGACAAGCATGGTAATGTTGCCTACTTGGGTGAACGGGACTGCTCTGTTCAGCGTCGTCGTCAGAAGTTGTTGGAGGAAGCACCATGTCCAGTACTTTCACAGGATGTTCGTGAAGAAATGGGACAGGCAGCTGTTCGTGCAGCTTTGGCCGTTCAATACTCTGGCGCAGGTACGCTTGAATTTTTGCTTGGTCCGGACAATAAATTCTATTTCATGGAAATGAACACGCGTATTCAGGTGGAGCACCCAGTAACAGAAATGATTACCGGTGTAGACCTGATTAAAGAAATGATTTCGGTTGCTGAAGGGCATCCGCTTTCCTTTACGCAGGAAGAAGTCACGATTAATGGGTGGGCAATCGAATGCCGTATTAACGCTGAGGACCCGGATCGTAATTTTATGCCTGCACCGGGTAAAATCGGATTTTATCTGCCTCCGGGCGGTCCTGGAGTGCGGGTAGACAGCGCTGCTTATCCAGGTTATAGCATTCCTCCTTATTATGACTCTATGATTGCCAAGCTGATTGTATGGGCGCCTACACGGCAGGAGGCGATTGCCAAAATGAAGCGGGCTTTAGCTGAGTTTGCTATTGAGGGCATACCCACAACGATTTCTTTTCACCAGCGCTTACTAGAGCATCCGACCTTTATTGAAGGCGATTTTGATATTAAATTTTTGGAGGAAAACGAAGTTTAATCGGTATATTTCCTCAGTTTGTCATAATGAACGCCAAATGATATAGTATGGATAATAAGTGAGCATGTCTGCTTTGATATCCAAAGCTGGAATGAAACTTATTTTGACCGAAAGGTGTTGAAGGTATGAGCACAGTGCCAACCGAATTCGAACGTACAGAAATTGGGGAGATTCAAATTGCCCCGGAAGTTATTGAAGTCATTGCCGGACTGGCTACCGTTGAGGTGCCGGGCGTTGCGGGAATGAGTGGCGGATTTGCTGGCGGATTTGCCGAACTGCTAGGCCGCAAAAATTTATCTAAAGGTGTAAAAGTGGAAGTCGGACAGCGTGAAGCTGCTGTAGACGTCTCCGTCATTATTGAGTATGGTAACCGTCTGCCTGAGGTGGCTGCTGCTATTCAGCATAATGTTAAGCGTTCCATTGAAAACATGACAGGTCTTAACGTGGTAGAAGTGAACGTGCAAATTCACGATGTTCAATTCAAAAATGCTGAAAAAGTAGAAGAGCCGGAAGTGCTGGGCGCCGGACGGGTTAAATAGAGCGATACTTTGTACAAACCCCCGACCCTTATGGGTCGAGGGTTTACTCTAATTTAAGGAGGCTGTGCGTTTCGTGGCTAAAGTTATGGACAGACTTCTGCTGTTTTTGTACAGCTTAAGTATCGGAATTATCTCCATTCTCGCCATCCTCCTCCTGAGCGGGGCCATTCCGTATGTTTTAAGTATTGAGGATGAGCGAGTGGTGTGGTTTACCAGCTTGATTATTGCAGGAGTTCTGTTGTTATTGAGTCTTCGGGTTTTTTATATCTCTATTCGACGGAACCAAACCGTACAGCATTCTATTGATCAGCGAACCGAATACGGTGATATTCAGATTTCGGTGGATACCATCGAAAACCTGTGCCTCAAAGCGGCTTCCCGATTTCGCGGGATGCAGGATCTGAAAGCACGCGTTCGTGTGTTGGAATCGGGACTTGATATTACGATTCGGGCGATTGTTGACGGGGAAAGCTCCATTCCGGTGTTAACCTCCGAGGTACAAAAGGGGGTACACGACCATGTGGAAGAGATTACAGGAATTCCAGTATCCAATGTGTCGGTGTACATCGCTAATGTTTCTCAGTCACCAAGCTTTAAGAGTCGTGTGGAATAGAGGTGATTTTCCCTGATGCCCTGGAAAGAAATATGGGGAAGTTACAAGGGCCGGATCATGGGGATCACGGCCGGTATTTTTTTCGGTTTTATTTACTTGTGGGCAGGCTTTTGGAATATGTTGTTCTTTGCATTGATGGTGTTCATCGGATATACGCTAGGAAGACGTAGCGATTCAGCGCTTGGTCCATTCTTCCCTTGGAAAGAATGGAGCGAATGGTTGTCGCAGCGTTGGCGTCCTTTTAAATGAACCCTGTGATACGTGTTCTCCAAAATACAGCTGTAGCTTATTTGCGCCCAACGGTTTTGGAGGATGCGTTCACAGGTTTTTTTGTGGAAATTGGTTAGAATGAAAAATAGATATAGGTAAGCGTAGGAGGCAGGGCATGAAAAGACGTCTGGCGAGGGAATTAGCGGTACAGAGTATGTACCATATGGAAATGAATGAAGTGGAAGCGGCGGCAGCTGTGGACATGCTGCTTCAGGAAGCGGCTGAGGAAAACGAAGCCGAAGTCGTAATTAAAAACTCGGCAGTGTTAAGAGCGTATGTTTTGGAGCATGTGCGTGGCACATGGGAGCACAAGGAAGCGATTGACGGGCTGTTGGCGGATTACCTGAAAGGCTGGCAGATCAGCCGACTTTCACGTGTAGATCGTCAAATTTTGAGGCTTGCGGTATATGAAATGATTTTCCGCGAGGATGTTCCAGCCAAGGTAGCAGTCAATGAAGCAATTGAGTTGTCGAAGCACTTTGGTACCGAGGAATCGGGTAAATTTGTTAATGGTGTGCTGGGACGAGTGATACAAGAGCTGGAGCAATTGAAAGCACGTTTTTAATTAGAGACTACTGAATCAGGTTGGGGAGTGGTTAAACATGTCAGCACCGATCATTGATGGTAAACAAATCTCTCAGGATATTCGGGCAAGCATTCAGCAAGAGGTCATTCGTTTGAAAGAACACAGCTTTCAACCCGGACTGGCTGTTGTACTGGTAGGCGAAGATCCTGCTTCTCAGGTGTATGTTAAAAATAAGGAAAAGGCGTGTCATGATCTCGGCTATTACTCTGAGGTTCATCGATTGGCGGCAGATACTTCGCAAGAAGCATTACTGAAACTGGTGGATAAGCTGAATCATCAAAGTAATATCCATGGGATTTTGGTGCAACTGCCATTGCCAAAGCATATTCAGGAAAAAGCTGTCATTGACGCGATTGCAGTGGAGAAAGATGTTGACGGATTTCATCCGGTAAACGTAGGGAATCTGGTCATCGGCGATGATAGCCTATTGCCTTGCACTCCCGCTGGAGTCATTGAGTTAATCAAACGCGCTGGAGTAGAAATAGCTGGTAAACATGCAGTTGTTATTGGTCGCAGTAATATCGTGGGCAAGCCTGTATCATTATTGCTGCAGCGTGAAAATGCTACGGTTACGATGTGTCACTCTCGTACAGCGAATATTGCCGAGCTCAGTAAACAAGCGGATATTTTGGTCGTTGCCATCGGCAAAGCCAATTTCATCGATGCTTCGTATGTAAAGCCGGGTGCAGTAGTTATCGATGTGGGAATGAATCGTCTGGAGAACGGAAAGCTGGCGGGTGACGTTGATTTTGAGAGCGTAAAGCAAGTGTCCGGTCCGATTACGCCTGTTCCCGGCGGAGTAGGCCCAATGACGATTACAATGCTGATGCAAAATACGCTCGTAGCGGCCAAGCGGTCGCACGGTTTGGCATAAAGGCAGCTGCCTGTGGCTGAACAACAACGTATTTATTCTATACAGGACCTGAATCGCTATATCCGGATGAAACTGGAATCCGATCAGGTGCTGTCTGATGTATGGATACGCGGGGAAATTTCTAACTTTACGCATCATTCGAGTGGTCACATGTATTTTACGCTCAAGGATGAGGGGAGCCGCATACGTTCGATTATGTTTGCAACTCATAATAGACGGCTCCCTTTCGTACCGAAAGAAGGTACGCGTGTTATCGCCCGGGGAAACGTATCCGTGTATGAACGGGATGGTCAATATCAATTTTATGCGACTCAAATGCAGCCTGACGGTATAGGCAGCCTTTATCTGGCTTATGAACAACTCAAACAAAAGCTTGATGCAGAAGGGCTGTTTGATACCACTCGCAAACGGAATCTCCCTGCTCACCCTGCGACCATTGGCGTAATTACGTCACCGACCGGAGCGGCTGTGCGTGATATTATCACGACACTTCAACGGCGATACCCGCAGGCTGGAATCGTGTTGTATCCAGTTCTTGTGCAAGGAAAAGGTGCTGCCCCCTCGATCGTTAAGGCAATTGAAGCCATGAATCGTATGCAGGAGGTTCAGGTGATGATCGTCGGACGGGGTGGTGGCTCCTTAGAAGAACTGTGGGCCTTTAATGAGGAAGCGGTTGCGCGTGCCATTTACGCATCGGTCATTCCTGTGATTTCGGCCGTTGGACACGAAACGGATTTTACCATTGCCGATTTTGTGGCTGACTTACGCGCAGCGACGCCGACCGCAGCAGCTGAGCTGGCTGTGCCTCATCAGGGAGAGCTTCGGGATCAGCTGCTTCAGCGGGAGCAGCGGTTGCGTAATGCCCTTAGGCAGCGGTTGGAAGCCAGTCGTGAACGCTTGATGAGGCTTCGGCGTTCGCCAGTGTTGCTGCATCCGCGCCGCTACATGCTCCAGCATGCAGAGCGGATGGACATGCTGCATCAGCGTCTGATCCGCGCAGCGGCTAACCGTTCACGCTTAAACGCAGAGAAAAACGCGCGTATGCGTCAGGTACTAGAGCGGTTTAATCCGCGTGAACAAATTCGTTCGGCGCGCAAGCAGACGGATATGGCACAACGTCAGCTGGAGTCTGCGATGCGTGCGATCACAAAAACGGGGCGGCAGCAGCTTCATACCGGAATTCGTCAGCTGGATGCGCTGAGTCCGCTCAAAGTCATGGCCCGAGGCTACAGCTTGGTATACGATGAGCAGGAGAAACGGCTAATCAAGTCGCTCAAAGATGTACAACCGGGAGATTCTATCAAGATAAAAGTGAGTGACGGACAGTTAGACTGTCAAGTATGGGGAATGAAGGAGGACGCGAAGCACGGTGGCGAATGAAGCGGAATTGAATTTTGAAGCGGCCATGGCCGCTCTTGAAGAAATTGTCGGACAACTGGAGCATGGAGACGTTCCTCTGGAGCAAGCCATTGATTTGTTCCAGCGGGGGATGAAGCTGTCTCAGCTTTGCAGTCAGAAGCTGGAACAGGTCGAACGTAAAATTGAAATGATCGTGGAAGAGGATGGAGATTTGCGCAAGAAGCCTTTCGGCGGTGGATTGGATGAAAACGGCGGTGAAGGGCTTGAATAGACTGTCGTTCAAGGAATATTTGACTGTGACGGCGGATGCAGTTTCGTCTGCATTGACCGAGCAGTTTCCGGCGCATTGGGACATTCCAGATGTTCTTCGAGAATCTATGAACTATTCACTGACCGCAGGCGGTAAACGGCTGCGGCCTCTGCTTGTGATCGCCGCTGCGGAAGCATTTGGTGGAAGCAGGGAAACGGCGTTGCCAGTAGCATGTGCGGTAGAAATGGTACATACGTATTCCCTCATTCACGATGACTTGCCGGCGATGGATGATGATGATTATCGGCGAGGAAAGCTGACGAATCATAAGGTATACGGCGAGGCGGTTGCTGTTCTTGCGGGCGATGCTTTGCTGACCCATGCATTTTATAGCATCGTGCAGGCGGGTCGTCGTCACGGGGTTTCTTCCGACGCGCTATTGTCCATAGTTGAGGATTTATCCGAAATGAGCGGTGCCAGAGGCATGGTAGGTGGACAGGTCGCAGATATGTCGGGCGAGCAGGGAATGACGGGGATCGAGGAACTAGAATATATCCACCTTCACAAAACGGCTGATTTGATCATTTTCTCACTCTTGGCAGGTGGACGGATTGGTGGGGCAGACAAGAGTCAACTAGAGGCACTTCGCCGCTTTGGACGAGATCTGGGCTTGGCCTTTCAAATTCAGGACGATATATTGGATCTCATAGGCGATGAAAGCAAAATGGGGAAAAAAACGCAGAGTGATGTTGAACAGGAGAAGGTTACCTATCCGTATTTCATTGGTATGGACGCATCTCTACGACAAGTGGAGGAACTCACAGCATCTGCCAAAAAAGTGATTGCAGAAGGTGGTATTCCCGATTATTCACGCTTGCTGGAGATAGCGGATTACCTGATGAAGCGTGATCATTAGTAGCGTTAGAACTGGTTTGACTTGTCTGCGTTTAAGCACAGTCCAAAAGTGTGATATAATACTTGTTAACTTTACACACAAACTTGAAGGAAAGCGGGGAGATATGCGTGCTGCTTCCACACATAAAGCAACCAGGCGATCTGAAATCACTGTCGGTTGAGGAGTTGGCTTCTCTAGCCGAGGAAATCAGGAGCTTTTTGATTGAGAAGCTGTCCGTGACTGGGGGGCATCTGGCATCGAATCTGGGAGTGGTTGAGCTCACGATCGCCCTGCATTATTGCTATAACAGTCCAAAGGACAAGATGATTTATGACGTTGGGCACCAAGCCTACGTGCACAAAATATTGACAGGGCGAATGGATCGTTTTGATACACTTCGTCAGCGTGATGGACTTTGTGGTTTTGTAAAAAGAAGCGAGAGCGAGCATGATGTTTGGGAAGCTGGACATAGCAGCACTTCCCTTTCGGCTGCAATGGGGATGGCCTTGGCACGTGATTTGAAGGGCGAGGACAATAAAGTTATTGCAATGATCGGAGACGGCGCGTTGACTGGGGGCATGGCCTTCGAAGCATTAAACCATATTGGTCATGAACGTAAAAATTTAATGGTCATTCTGAATGATAATGAAATGTCCATCGCCCCGAATGTAGGAGCCATGCATAATTATTTGAGCAAAATTCGCTCGGACCGTCACTATTTGCGGGCAAAGGATGAGCTGGAAGTTTTGCTAAAAAAAATACCCGCTATAGGCGGTAAACTTGCCAAATCGGCTGGCCGCGTCAAGGACAGTCTTAAATATATGATGGTTCCAGGTGTGCTGTTTGAAGAGCTGGGATTTACGTATCTTGGTCCGGTGGACGGACATGATTTGTCCAAGCTAATTGAGACTTTTCAGCAGGCTGATAACGTGACCGGCCCTGTATTAGTGCATGTCGTAACCACCAAGGGTAAAGGCTATAAGCCTGCGGAGGCCGATTCACACAAGTGGCACGGCATCAGTCCATACAAAATTGAATCAGGTCAGGTACTCAAAGCTGTAGGCAATCCGATGTATACGGAAATTTTCGGTAGAACGCTGATTGAGCTGGCTGAACAGGATGAGCGCATCATTGCGGTCACCCCTGCAATGCCTGGTGGATCAGGACTAGTACCTTTTAGTAAAGAGTTTCCTACACGTATGATCGACGTCGGCATTGCTGAGCAGCATGCTGCAACCATGTGTGCAGCGTTAGCAATGGAAGGGATGAAGCCGATATTTGCGGTGTATTCCACTTTTATGCAGCGTGCATATGACCAAATTGTGCACGATATTTGTCGTCATAATGCCAACGTGATGTTCGCGATTGATCGTGCTGGTTTTGTTGGTGCTGACGGTGAAACTCATCATGGCGTGTTTGATGTAGCATTTTTGCGTCATATCCCGAATCTTGTGCTTATGATGCCAAAGGATGAAAATGAGCTCCGCCATATGATGAAAACAGCACTTGACTACGAAGACGGTCCAATTGCTTATCGTTACCCACGTGTTAATGTGGTTGGCGTGCCGTTGGATAAAGAATTGCGGGTTATTCCTATCGGCAGTTGGGAGCTTCTGCGTAAAGGTGAGGGCTTCGCTGTAATCGCTTCAGGACCGATGCTCCAAGTGGCGACAGAGGCTGCGGAGGCGATGAAACGTGAGGGTATGCAAGTGGGCGTTGTAAATGCTCGCTTCCTCAAGCCTTTGGATGAGGAGATGTTGCGTGAGCTGGCCCGCCAGCATACGAAGCTGATCGTATTGGAAGAAGCTTCTGAAGCAGGAAGTTTGGGTAGTGCTGTACTGGAATTTTACGCCAAAGAAGAAATACAAGATGCACAGGTGCGGTTAATGGGGATTCCCGATCTGTTTGTGGAGCACGGCTCCATCAAAGAGCAACGCGCTGAAGTGGGACTTACCGTTGAAGCTGTGTGCTTAAAGCTGCGTAAGTGGTCCGCTGAGCCAGCATATGGCATGGGGCAATCTGTATAGGATAACTTAAAGTAAACAACATGATTTTATAAAAAGTATGACAAGAGCAGCCTGGCTGCCTAAAGGGAGATTAACATGTCTGTTCCGAAGGAACGCATTGATGTATTGCTTGTAGAACAAGGTTTTTTTGAAAGCCGCGAAAAAGCTAAAGCCGCGATCATGGCAGGTTTAGTGTTGGCGGACAGTGAACGGATCGAGAAAGCGGGAATGAAGGTACCACGTTCCAGTGAGCTTAAAGTTAAAGGTTCGGTGCATCCGTATGTAAGCCGTGGAGGGTTGAAGCTCGAAAAGGCCATCCGTCAATTCGAGCTGGATATGAAGGGCAGGACGATGCTAGATATCGGTTCATCAACCGGAGGTTTTACGGATTGTGCGCTTCAACATGGAGCTCAGTACGTGTATGCCATTGACGTGGGGTATAATCAGCTGGATTGGTCACTTCGTAATGATGAGCGTGTATGCGTTATGGAGAAAACGAATTTCAGATATATGACACCTGCGGATTTGAGTGGTCCTGTGCCTAATTTCGCAAGTATTGATGTTTCTTTTATTTCGTTACGAATTATTTTGCCGCCATTGCTTGCATTGCTGCATCAACCTGCTGATATTGTAGCTCTAATCAAGCCTCAATTCGAAGCTGGTCGCGAAAAGGTTGGGAAATCTGGCGTGGTTCGAGAACCTGCTACGCATAAAGAAGTGTTGCAGACCATCTTGATGTTTGCACATGAGCTTGGACTTACGTTGCAAGGCTTGGCCTTTTCCCCGATTACAGGCGGCGAAGGAAATATTGAATTTTTAGCGCATTGGCGTTTGGATGGGCTCCCGGCCGCAGAATCGCAGCTGGAGAAGATGGATTACAGTCCACTGATTGAACGAACTGTTCAGGAAGCAGGTCAGACTTTTAATAATGGCCCATCGCGTAAGTGACATTCAGGGGTTCTCCATGAGTTCTGTGAACTTAAGAGAACCTCTTTTTGGTGTGAGGGATTGCTTGTAGAACTCACGTTCGCCTATAATGGATGTACAGATGAAAAGGAATTTTGCGTCATGTCCTAGAATATGTCCATGAGGTGATCGGTTCATGGACACGCGATACGATACGGTTATCATCACTGTGATCGGGGTGATATTAGGGATATGGGCTTTTTATAGCCTGCGTGCCTGGTTAAAGGAGCCGGGACCGCTTGTGCTAAAAACGATACCGATTAATGAGGATTTGAACGAAGGACCTGCTGTGGACCAACTGGAGGAAGCAGGATATGAGGTGGTGGGCGGGAAAATGAAAATACCGCTTGCTTTTAAAGTGAATGGACATACCGTGTATAGCCGTTTGTTTATTGACTACGTAGCTGTACGTAACGGTTCGACATATATGGTCAAAACGTCACGCCGCAAGAAACCTATGGAGTGGAACGGTCCTGATTTACGGGACAGGCTTATGCCTTATTTGCTGCTCTATCCGGGTTGTGCGGGGGTATTGTACGTTGATACGGACGAGAAAAGTATTCGCCTTATTACATTAGTGGAAGACCTCGAAGAAGAGGAATATGAAGGTTAATCCATAGGAGGATTATATGAAGGGTCAACGACATATTAAAATCAGGGAAATTATTTCACAACATGAGATTGAAACGCAGGATGATCTAGTTGAAGCATTGCGTGAGGCTGGTTTTCAGGTCACCCAGGCCACTGTATCCCGGGATATCAAAGAACTGCTGCTCATAAAGGTCCCAATGGACGACGGCAGATATAAATATTCGATGCCTTCAGATCAGCGTTACAATCCGACGCAGAAACTGAAACGTACATTGGTTGACAACTTTTTGCATATTGACTACACAACCAATCTGATTGTGATGAAGTGCCTGCCAGGAACAGCTAACTCGATTGCTGCTTTATTAGATAATATTGAATGGTCTGAAGTCATGGGTACGATTAGCGGGGATGACACCATTTTGATTATTTGCCGATCGGAAGAAAACAGTGAAACTATCGTGAATCGTCTTATGGGCTACATTTCCTAATTATAAAGGCTACGCATATTAGGCGTTTTAATTTGTACATCATAGAGGTGAAAGAACGATGCTGGTCACTTTGTCTATACGGAATTTGGCAGTCGTAGAGGCTGTCGATGTTCATTTTTATAAAGGATTTCATGTATTGAGCGGGGAAACTGGTGCTGGTAAATCCATTATTATTGACGCACTTGGGCTGATTGCGGGCGGCAGGGGCTCTGCTGATCTTGTGCGTTACGGTTGTGATAAAGCAGAAATGGAGGCCTTGTTTGAACTGCCGGTCAAACATCCCGTTTGGAGTACGTTGGAGGAACAAGGGATTAAGGCTAACCCAGAAGAGCATTTACTGATTCGTCGAGAACTTACGGTTCAAGGGAAAAGTTCATCTCGAATTAACGGTCAGATGGTTAATTTAACGATGTTGCGTGAGGTAGGTGAGCAACTCGTTAATATTCATGGGCAGCATGAGCATCAAAGCTTGCTGCGTGCAGATCGACATCTGGCGCTGCTGGATACGTTCGGTGATTCAGTCATCGGTCCAGTCAAAGCGCTTTACAGGGAGCGCTACAATGCTTTTGTCAAAGCGGAAAAAGAAGTAAGGGAATTGCAAAGCTCCAGTCAAAAGGCTTATCAGCTATTGGACATGTATCGTTTCCAATTGGAAGAGATCGCTGCGGCAGAATTAAAATTGGGTGAAGATGAATTATTGGCAGAGGAACGGGTCAAGCTATCCCATAGTGAGAAAATGATGGATGGAATATCAGGAGCATATGAGCTGTTAAGTGGCAGAGGCGGGCTGGATACGGTCAATAACGTGTTGTCCAGATTAAATGATGTTCAGAGCTATGATAGTAAAAGTCTTCAGCCCATTGCGGAGCAGATTCAGTCTGCTTTCTATCAGTTGGAGGATGCAGCGTTTCAATTACGTTCTTATCGTGAGGATATTGAATTTAATCCGGGCAAGCTGCATGAGGTGGAGCAACGTTTGAATCAAATTACCGGACTACAGCGAAAATATGGTGATAGTATAGAACAGATTTTGGAATACTATAGCCGTATTGAGCAGGAAACCGATCTGTTGGAAAATAAAGATGAGCGGCTGGAGCAGCTCATTGCAAAGCGGGATGAGTTGCTTTCGGATTTGCTGGAGATTGCTGAAGAGCTTACAGAAGCGCGTGAAATTTGTGCCGAAGAGCTTGCAGAGCAAGTAGAGCAGGAATTAAAAGATCTTCAAATGGAAAGAACGTCACTCAAGGTACGCATTGATCCAATTGAAGATCCACGGGGATATGAATATAAGGGTCTAAAGGTACGACCTACCAAGCAAGGGATAGATAATGCGGAATTTCTGATTTCGCCCAATCCAGGTGAGCCACTTCGCCCACTCGGTAAAATCGCTTCTGGTGGTGAGTTATCACGTATTATGTTGGCAATGAAAAGTATTTTTGCGCGTCATGATCAAATACCGGTGCTCATTTTTGACGAGGTGGATACCGGGGTAAGTGGTCGTGCAGCTCAGTCTATAGCCGAGAAGCTGTATCGTTTGTCTTCCGTTTGTCAGGTGTTTTCCATTACTCATTTGCCGCAGGTGGCGTGTATGGCAGATCATCAGTACCTGATTGAAAAAAATGTGCATGACGGACGAACCATGACTCAAATTGAGGGACTAACGGAGGAAGGTCGGGTCAAGGAATTGGCACGGATGCTGGGCGGCGTAGAAATTACCGAGAAAACATTGCATCACGCACAGGAAATGCTGAATTTGGCGGAAGGAAAGAAAGCCTGAAAAGAGCGGCTGGCGTAATGATTAACAGTTATAAAAGCCTGGGGGCAAGGTTACCTTATAGGTACGCAATTGGCGACCACCTTTACTCGTCAAGCGAAAGAAGCAAAGGGAGCGTGACAGCCATTGAATTTTTTCTCCAGGATCAAATTGCTCGGTCTTTTGCTTGTTTTTCTTATGTGTTCTCTCGGTAACGCTCAGCATGTGCAAGCAGCGCTGCCTCTACAAGCTTCTTTGGATTTGTTCGGCTCTAAAAGCATGAAAACAACCCAGGAAAGCGTGGTTCCCGATTTGAAAGTATACCCAGGGGGCCAGACGATCGGGGTCAAAGTAAAATCTTCAGGAGTGCTTGTCGTTGGTCACCATATCATTCAGGAAAGCAATGATCGTAAGGTGTCACCTGGTGAGACAGCTGGTATTCGTCTAGGGGACCGTATTACACACATGAACGGCAAACCCCTCAATAGTCTCGCCAGGGTAGCGGAAGCCGTGGACGAGGCAGGTAAAAACAAAAAGCCGCTTGACATCACGCTTTGTCGAGGCGAACAGACGATCTCCACCAAGTTAACCCCAGCATATGATCAAGAGGATAAAGCGTGGCGGCTCGGGTTATATATTAGAGACTCGGCTGCAGGCGTAGGTACATTAACGTTTTATGCACCGGATCAGGGGGTTTACGGGGCCTTGGGTCATGTAATTACTGATATGAATACTCAAACTCCCATTGTCGTGGGCAGCGGAGAGATTGTGCAATCCAATGTGACGTCAATTGCGAAAAGCCAGAGTGGGGAACCCGGAGAGAAACGTGCTCATTTTCTCAAGGATCATCGGATCTTAGGAAATATTGAACGAAATACGAACTTTGGAATATTTGGGAAAATGTCAGATGAGCCGCAAAATGGATTGTATTCGACGCCCATTCCGGTGGGACTTGCGAATGAAGTAAAAGAAGGACCAGCAGAAATTTTGACTGTACTGGAAGGTCAACAAATTCAGCGTTTTCAGGCAGAAATTGTACACATTTCTCAGCAGGATAAACCAGCAACCAAAGGGCTTGTGATTCGGGTTGTAGATCCAAAGCTATTAGATAAGACCGGCGGAATCGTGCAAGGGATGAGTGGGAGTCCGATTATCCAAAATGGTAAGCTGATCGGAGCTGTAACGCATGTATTTGTTAATGATCCTAAATCAGGTTACGGATGTTTTATCGAATGGATGTTGCGTGACGCAGGAATCATGCATAATAAACTGAGCTTGAAGTCATCCTCTAATCTTAAGGCGAGCTAGTGGCCTTAAGATTTTTTTGTCGAAAAGGAGAGGAATAACTCAGATTTGCAAGATAAAAATTCAATTATAATTGAATTTATAAAAAAAATAAATAAAAATAATTTTCGACAGAAGGAATTCATAATTCGATGTCGAAATCATATACTCCGACAAGAAATATTTATTTAATGCAAACAGATGTCCCAATGGAATAACACTCACTAAGGAGGAAGTACATTGCAAAAAATTGAGGTATTGTTGGCTGATGACAACCGGGAATTTACGAATTTGCTTGCTGAATATATTTCCGATCAGGAGGATATGGAAGTTACAGGAATCGCCTTCAATGGTGAAGAAGTACTCCAACGCATCGCAGAATCCCGCAACATACCTGATGTACTTATTTTAGATATTATTATGCCTCATCTGGATGGTCTCGGTGTATTGGAGCGTTTGAGAGAAATGAACCTGACTCCACAACCGAAAATCATTATGCTGACTGCATTCGGTCAAGAAAATATTACACAAAGGGCCGTTCAACTCGGGGCATCTTATTATATTTTGAAGCCGTTTGATATGGAAGTGCTTGCGAACCGTATACGCCAATTGGTAGGACCGCAATTAGTCAGCAACAGTCCGGTAACCGTTTCATCTATGCGGTCCAACGTTGTGCCTATGGGTAAGACGAAAAACCTGGATGCCAGCATCACGGCTATCATCCATGAGATTGGTGTACCAGCTCACATCAAGGGTTATCAATATCTACGCGAAGCCATTACGATGGTGTACAATAATATCGAAATTTTGGGAGCCATCACCAAAACCCTATATCCGGCAATTGCCGAAAAGTTCAAAACGACGGCATCCCGCGTAGAACGCGCCATTCGTCATGCTATTGAGGTAGCATGGACCCGTGGAAATATCGACAGCATCTCTCACCTGTTCGGCTACACTATTAATATCAGCAAGTCCAAACCAACGAACTCAGAATTTATAGCGATGGTCGCAGACAAATTGCGGATTGAGAATAAGGTGTCCTGAAAGGATCAGGATGATTAATGGATACCGCTTGTTTATTGGTTCATCCAGACCGATAAATAAGCGGTATTTTTTTACGAACAATTTTGAATTTTAACCTAACAATCTATTTGCCTCTACCTGTACTGCTGTCTGCTACCCTTAAACTAAGTCTCTAACACTAAGGAGGGCTTTAATTCTAGTGGATATACGCTACTCCATATAGGAGAAGGGGGCAAAGAAGTTTAGCGACGAATCATTCTTGATTGGTATGCCTGATTAGAAATATAATTAAAGCAAACTTTCAAATGAGGTGAATCGGATGTCTTTCCATATTGTTCGAAGTATTTAGTTTCCGGGCTGGAAAAAAACGCGTGCCAGCTGTTAAGGGGGAAGTCTACCCTGTTGACTACAAAACTAAAATTTTGAATAAATTCGGTTTGCCATTCTGTAGTTTATTATCTTATTTGAAGGTGGATAAAAATGAAATCAATTGAATATAAAGAGTTTTATGATAAGGTTGGAAAAACCAACGGATGGGATTTCAGTAATGTGAAATATATCTCTGAAGGAGTAAAATGGGACTTCTACAATGAAGTATCAAAGACGTGTGAGAAGTCGGACATATTGCTTGATATCGGCACGGGTGGTGGGGAAGCTATTTTAGCAATGGCGAATTCTGCATTACTTTTAGTCGGGATTGACCAATCTACTGGAATGATTGAAACGGCAACAAAGAACTCTATCAAATCTGATATAGCGAATGTTCGTTTTCTACAGATGGATGCTGAAAATCTGAATTTTCCCAGGGAATTCTTTAATGTAGTCTCTTCTCGACATTCGTGCTTCTGTGCAAAAGAAATAGTTAAGGTGTTAGTTAAGGGTGGTATATTTTTAACACAGCAAGTAAGCGAAAATGACAAATTAAACATTAAAGAAGCGTTTGGAAGAGGGCAGGCATTGGGTAATAAGAAAGATTCGTTGAAAACTCAATGTATTACAGAACTAAATGAAGCGGGCTTTAACGACATTCAGTCATTCGAATTTAATGCAACCGAATATTATCAGACTCCTGCAGACTTAGTTTTCCTTTTAAAACACACTCCCATTATTCCTGACTTTGGACAAAAACAAATGGATTTTGAAATACTCCAACAATTCATTCTGGACAACCAAACTCCAAAAGGAATTAGGACAAATGCAGAACGATTTATGATTATAGCTAGGAAGTAAAACATAAAGGGATACCCGCTTTGGGATATCTCTTTTTTGCTTGCAATGCTTTAACGGATGAATTGGATGGACGAAAAATAATACTCTCACGCGGTTTATAAAATAAGCGTCAATCATTATATAACGATCACGAAGAGAAATTTTCCTTTTGTAAACAGTTCTGAAATTCTCTTTAATTTTGATATAAACAATGTGTCGATTCTTGTCGATATAATATCTATTATAAAGAGAACAAGGAGCGAATATATGAAATTTAACATTCGAACAAAATTGTTATTGGGTTTCCTTGCGGTAATAATCCTGTTGGTTGTGATTAGTACAGTATCGATCTCGCGAATGAAAAAGTTAGGCGATACTTCAATGGAAATTGATAGCCATTGGATGCCAAGTGTGACCATCCTCGGAACACTAAATGGTGATATATCTGATGTAGAGCGGCTCTCATTAAACATTATTGTAGAACGTGACACGGAGGAAATGGAGAAGGTTCAGGCCGAATATGATAAGGTTTTAAAGAAAGTTGAAGAAGGCCGAAAAACATACGAAAAATTAATTGCTACTCCTAAGGAACGTGAAATGTATGAACAATTCTCCAAAACTTATACGGAGTATTTGACTAAGTTACCAGAAATGATTGCAGCAGGGAGAGCTAATGATTACACTCAATCAAGCATCCTTCACCAAGAATCCTATAAGTTATGGTATAGTTCAAACGATATGATCAGTCAGCTCATTAAGTTGAATGCAGATGGATCAAAACTGATTACGAAAGAAGCTGTTGACAACTTTATTTCAGGCAGACAATTAGTTATCGTTTTGAGTATTGCAGCCGTTATACTAGCATTGATCATGGCGATCATTATAGCCCAAATTATTTCTAAGCCTATTTTGCGCATCAGTCGTGCTGCTGAAAGCATTGCGTCCGGTGACCTTACTGGGGAAGCTATTGTCGTGAAGGGCAAGGATGAGATTAGCACGCTGACGCATTCCTTTAATACTATGGTTGAAAACCTTCGTCAACTGATTCAGTCTGTAAGTAATACGACTGAGTTGGTTACCACTTCCTCGGAAGAATTGACGGCCAGCGCAGAGCAAAATAGCCAAGCAACTGCACAAATCACCGAAACAGTGCAAGAAGTAGCTACAGGGACGGGCGATCAAGTAGATATGGTGACCAAGTCATCCCAGGCTATTGAGGAAATGTCCATTGGTGTGGAACAAATTGCAATCCGTGCGCAAAATGTTTTTGCATCAGCTCAGGATGCAGCTCACAAATCAGCTGAAGGCAATCAGTTGATCCAGCAGGCTGTTGTCCAGATGAATAGCGTGAATGACTCTATGAATAGCTTGGCTGATCTTATGGCTGGATTGGGAGAGCGTTCAGATGAAATTGGGAAGATTATTGATGTCATCACCAATATTTCAAGTCAGACCAATCTTCTTGCCCTGAACGCTGCCATTGAAGCAGCCCGCGCAGGAGACCACGGTAGCGGCTTTGCTGTAGTTGCAGGTGAAGTGCGTAAGCTGGCTGAACAATCGGCTCATTCTGCTCAACAAATTACGGAGCTGGTGGGATTAATACAGAAGGACACCTCGCATGCTATTGAGGCGGTAGCATCCAATGGGCGAGATGTCATGACAGGTCGGGAAGTCGTGCAAAATGCAGGTGCATCCTTTGAGCTTATTCAGGAAACTGTTAATAAAGTGGCCAGTGAAATTGAAGAGGTCTCTGCTGGATCGGAGCAAATGTCTGCAAGTACCGATGAGATTGTTGGCTTTGTTAAACAAATTTCAGCGATTGCTGAAGAGGCTGCAGCCGGGACACAGCACGTATCTGCCGCGACTCAAGAACAACTGGCATCGATGGAGGAAATTGCTTCCTCTGCAAGAAATCTGTCCAAAATGGCAGAAGACCTACAAGGACAAATTGGTAAATTCAAGGTATAAATCGTATACCGTCTCTATATCTCAGGGGAAAAAGCCGCTCTATTGTGAGGGGCTTTTTTCCTATTCATTTTTAATTAATATATTGCGATTTTATCGTGGAGATATGCAGAGTCTGTAATTGGAAAGATATGATATAATGATGGGAAATTCTTTGAGTTGGAGTGATATCATGGACAATAAGACTGAACTTAAAGCAAGTGACCTGCGTCAGTTAGCGATAGACAAAATCATAGCTGTACCATTTTTGAATGATTTTAAATATCTGAAAAGCAGAAAAGTTTTGAAAAAAGAAAACAAGGAATTTATATTTGAAATTTGTTTTGGCGCGACCAAATATAGTGCATTAAAAGTTTACATTAACGTGGAATCTAAAAGTATAAAAAAGAAGTATAGTACAGGGGCTTGTTTTCACAGTGAGTTGATCGCTTTAACCAAGAAATATACAGGCAACAGGGATTATCTTGTGTCCACAGAAGCAGAAAGAGAACGAGTGATCCAAGAGATTACTGAAGATATCTACACTTTTGCGCTGCCCTTTTTCAAGCGATTTGAACATGTAGAAACACTAGCAGAACAAGTACATAAGTCAGGCTTTTTACCACATCGCAAACGTTTTGATAAATTTAATCCGTTGACGAAAAGATTCATTGATTTTTATTATCAAGGGGAGTAATTTAGCCATCTGAGACATTTTTGTGCTCATTATCGGGAAGTAGATAAGCATTATGATAAGGAGCACGATGTCCATAGAGTGGATATTATCGTTTTTCAAAAGGATGATGTACAATTTGTAAAAAGGCTCAAACTACTCCTCTGCATAACATGTTTTACCTAACATGATCAATGTCTCGTTAAGAGGCGAGTCGGATGTTTCACTGGAGGGTAGATTTTTACATGGGTAGCAATCGAATGACCAACATAGAGGCTGTATACACGGATATATACAATCATATGTTATAGGCTAAGTCATCGTATTGAACGGGCTAGTGGTATGGATGCAAAAGATTCTAAAGCAAAGGCGGGGATGAGAGCATGTGGAATAGTCTAACTTGGGTGATCGTCGGCGTGTTGTTAGTGGCGTTGGGTTGGATTGTTATGGCATGGCGTGGACGTAGCAGCAATAAACAAGCGAATGAACATCGGGGCAATAATGTCATTGAATTTCGTCCTCGTAAGCCTGCCCGACAATCCCGCACCGCAAATGAAATGAAGTCTAAAATGTCTTCTGGGACACGCACAAATACAAAAGTGGCAGATATTAAGACTCAAGCTGGGTTTGGACTGTCTGACTCAATCCAGAGCACAGGCAAGCAAAAATGCTCCTTTTGTAAAAAAGAAGAAAAATTAACCTTTTATGCTGATGATAATGGTTCGCTATATGGAGTATGTAAAGAGTGTAAGCATAAGGCGGAAAGACAGGATATGCTGCCACTTTAGTCTATGCAAACTATTGAGGACCATCATTAAAGAATTCTTATAATTCATAAAAACTCCCAACCATATGTAAATAAATTGGTTAGGAGTTTTTTGTTAGTATTTTGCTATATTTACTACATTGTTAGCGAAGTTGCCTGTCAATCAATTCCTCTAGCGCATCAGCTATATGATCTGGTCCATAGGATAGTTCTTCCCTGCTTAAGCTCAACCAGGCATGACGCTCATCCATATCGAAGGCAGTCTCAAGCCAACCGGACAAGCCTCTGCCTCTACGATCTACTTCTACAAGCACATGTACTCCCTCGGGTTCCAACTGCATAATCAGCTCTAGCTCCTCGATATCCCGTGCATACTCCGAGCCAGGCGTAAACTCAAACTCCTGCACAAATGGAACACCGCGTCCAAGCTTGGGGTGACGTTCGCAGGTGGAGGAACGGAATCGGAAGCCTAACAGGTGAACCGCCTCAAACACCGTACTCATATAAGGATGCGGCTCGATTTTAAGTGAATCACGATCGGTCGGGTCCAAAGCCATGCCAATATCCAATGCTGTTTCCAGCCAGACAGGCTGTTTGGCATGAGTAACAGGGGTTTCCAAAGGCAATCTGAAGGAAAAGGGGATTTCAAGCTCCTGTCCTTGCTTTAGATGAAAGCCATCAGATACCTTGATCCGCGCAATGCAGCAGGTGGTGACGGTTTTTTTATCATCGTGCTCTACGATATATTCAGTCTTGAGCTCAATATCAATTTTGCCGATTTCCTGATCAATTTTACCGCCCTTGATACGTATGATGCCGCTAAGTTCTTCTCCAGGCACATATACAGTTTGATCCACTAACGTATCGACTTTGGCTGAACCGATTCCTGCACTTGCTAAGATCTTGTTAAAGAAACTCATCATTCCGTCCCCCCGATAATCTTATGGTTATGGTAAACACACGAAAACTAAAAACCTGTACAGCTTAACCGGATATACGGGGAAATAGCTTAAACCGTTCCAAAAAAATGCAAGAAAAAAGTAATGGAAAACAAGTAGGCGCATGGAGTTTGCTGACCCATGTAGCTTACTAATCGCAGTTCACTTTATGGGGAGGTATAAAACATTTACGACAACGAGGCTCATAAGCCTCAGAGTCACCGATCATCACGATAGGTCCTACAGTGGAAGGTTTCCCATTGACCATACGCTGTGTAAATACTGCTTCCGAACTGCCGCATACAGCGCAGAAGGAAGTCAGCTTTTCGATGTCATCCGCCATAGCGAGCAGACCACCGACATAGCCAAACTCCTTGCCTCGGTAATCCAGATTCAGCCCATCGGCAATGACATGCTTTCCGCAATAAGCTAACTCTTGTATGAGCGACATAATATGTCGACTGAAAAACTGGACTTCGTCAAAGGCAACCACATCGGCATCTTTCGTTTCTTGCAAAATATGCTGAACGAGCTCATCCGTAAGTTTTCTTGGAATAGAGATAGCGGGTAGCCGATATCCGATCCGACTTACAATTTCGTCCTCGGCATAACGGTTATCTTCAGCTGGTTTGTAAGCGACCACCTTGCGATGCCCGTATTGGATTAGTTTCTGACAACGGCGAATTAATTCGCCGGATTTTTCACTGAACATGGGGCCTGTAATTATCGTAATTCGTCCTGTAGGCAAAGCGAATTCCCCTCTCTTAACATGTACATTACGCTGTAAATCTTCATCTCCGAAAGAAAACGCCATTATAGATTACCATAACGAGCCACATACAGACTAGAGAAAATATATTGTTTTTCGACATGTTTTTGTATGTCTATTCTTAAAACGTAAATGTGGGTCGTCATTGCTCTGCCGCCGCGGGCATGATATGGTGAAGCGTAGTGGAATGAAGGGAAGAGTGGAAGGCATGGACGAAAAAAACACGGATTATAGTGCCAAAAGAAGAGCATTACTGGAACAAGGACTGATCAGCCCGCAAGCTCTGGAGCTAATCATTGAGCTGGAGACAGAGCTAGATCTTCTGAACAAGCAAAATGAATCGTTCCGCAAGGCGTTACGAGCCAAATCAGCACAAAGTCCAAGAATGTCTACCAAATTACGAGATGCGCTGTATGAATGATATGGAGAGATATCTAGATTAGGTAGATGATTTGCAGCCTATGCCTAAACGCTATATTTTGTACAGTGAAATAAAGAGAGTACAATAAGCTATATATAATCAATGTTAATGGAGGAGAAACATGACTATACATTGTGATGTTGCTATTTTGGGTGGAGGAACCGGAGGATATGTAGCAGCAATTCGCGCAGCTCAGCTCGGCAAGGAAGTGGTTATCATCGAAAAGGACAAGCTTGGCGGAACCTGTCTGCACCGAGGTTGTATACCAAGCAAGGCTTTGCTGCGCAGTGCGGAAGTATATGCAACGATTAAAGAAAGTGCGCAATATGGTATCGAGACATCGGGAGCACAGCTTGTATTTCCCAAGGTTCAGGAACGTAAGGAAGCCGTTGTGGAGCAGTTACACCAGGGCGTTCAATTTTTGATGCGTAAAAATAAAATTACGGTGCTGAGCGGTAAGGGACGCGTGATTGGACCGTCTATATTTTCTCCTAAAAGCGGAGCAGTGGCTGTGGAGCTAGAAGATGGTGAGATGGAGACGATTGTTCCTGCACATCTCATTATTGCAACAGGATCACGTCCGCGTGTGCTGCCTGGATTAGAGCCAGATGGCGAATTTATTCTGAGCAGTGACGAAGCATTGACTATGGAGAAGCTGCCAGCATCTCTGATTATCGTGGGTGGTGGGGTCATTGGCGTGGAATGGGCTTCCATGCTGAATGATTTTGGCGTGGAGGTTACAGTGGTTGAGGCCGCAAATCGACTTATTCCTACGGAGGACGAGGACGTTTCGCGTGAAATGCAGCGCTTGTTAACCAAGCGTGGTGTCAAGGTGCTGACGGGGGCACAAGTGTTGGCCGAAACCTATGGCAAGGATGAGGAAGGCGTACAGATTGACGTGCAAAAAGGAGAAGAAACCGAAACTCTCAGTGCTTCCAAACTGCTCATTTCTGTAGGTCGTCAGGCGAATGTGGAAAATATTGGGCTGGAAAATACAGATATCCGCGTGGAGCGTGGGTTTATCTCGGTTAATGAGCATTTGCAGACAAATGAGCCACATATCTACGCCATCGGGGATTGCATCGGCGGCTTACAACTGGCCCATGCAGCAAGTCATGAAGGTTTGCAGGCAGTTCATCATTTGGCGGGCGAAGAGTTTCACAGCGTACCCAACTATATGATTCCGCGGTGTATTTACACACGTCCTGAAGCCGCAAGCGTCGGCTTGACGGAGCAAGAAGCCCGTGAACGTGGACACCAGGTGAAAACAGGGAAGTTCCCTTTCCAAGCGATCGGGAAATCGCTAGTATACGGTAGTCGGGACGGCTTCGTTAAAGTGGTGGCGGACCAGACAACTAATGATATTCTCGGTGTACATATGATCGGTACGCATGTAACGGATCTGATCAGCGAGGCCGCTCTTGCGCAATTGCTGGATGCTACGCCGTGGGAAGTCGGACAGCTTATTCATCCGCATCCAACGTTGTCGGAGATTTTAGGAGAAGCGATGCTGGCCGTTGATGGACAAGCGATAGGCATATAAACGTTTCAAATAAATCGGTACTTTTCTTTTTGGGGCGAAAAGGATTATAATGGGGTTAGTCAGAGTTTAGTACCAGGTTTTAAGACAAGATGGTACTAGGTGCTGAAAGTAGGATGTTTGACATTTAAGGAGGTGCCTCAATGAGTTCTAAAGGCGCTGTAGACGCTGGCTTCAGACATGAACAGCTGGGACTTACTCACGGACAAGTAATTGATATGTACAGATATATGTTGCTCGCAAGAAGATTTGACGAGCGCAACATGCTCCTGCAACGGGCAGGAAAAATTAACTTCCACGTTTCCGGTATTGGGCAGGAGGCGGCACAAGTAGGTGCAGCTTTCGCTTTAGATCGGGAAAAGGACTATTTCCTTCCCTATTACCGGGATTACGGATTCGTGCTTGCAGTCGGCATGACACCGCGCGAATTGATGTTGTCGGCATTTGCCAAGGCAGATGACCCTAATAGCGGCGGTCGCCAGATGCCGGGGCATTTTGGTAGTAAACGACTGCGTATTGTGACAGGCTCCAGCCCAGTGACCACACAGGTTCCACATGCAGTCGGTGTAGCGCTGGCCGCCAAGATGCAGAAAAAGGATTTTGTATCGTTTGTTACGTTTGGGGAAGGCTCCAGCAATCAGGGGGATTTTCACGAAGGCTGTAACTTTGCGGGTGTACAGAAGCTGCCAGTCATCATTATGTGCGAGAACAATCAATATGCGATATCGGTTCCGATTCATAAGCAGTTGGCAGGCAAGGTAAGTGACCGAGCATTGGGTTACGGATTCCCTGGTATTCGTGTCGATGGTAATGATGCGCTAGCCGTATATGCCGCGGTGAAGGAAGCACGTGAACGTGCTGTCCGCGGTGAAGGTCCTACGCTAATCGAAGCCATGATGTACCGTCTGTCCCCTCACTCCACTTCGGATAATGATCTGGCTTACCGGACCAAGGAGGAAGTGGATGAGAACTGGGCCAAGGACGGCGTAGCCCGCATGAAGAGTTACTTGATCGAATGCGGCATTTGGGATGAGGCCAAAGATGCAGATCTGTCGGCCGAACTGCTGCTCGAAGTCAAGGAAGCCATTGAATATGCAGATAATGCGCCTTTTCCTAAGCCCGAAGATACGCTACTGCATGTGTATGCTGATAGCGATGGGGAGGGTCGGTAATTATGGCGATGATGGAATATATTGATGCGATACGTCTTGCTATGAAGGAAGAAATGGAGCAGGATGAAACGGTTTTTGTATTAGGTGAGGACGTCGGCGTAAAAGGCGGTGTTTTTACAACGACTAAGGGGCTCATGGACCAATTCGGTGAGCAACGTGTCATGGATACACCATTGGCAGAGTCGGCGATTGCAGGGGTTGCAATTGGTGCGGCAATGTACGGAATGAAGCCGATTGCCGAAATGCAATATTCGGACTTCATGCTGCCAGCGACGAATCAGATTATTAGTGAAGCGGCTAAAATCCGCTACCGCTCCAACAACGATTGGAATTGCCCTGTGGTGATCCGCGCACCTATCGGTGGCGGTATTTTTGGTGGTTTGTATCACTCTCAGTGTCCGGAATCTATCTTTTTTGGTACACCGGGTCTAAAAATTGTTGCTCCATTTACACCTTATGACGCCAAAGGATTGCTGAAAGCAGCCATTCGTGACCCTGACCCAGTGCTGTTTTTTGAAAATAAAAAATCCTACAAGCTGATTAAGGGTGAAGTGCCTGAGGATGATTATATCGTTCCAATCGGCAAGGCTAATCTACTGCGTGAGGGTGACGATATTACGGTCATCGGTTATAGCCAGCCATTGCATTTTGTTATGCAGGCAGCTGAGGAATTGGAGAAGGAAGAGGGCATTACCGCACATGTTGTGGATTTGCGCACACTCCAGCCATTGGATCGCGAAGCCATTATCGAGGTTGCACGACATACAGGTAAGGTCTTAATCGTTCATGAGGACAACAAAACGGGCGGTATCGGTGCCGAGGTATCAGCTATTATTAATGAAGAGTGTCTGTTCGAACTGGATGCACCGATTGAGCGTCTGTGCGCTCCTGATGTGCCAGCCATGCCGATCAGTCCACCAATGGAGAAGTTTTATATGTTAAACAAGGATAAAGTGAAGGAAGCCATGCGCCGTCTCGCCATGTATTAATATAGAGCAGATTCGGGCGAAAGTATTCCAAAAGAGTAGTGGGGCAGCGATAAAACGCGCCCTTCTATGATGTTAAGGAGTTGAAAAAAATGTCAGACCAAACACAATGGAACGACGTGACCATGCCGCAATTGGCTGAATCGCTCGTATCGGCAACAATTGCCAAATGGCTGAAACAACCTGGTGACCCAGTAGAGCAATTTGAGCCAATTTGCGAGGTTATTACAGATAAAGTGAACGCTGAAATCCCATCCACATTGGATGGCATTATGGGTGACCTGTTGGCGGAGGAAGGTCAGACGGTAGCGGTAGGCGAGTTGATTTGCCGTATCCAGACGAAGTCGGCTGCATCTACAGTATCAACAGGAGCGACACCTGCGGCATCAGCATCTCAAAGCAACGTGCAAGCACAATCCCAGCAGAGTGCTGGATCGGATCAGTCCATGCGCGGACGTTTTTCTCCAGCGGTCCAAACACTGGCTGCTGAGCACAATGTGGACTTAAGCAGAGTGCCAGGAACAGGCATGGGGGGAAGAATTACTCGCAAAGACGTGCTGAATTTTGTGCAGCAGGGCGGCTCCACCCCAACTGGAGTGACTGACCAAACGACTGGGACGACCCAAGGTCAAGGATCTCCTTTTGCAGGAATACAGCAGTCCGCCGCTCAGCATAGTGCGCCTGTTCAAAATATGGACCCTACAATTCCGGTGCGCAACAGCGGCATTCATTTAACGGAAGCACCGAAAGTTCCTATGATCGAAGTTGAAGGTAATAACAATAACAGATCGGAATATTTTATTGATGTTACACCTATTCGTAGTGCAATTGCCCGTAATATGCGGCAAAGTGTTTCGGAGATTCCTCATGCCTGGACGACGATTGAAGTGGATGTGACCAACCTGGTGATGCTCCGCAACAAGATCAAAAACGAGTTCAAGCAAAAAGAAGGCATTAATATTACGTATCTGGCTTTTCTCATGAAAGCAGTCGTGAATGCAATCAAAGAATATCCGATCATGAATTCGGTGTGGGCAGTCGATAAAATTATCATCAAAAGAGACATCAATATTTCGTTGGCCGTAGGCACGGAGGACTCTGTTCTTACTCCTGTTATTAAAAAAGCCGACCAAAAAAATATTGCTGGTTTAGCTCGTGAAATTGACGATTTGGCACGTAAAACTCGCGAAGGTACACTCAAACTGGACGACATGCAGGGTGGAACGTTCACCGTCAACAACACCGGTTCCTTTGGTTCCATTTTATCTTATCCGGTGATTAACTATCCGCAGGCTGCAATTCTTACCTTTGAATCCATTGTCAAAAGACCAGTGGTCATTGATGATATGATTGCGGTGCGCTCGATGGCTAATCTGTGCCTGTCGCTGGATCATCGTATTTTAGACGGAGTGATTTGCGGACGATTCCTGCAACGGGTTAAAGAAAATCTAGAAGGCTACACCTTGGATACGAAGCTGTACTAATCATCCGAACAGTTAGGTAAATGGACGGAGAGGAAGTGACAGGCCGTGAACAGACGACCGCTTGATGTAACCTATACGAATAGGATGGAATATGCCCATGCTTGGGATGTTCAGAAGGAGATTGTGGGAAAGCTGGATGCGGGGGAGGCGAGAGAAACGCTTATGCTTCTCCAGCATCCGCCAACCTACACCATTGGTTCCCAGAGGCATCCTGAGCATCTGCTCCTCACACCAGAGCAGCTGAAAGAGCAGGGCATCAGCGTCTTTCAAATTGATCGTGGGGGAGACATTACATATCATGGACCAGGGCAACTTGTCGGATATCCCTTACTTGTGCTTGGCAACCGAGAGGCGTTAAATCTGCACGGATACCTACGAAGTTTGGAAGAAGTGATCATTCAGTTGCTGGCATCTTATGGGATTGAAGGGAGTCGTAAGCCTGAATATACGGGGGTATGGATCGGGAATCTTAAAATTGCGGCCATTGGTGTCAAATTTAACAAGTGTAAGCACCGTCGGGGCTTCGTAACCAGCCATGGCTTTGCCTTTAACATCAAGTCAGGAATACAGCATGAAGGTTTTGAAGGCATTGTTCCATGCGGAATTCAGGAATACGGTGTGACATCATTAGAGGACTGTACACAGCAGTCTTTTTCGGTAGAGCAGATTGCGAGGGAAATTGTGCCGTACTTTGAACAGCAATTTTCATTTGCTGCGCAATGGCAGACGCATTCCTTCCAATAAAAGGTCAGGCGGGCAATTGTGTGATTGACACGGGAGCCCGCCTGTTTGTTTGCTTGTGCAGCAGCTCGTCCACACATAGCTTGTAACGGATCTTGGGTAGCCCAAGCTTGAGCGGTGTAGTTGTTATAGTGGCATAATAAACGGCTCAATCACCATGAACAGCGTAGAACCAATCATAGCTGCGAGCATAACGTAGACGAAAAAACGAACCCATTTTTTGTTAGACATGTGTAACTCCTTTAGGATAGGTTTAAGTCATAGATAAGAACATCTATCCGTATTGTAACGTAATCGGGAAAGAGAGGAAAGTTTAATGACAGTAGAGATAGTAAAAGATCGAATCGTACAGGAATTTATGGAACTCGTACAGGTGGACAGTGAAACAAAGCATGAACAGGAAATATCACGTGTTCTGAAAGAAAAGTTTAATGCACTTGGACTGGAAGTCGTAGAAGACGATTCCCGCGAAAGAACGGGACATGGTTCGGGTAATTTGATTGTTACCTGGAAAGCGGAAGGTGTGGAGCAAGCACCCAAAATATTTTTTACCTGTCACATGGATACCGTAACTCCAGGTAAGGGTATCAAGCCGCAGTTGGGTGAGGATGGCTGGATTCGCAGTGATGGTTCAACAATTTTGGGTTCGGACGACAAGGCTGGGATTGCTGCTTTGTTCGAGGCGATTCGTGTCGTGCGCGAGCAGAACATTCCCCATGGTCAAATTCAGTTCGTGATTACGGCTGGAGAGGAATCTGGTTTAATGGGTGCACGGGCGATGAAGCCGGAAGTGCTGGATTCTGACTTCGGATACGCTTTGGATTCGAACGGTGAGGTGGGTTCTATTTGTATAGCTGCTCCCACACAGGCACGTATTGAGATGAGAATTACTGGGAAGTCTGCACATGCGGGAGTCAATCCTGAAGACGGCATCAGTGCCATTCAAGTCGCTTCTAAAGCAATTTCTAAAATGAAATTGGGACGCATTGACAAGGAGACGACCGCTAACATCGGCAGTTTCGAAGGCGGCGGCGCGACGAATGTGGTCTGCGATTTTGTATTGATCCGTGCGGAGGCTCGCAGTATTGTACAGGAAAAGGTTAATCATCAAATTCAGCATATGCGTGAAGCGCTCGAAACCACTACGCGTGAATTTGGTGCCCAGGGAGAGTTCCGTAGTGAAGTCATCTATCCAGCATTCAGCTTTACAGAGCATGATGAAGTTGTACAGGTTGCTCACCGTGCTATTCAAGGGCTGGGACTGGCAACATCAATCTTCCATTCGGGTGGCGGCTCAGATGCTAATGTATTCAACGGGCTTGGAATTCCAACGGTGAATTTGGCGGTGGGCTACCAGAACATCCACACAACAGAGGAAAAGATCAAGGCCGATGATCTAGTGAAGGTTGCTGAAGTAGTCGTAGCTCTGATCCAAGAAACTACAAAGTAAGACTTACTTTTTACATTTACAATATACGAAAAAGGGTTCAGGCTAAAGAAAGGAACGGTGTTCCTCCTTTAGATCTGAACCTTTTTTGGAACAATTAGCGAAGCAATAGTAGCTGTAGGTCCATATTCCTTTTGCCATTGACGCAGGAGGGCTTGAATCTGCCAGGCTTTGCCGACGATATGGAGAGTGGTTTCAGTCCGGTAGCTTTTCATGTTCTGAAATCTCCTTATAACAGAAGTTTTGATATACTACCCCCAGCATATGTTCCAAGTGGACAAGTTAGACTAATGTTGGAGATAATTAATAATGAAAGAAAGATAGAAGACGAAGGAGGAAACATGCCTGATGAACGACCAAACGAACGAACAAGTGAACAATCCAACAAGCCATGCAATTCGCAAGCCTTATTCCAATCCTGCGCTGGAGGAAAAGACCGTATCCACACAGCCTATCTTTGAAGGAAAGGTCATTACGGTACAGGTAGACACGGTAGAGCTTCCCGACGGCTCAACTGGAAAGCGTGAAATCGTCAAGCATCCAGGTGCAGTGGCAATTTTGGCTCTGCACGAGGGGAAAATGCTGGTGGTGGACCAGTACAGACAAGCTATGGGGCGCTGTGAGGTTGAAATCCCCGCAGGCAAGCTGGAGCGAGGTGAAGACCCGATGGAAGCAGCGGGACGTGAATTGAGAGAAGAAACAGGCTATACAGCCAAATCGTTGAAGCTGCTTCACTCTTTTTATACTTCTCCTGGCTTTGCGGATGAAATCATACATTTGTATGTGGCCGAAGAACTGGAGCGAGGTGAAATGGAACCAGATGAGGATGAATTTCTGGAGCTATTTGAGGTGACGCTGGAAGAAGCACACACACTTATTCGTGAAGGGCGCATTAGTGATGCCAAAACGATTCTGGCCGTCTATGCGTGGCAACTTCGCCAACAAACAGGGAGCTTCTAAGCGGATGGACACCAATATAATAGAACTTAACAACTACTTTGCAGACCTGCATATTCATATTGGCAGAACGGAGAAAGGAGCTCCAGTCAAAATTAGTGGTAGCCGTGACCTAACGTTTGCCAATATAGCCAAGGAAGCATCCGGTCGCAAAGGGATTGGGCTCATTGGGATTATTGACTGCCATGCGCCTAATGTACAGGAGGATATTCGTCGCTATTTGCATACAGGTGAAATGGAAGAAATCAGCGGTGGTGGTATCGCATACAGGGATACAGTGATTCTACTTGGCACGGAGCTGGAAATACGGGCTGAAGGTCGTCCCGAAGCACACGTACTGGCCTATTTTCCTGATCTGGCGGCGATGGAGGATTTTACCCAATGGCTGACGAAGCATATGAAAAATGTCAATCTCAGCTCACAACGGATCTACGCACCGCCACGTGAGTTGCAGCAGCAAATTTACGGACATGGAGGCATTATGGTGCCTGCGCACGTGTTCACTCCGCATAAGGGCATTTATGGCAGTTCTGCAGCCCGTATGGAGGAACTGCTGGATATGGAGCTCATTAGTGGGGTGGAACTGGGGCTGAGCGCAGATTCATCTATGGCAGGCTTGATTTCGGAACTGGATCGCTTCAGCTTCCTCACGAATTCAGATGCCCATTCACTTGGGAAAATTGGACGAGAATACAACAAATTATCACTGGCGAAGCCGAGTTTTGATGAATTCAGGATGGCTTTGGAGCGACGTGAAGGACGACGGGTGTGTGCCAACTACGGTTTGAATCCCAAACTTGGAAAATACCATCGCTCTTACTGTCAGAGTTGCGGTACGATTATTGATGAGCAACAGATGGCGGACGAACGTTGCCCTAACTGTGGCCATACCAAGCTGGTGCGGGGTGTGCTTGATCGAATCTGGAGCATCGCCGACCGTGAACAGCCCGTAATTCCCTCCCACCGTCCTCCGTACATTTACCAGATTCCGCTGGAATTTATTCCAGGCTTGGGTAAAGCCAAGCTGAACCAGCTGTTAGCAGCCTTCGGAACAGAAATGAATATTTTACATGAGGTTACGCAGGAGGAACTGTCAGGGGTCGTCGGTAAAGTGTTGGCAGAGCAGATTGTGCTTTCACGCGAAGGACGCCTGGCGCTTGTATCCGGTGGTGGTGGAACATACGGAAAAATAGCAAAATCCTAGTAAAGTGTCCTAGTCAAGTCTTGTCTCCGTAAAAGGCATATCAGCGTCTGCTTGTTCATAACCATAAAATATCTCTGCCGTTGGCTTGGCGCATCATTCGTGATGTTAGATTTGCAGCGGAAGCTGCCCCATTCTAGCCATCAGCCGTCGGATTACGGTTGTTTTTTGGACAAACAAGCAGATGAAAGGGGCAGGACTCGATGCAATGGTTTCGTCATACGTTAAAGGACCAGACGTCATATTACGTTTTCTTGGCTGTGCTGTTTCTTGTAGGAGTTGTTTTTGGCGCACTCATGGTAAATGCACTCTCCCTAGAACAGTTACAGGATTTGTCCCGTTACCTGAAGGATTTTTTTGTGACGGTCAACCAAAACAAGCAGGGCTTTGCTGATTCGCAGGCGGCCTCAACCTTTTGGGACAGCGTATCTCTACATCTTAAATGGGTGGGCCTCATTTGGGTATGCGGGCTTTCGGTCATTGGACTCCCAGGTATTCTTGTGCTGAATTTTCTCAAGGGTGTGCTGATCGGATTTTCTGTAGGTTATATGGTAGGGCAATATTCGTGGAAAGGACTATTATTTTCATTGGTTTCCGTTGCCCCACATAACCTGCTCGTGATTCCGATACTGCTCGTCTGTAGTGTGGCTGCGATGACTTTTTCCATCCATATGATCAAAACCAAAATACTTGCTACTCGGCCATCAGACGGGATGTTGCGTCCGTTGCTTTCTTACGCAGGATTGACTGCTGTGATGATGGTGCTGCTTATCGGCAGCGCGTCCTTTGAAACTTGGGTCACCCCGGTTATGATGCAATGGGTCACTCCTATGCTGACGGCTTCCGTGACATCTTGATCTCATTTCAAAATGTTTGACTTTATTTGTATAGACCCCCTATAATAATAGGAGTGAAAAAAAGTGCAGTAGGCAGTAGCTTTGCAGGGGGAGGGAGACACATGGAAGCACGGATCGAAAAAATTAAGCAGCAGCTGCAATCCCAGGGCTACAAACTAACGCCTCAGCGGGAAGCCACCGTCAGAGTTTTACTTGAGAACGAAGATGATCATCTGAGTGCGGAAGATGTATTTATGCTCGTCAAAGAGAAAGCTCCCGAAATCGGTCTGGCAACCGTATACCGTACCCTAGAACTGCTAAGTGAACTGCATGTCGTGGAGAAAATTAATTTTGGCGATGGCGTTGCGCGGTATGATTTGCGCGGCGATACAACCAAACATCACCACCACCATTTGATATGTGTGCAGTGCGGCAGTGTAGATGAAATACTGGAAGATTGGCTTGGACCGTTAGAGGAGCGTTTGGAACGGGAATATAATTTTACTGTAGTGGACCATCGTTTGGACTTCCACGGTATTTGTTATCGTTGTAAGGCGAAGAACGATACGACCGCCCAAAAATCCTTGGGTAAAACCAAGAAAAACAAATCACAGGATTAATAAGCTGACTACCCAAGCTCTCACCGACGAAGACGCGTTCGGGAGAGCTTTTTTGGTTCGGAATTTGCTGTATGGGATCATGTGGTATAAAACAGAATAGCTTGTCATACCCTTCCATAGAGAGCCCTAAATAGGGACTACATTTTGGGAAAAGGCGGCTGATCCACATGGTACTATCATTGCGGAGAGGACTACAATGGCTGCGCTTGCTGATCTTGTTCGGGGTGTTGGCATGTATGTTCTTTTATAGCCTCAGGCTGTTTACAGATTGGATATCACCTGTAGATCATTACCGAATACCGGAAGGACATGCAGTTAAGGTATTTGGCGGACAAACAGTGAATGATGGGTCCGAGCAACGAGTAGCGGTGTTGGAACGTTTACGTTTCTTTTATTGGTATGGTGAGTAGTTTATGTAATCATCTTAATGAGATGATGATATGAAGTCGCACACGAAGAAGCAGGCGCAACAACGGAATCGCTGTATGCAGGACAAGGAGAGTTTTGGAACTCATGAAAATGTATATTCAACCTTTCGTTCAATATATGGAAGAGGAAAAGGGTTTGTCACGCAGCACATTGGAAGCGTATCAACGGGACGTACAGCAGTTTACTGAGTTTGCAGAAAGCTGTGGTCTTGAGCAGCCGGATAATGTACAGCGGTCACATCTAGTGCTGTATTTGGGGCGTCTGAAGGAACAGGGAAAAGCCGCGGCGACAATTTCACGTAGCGTCGCCTCTATACGCTCCTTTTTTCATTTTCTCATTCGGGAGGGAATCGCGATCCATGATCCTTCCGTTCTGGTGGAACTGCCCAAAGCCGCTAAAAAGAAGCCCTCGGTGTTAACGCAGGATGAAATAGAGCGTTTACTGGCAGCGCCGGATGTGAGTGCCCCGCAAGGGGGACGAGATAAAGCCATGCTAGAGTTGCTGTACGCGACGGGCATCCGCGTATCAGAGCTGATTGCCCTGAACGTCTGTGATGTGCGCATCGATTTGCGCTTTGTGCACTGTGGCGGCGAGGCGGGCAAGGAGCGCGTTGTACCGATCAGTCGTGAGGCATCACAGTGGGCACAAGCCTACTTGGACGAGCAGCGTCCAGCGTTGCTGCGACCCGGGCAGGGTGAAGAGGCTCTAGCAGAGCAGGAGGCCTTGTTCTTGAATGTATCGGGTCAGCGGCTCAGTAGACAGGGCTTTTGGAAAATAATTAAGAAGTACGCTCAGGAAGCAGGCATAAGCAAGGATATCACGCCCCATACGCTGCGGCACTCCTTTGCGGTACATATGCTGGAGGGCGGAGCGGACTTACGCTCTGTACAGGAAATGCTGGGTCATGCTGATCTGTCAACGACGCAGGTATATGCGCAGACAGCTAGACGGAACATGAAGGAAGTATATGAAATGCATCACCCGCACGGCGGTAACCGCACTTCTCATGAAAGCAATGATTAAACGTAACGTCGCTTTGCTGTCATAGAAAATGTGATAATGACTATAACTTTACGATTGTACAAGTCAGGAGAGATATGAATGTCAACAGCCAACCAAGCTACAATTCAGGAAGCAGCAGACTATATCCGTGCTAAGAGCGGAATAAGCCCAGAGATTGGTCTTATTCTGGGATCGGGCCTCGGTATTTTGGCCGATTTGATTCAAGATGGAGTTAGTATTCCTTATCAGGATATTCCCCATTTTCCCGTATCAACGGTAGAAGGCCACGAGGGGGAGTTACTGTTAGGCACAATTGAAGGTCGCGCCGTTGTCATGATGAAGGGGCGCTTTCATATGTATGAGGGCTACGGTCCACAGCTGACAGCTTTCCCTGTTCGGGTAATGAAGCAGTTGGGGATTCAAAGCCTGCTGGTGACGAATGCCGCAGGTGGTGTAAATACTTCCTACAAAGCAGGCGATCTGATGGTCATCTCGGATCATCTGAATTTGACCGGACAAAATCCGTTGATTGGCCCGAACGATGCTGCTCTGGGTGTTCGTTTCCCAGATATGTCGGAGGCGTACAGCCGCCGCTTACGTGAAATTGCCAAACAAACGGCTACCCAACAAGGCTTCAGCCTGCAGGAAGGTGTATATGCCGGATTGCTGGGACCCAACTATGAGACGCCTGCTGAAATCGTTATGCTGCGTACACTGGGAGCAGACGCAGTAGGGATGTCGACCGTGTCTGAAGTTATTGTAGCTCGTCATGCGGGGATTGAGGTACTAGGCTTCTCCTGTATCACCAATATGGCTGCAGGCATTCTCGACCAGCCTTTGTCTCATGGTGAAGTGATGGAGACGGCAGAGAAGGTACGTGAACAATTTTTGAAATTGGTACTGGCGATTATTCCACAAATGTAGATGGAGTATAATTTTCCATTCGAAACGGTGGGCATCTCCAAAGAACCCCATATCCGAGCGCCTTTTAATGGCGTGGGATACGGGGTTCTTTTTACATTCTGCGGTTGAACTGAGTATGATCGCCTAGTGAAGAGGGCGTGTGCTCCAAGTAGCTGTATTCGCTTTTTCTGCTACAGTTAGTCTATGTCGCTCTTGCACTTTGATCACAATGACCATGAAAATAATCCAGTAAATGGCTAATGAGTTTAGAAAACGGCTATCCGTTATATTGTTCAATACGATGAACAGGAAAAAAACGGCTGCCGTCAGCCATGTATACATATCTGTTTTGCCGATTCTGATTTTAAATAAGGTAGTTACGACGAGTATAACCGTTGCGAGTAGTCCTATAAGACCCACATCGATCCACAGATCTCGAAAGCCGCTATGGCTGCTTGTCAGATCAAAGCGGATGCCGTTCGCATAAATGCTGGGCCGGGCTGCCCAGAAGGAGCCATAACCATGTCCGAACCAGTAGTGGCTCTGAATAGCACCATCAATTCCCTGCCAAATTTCCGTTCTTCCGGTTAAGGTTGTTGTTTTTCCGAATTCCGAGGCAATCGCATCTCCATAGGTAAAGGTAAGTGCCAAACCCAACAGAACAAGTAAGCAGGAACAGCTAACAAAGAACCCCCGCAACGCGATGCTTCGAATTCTTTTAAATAACAATATAAATAAAATAAATACGAAGAGTGAAGATGTCAGCACCAATGAGGTGGTAGACTGGCATTCGATGAGCAATAAGGCATTGAGTAAGATGAAGCCAATATGTAAGGCTTTGCGTGTGCCCCTGAAAAAATATATGACATGTGAAACAAAACTTAACAGCGAGAGGGTTCCAAGTGTATTTTTATGACCAGAAATTCCCTTCCACAGTCCAGTATGCTCTACACCGCCATGAATGGCAAAGGAAGGAACGAGTACGACGGCAAGTAGATTGAGTACGCTCAGGATACTTAATGTAACGACTAAGAGGCGTATGCAGCCCTGTGCTGTATAATGGGTGACCAGATAGAATCCAAAGGTAGAGAAGGCAAGAAATTTAACAACCATTAGTACAGAAGAAGTTTGCTCTTGTTCAGCCCATAAACAGGAAGCGGCGATGTACATCATAAGTAAGGTCAGCAACGGATTATCAGCTAGGATTGCGATTAATGACTTGAGTGAAGGCAGAAGCATGGTGTAGCTGAACAACAAGATAAGCAGGGAAATCGTGATCACTCTGGGAGACAAACCCTGACAGGCAAAGGGAATCGAGAAAGCCAGTAAACCGGCTACTGTGAGTATGTGTTTCACGGTTTCACCGCCTAGATACGTTATGTATCTATAATATACAAAATGTATCTTCTTGTACAATCATAATAAAATATTTATTTTCATTTTTCGCGACCTAGAGCAAGCCTTATTGTGCATATACTCAGTCCATGCTAAGAAAATGAAGAATTCTTCGGTATAGTCTGAAAGTATTTTCACGTTTTTAACAATGGGGGTGTTTGGGTGGCGGATTTTACAGACCGTTTGAAGTTGAATTTGAGTGATACGGGCAAAGAGTTAACGCCTCAGCAATTAAATGACAATTTTAAAGCCATTGAAAAAGAATTCATGGAACGCAGTGTAAACGTAAGCTGGTTTGGAGCTGCTGGTGATGGTATTCAGGACGACACGGCAGCTTTGCAAGAATTGATTAACAAGACTCCCGATTACTCCATTCTTCACATCCCCAGTGGCCGATACAAAATAACATCTACCCTTCAGATTCGCAAGCAGGGTGTGCGCATTTTTGGGATTCATAAGGGCAGATACCGACAGGGTAAGGGAGTTACTTCGATTGAATATTATGGCACGGGTCCTTGTTTCCAAATTGGAGACGAAAGTTTGCCATCGTTTAGTGGCTTTCAAAATGTGCAGTTCCATGACTTATCGATCCGGTACGAAGGGACCGACAGAGCCACCTTAAATAATCCGTTTTCGCAGTCAGTGAAGCGCGGGTATTATGGCAAAGGGACTATGGGCATTCAGGACTGGAAGGGCGGCGGCGTTGTCCTGGATAACGTGTTGATTGAGCATTTTGAAACGGCTTTTTGGGGCTATGAAAGTGATGTGAACTTATTTAAATGCACGGAGATAAATTACAATAAAATAGGGATTCACTTGCAGAATAGAAGTTCACAGTTTACAAGCATTGCGCTTTTTACGCTCGGGAACGATACGGCGCTGGATCTGAATAGTTCTAACGGGGCGAGATTCATGGCTAGTCAGCACATTAAGGATGGGAGCTCCAGTGATATTCCCATTTTAATAAATGATTTTATGAATGCAGAATTTTTAGGCTGCTGGTTCGAAGGACTAAGCAGAGAACACAAGATGACAGTACCTTCTTTTATTCAAATTGGTGCTACGAAAGAAACCAAAAATGTTGCCCTGCGCGACTCTATTTTGGCGATAGCAGACAAATACGATGACACCCAATCGGTGTGCAATTATTTTGTGGATGTGGTCATTGGCAAAAAAGTTTTGGTGGACGAGGTGGGCGGATATCCCCGTAATCTCAAACAGCTTATTTGTTTCTCTGGCAGCTCCTCCACACAACAGGTGACACTTCGCTCACATTTGGATTTTAGCTATAGCAATCATCGTTATGACGAGAATCATGGGACAGGGCAAGCTTTGTTGCTCGTAGAAAAATATTCGAATAACGGTATAGAACATTTGAATGAAACCTTTGTCAAAGCCTATCTTGGTTCAAGGCAAAATATCCCTGCAGGTAGCTGGCAGAAAGTAAGGTTTAATCAAATCAATCATGATGAGTTGACCGAATTCGATGGTTCGAATAGCCGATGGCGAGCCAAGCGAGCTGGGAAATACAGAATACAAGTCTACATTTCGACCGATCCCCAAGTAGATGGTAACCGGACACGGCTGGCACTTCACTTGAATGATGAGCAGCTAACTGGAAGTTCTGCCTATGCTTATCTCGATGACAGGGTGATTGGCGGACTGAACTATGGTGCATTGAGTGGAGCAATGGAACTTAGACTCGAAGCGAATTCTTTTATTGATATACGGGTATTTAGTCAAAATGCAGTGGATATTTTACCGGGTGGGGGTATTACATATCTTACCGTTAGCCGGATTTAGACGATTTTTGTAGGTCATTTTTACAGACGATAGATGTTGTGTCGTATATATATCGGGAAATACGCACCATGCTGGCTCAGCTTGGTGCTATTTGATGTTTTTATTCATATGGAATATTTTTCTTTCATTCTGACGACAATGGTTAGCAGCACGCGAATAGACCGGAGAGATCAGTAAATGGGCTCCGGCTCTTTACGCCAATATGTTGAGGAGGGGACCGATTGTGAAGAAAAAAGTGGTGGCGTTCATCCTGGCTTGTCTGGTAGCCTTGACTGCCGTCCCTGTCGGCGGTTGGGCCGAAGAAAGCAGACCTGAAAGCAAAACCAAAGTAGGATCAGCAACTGAGCTGGCTCCCGAGGCCCTTTCGGCGATCTTGATGGATGCAGATACAGGCACAGTCATCTATGAAAAAAACAGTCGTGAAAAGCTTCCTCCAGCAAGCATCACTAAGATCATGACGATGCTGCTAACAATGGAGGCCATTCATGATGGCAAGCTCAAGCTGACCGATAAAGTACGGGCCAGTGAGTATGCGTCTTCAATGGGAGGCTCGCAAATTTTCTTAGAGCCGGGAGAAGAAATGACGGTTGATGAGATGCTGAAGGGAATTGCGATGGCTTCGGGCAACGACGCCTCTGTAGCGATGGCTGAGAAAATTGCAGGTTCTGAACAGGCTTTTGTCGAGATGATGAACGCCAAGGTGCAGCAGCTTGGACTCAAAGATACGCATTTTGCCAATTGCAACGGTTTACCCGTAGAAAATCACTATTCCTCTGCGCATGATATTGCGGTTATGAGCCGGGAACTGTTGAAATATCCGCACATTACGAAATATACGGGAGCCTATCAGGACTATTTGCGCAAATCCTCGGTTAAGCCCTTTTGGCTGGTGAATACGAATAAGCTTGTTCGCTTCTATACCGGAGCAGATGGTCTGAAAACGGGCTATACGTCAGAAGCAAAGTTCTGTCTTTCCGCTACGGCGAAGCGTGATGGCTTACGTGTCATAGCTGTCGTACTCGGTGAGCCGAACACGAAGATACGCAATAATGAGGTTTCTTCCATGTTCGACTATGCATTTTCTCAATATACAATGAAATCCATATATAAGCCAGGCGAAAAGCTGGGCAGTGTAAAAGTTGAAAAAGGTGTATTGCCAGAGCTGGAAATTCAGGCTGACCGTTCTTACAGTGTGCTGGTGAAAAAAGGCGGCAACAAACAAACGCTGCGTCACGAGCTACAGTTGACCCCAAGCCTTAAAGCTCCTGTCCGGGTGGGTGACCCCGTTGGTAAGCTGGTCGTCTATCAGAATGGACAACGTCTTAAGGAGTTTAATATCACTTCGCCTGTGGCTATCGAGAAGGCCGGCTGGTGGAAATTGTTTAAACGTACCATGTCGAACCTATTTTCTTTGTAGATTTAACGGGGTTTTCTTCTAGTTTTGTCGGAGGGCAGGAATCGTCTGCGACTACGTAGAAATCCTTGTCCAAGACCGGGAGGAGAGTGAGTAAGCATGAACCTGCAAATTGAAATGGAGCATCACCGGGGAGTACTTATTGTAAGGCTGTCTGGTGAACTTGATCACCATACGTCGGATATGGTCCGTATGCAAATGGATGAGGCGATTCAGCGCCGGCAATGCGAGCATATCGTGCTCAGTCTGAAGAATCTTCAGTTTATGGATAGTTCCGGCCTTGGCGTTATCTTGGGACGATACAAACTGATCAAGCAAAAGGGCGGGAAAATGGCAGTCTGTGATGTCAATCCGCCGGTACATCGACTGCTGGATATGTCAGGCTTGTTTAAAATCATGCCCATTTATGACAACGAGGTAAATGCGCTCACGGAACTGGAGGTTGTGTCATGAGAGAAGGCACGGGGAATAATTTCATGAGCTTGCAGTTTGCCGCAAAATCGGAAAATGAAGCATTTGCCCGCGTGGCTGTGGCAGCCTTCATTTCCAGGCTTGATCCCACAATGGATGAGCTTAGCGATTTGAAGACCGTTGTGTCTGAAGCGGTGACAAACAGTATTATTCACGGCTATGACAGTGATCCGTCAGGTGTCGTAACGATTAAGGTCGGAATTGAAGCGGACGTGATCACGTTGGTCGTTGAGGACGCAGGACGGGGAATTGAGGATCTGGAGCTAGCCAAGCAGCCTCTCTATACGTCCAAGCCTGAATTGGAACGTTCCGGCATGGGCTTTACGATTATGGAAAATTTCATGGATGAGTTCGAAGCAGTCAGTGAGCCGGGCGGAGGCACGTCGGTCCGGATGAAGAAAAGGATTGAATCCAAGAAAGCTTTATATAATTAGGAGTTGATCCTATGGAAGCAGGAGGAAAAAAAACTTCGCACAGCTATTTGGAGGATACAGAAGTCAAGCGGCTTATTGCACTGAGTCAATCTGGTGATAATGATGCTCGTGAGACACTGGTCAATAGTAATATCCGGCTCGTCTGGTCTGTCGTGCAGCGCTTTATGAACCGGGGGTATGAACCTGACGATCTTTTTCAAATTGGTTGCATCGGATTGTTAAAATCGGTGGATAAATTCGATCTCAGCTACGAAGTCAAATTTTCAACATATGCAGTACCAATGATTATTGGTGAGATTCAACGCTTCCTTCGAGACGATGGTACACTCAAGGTTAGCCGTTCCTTGAAGGAAACAGCCAATAAGGTCCGTAAAATGAAGGACGAGCTGTCCAAACGGCTCAATCGCCTGCCTACAGTCAAGGAGGTTGCTGATGAGCTGGGAGTGACACCGGAGGATGTTGTTTTTGCGCAGGAGGCCAATAAGCCTCCTACCTCGATTCACGAAACAGTGTTTGAAAATGACGGAGACCCGATTACACTTATGGATCAGATTGCCGACGAATCGCAGGAAAGATGGTTCGACAAGCTGGCGCTGAATGAGGCCATTGACGGATTATCTGAACGGGAGCGATTGATTGTGTACCTGCGTTATTACCGGGATCAGACTCAGTCAGAGGTTGCAAGTCGTCTTGGCATTTCTCAGGTGCAGGTATCACGATTGGAAAAAAAGATTTTACAACTGATCCGCGATCAGATTGCCCAATAATGAAGACAGGATTTTAGTGAGTGAAATCCTTATACTAACGCATTCTAAAGAGTATTCCAAAGCCATTTTAATGGCCAGGAGTACTCTTTTTTGCGTGTGACAAAAGACAATACACAGAATAGGTTTGCTTGCTTCGCCCCATACTAATCGGTAATTACGAGGATAAGGAGGGAATCGGATGAATCATAGTCCGGCTCCTATTGTCTACTTGCGGCTCCGCAGCCGTGTGCGTATGATCCAAGGGCAGGATTTACATTTGGGCGATGTAGCCCACCTGCTGACGGAGCCCGAATGGGAAAAGGATCTGCTTGAGCTTGTTCTCAAGCGGCCGCAGAAGCAGGACGGTAACCTGATACTGGTGGACATGCTACAGATCATATCAAAAATTAGAGATCATATTCCGGGAGTCATAGTTGAATCTCTCGGGAAACCGCATGTACTTGTGGAACTCGTGGAAAGACCCCGTAAGCCATCCAAAATACTGTTCGTGTTAGTATGGTTGCTGCTGTTTTTTGGCTCTGCGCTGACGATTATGAACTTTCATGCTGACGTTAGCATGATGGAGGTACAGGTTCGGATTGTGGAGATGATTACGGGACAAAAGGATGAGCATCCGTACTTGTTCCAAATTGCTTACTCGATCGGCATCGGCTTTGGCATGATCGTATTTTTTAATCACTTGTTCAAGAAAAAATGGAATGAGGAGCCGACCCCCCTGGAGGTGGAAATGTATCTGTATCAGGAAAATGTGGATCAGTATGTTGTGGCAGAGGAGTATGAAAAGATGGCTCGTTTGCAGACAAAGGATAAGAAACCATGATATTTGTACAGGCTGCACTTCAGATTATTTTGGGTATCGCTGGGGGGCTGGCGGTAGGTAGCGGTGTGATTGCTTTTTTTATTGTGCTGGATATCATGCCGCGATTAGCACAACTCACCCGGACGTATAAAAAATCACGTGCATACGAAAAGGCGATGATTTTAGGTTCAGTGGTGGGAACCGTGGCCGATTTTTGGAACATTTGCTTGCCATTACCGGGCATGTTTACATGGATACCCGGGCTATTTTGCGGAGTGTTTATTGGCTTGCTCGCCGCGGCTCTGACAGAGGTGCTGAATCTCCTGCCCATACTGGCCAAGCGACTCCATATGACTGTATACATGTTCGGTCTGTTAATGGCAATGGTGCTTGGCAAGGTAACGGGTTCCTTATTTGATTGGTTTGTATACAACCGTTAATAGCGAAGAAGAAGGGGGCAAGAGATATGGATCACAGAACGGATCAGGATCAGCAGGAGCATTATCATGGAGACGGAGCAATAGGAAGGGAAAATAAGACTGATGGGGAAAGTTCGGGCTCCTGGAAGCAAAAGCAGGAGCAGGAAGCCGCTCGTCTTAAGCACAAAAAAGAAAGCGAGCGTTCTGATAATGTAGAGGAATCCATTCGTTATTGGCAGGTTGAGGATGATATTTCTCCAAAGATGAAGGAAAATCGTGAAACTCTTAAAATGGTATTGGGTTTGGGAGAGACCTTTGATGTTGTGTTCAGGGAAATGACAACAGGTGGCCGCCATATTGGGTATCTGTTCCTGAATACCTTTGCCAAGGATCAGATCATGCTTGAGGTGCTAAAGCGGCTTACCTATCTGACGCCGGATGACATGACTTCAGCTGGACTCCAAGCGTATTTTGAAAATTTTATTCCACATATACAGGTGGAGAAGACGGATAAGATGTCCGTCGTCATAAACAAGGTGTTGACGGGAATGAGTGCTCTCTTCATGGAAGGCGAGCGTTTTTCTGTTATTCTGGATACTCGTAATTACCCGGTACGGAGTCCAGAAGAACCTTCCTTGGAGAGAGTCGTGCGCGGTGCACGCGATGGTTTTACGGAAACGATGCTTACGAATGTAGGTTTAGTGCGTCGGCGTTTGCGAGACCCCGGACTTAAATTTGAGGCTATGCAGGTCGGACGCCGAACCCGAACAGATGTATGCTTAGGCTACATTGATGATATTGTGGATAAGGTCATGGTGGATACGGTACGAGACAAAATTAAAAATGTTAATCTGGATGGTATTCCTCTGGCCGATAAGCAATTAGAGGAGACAATTATCAATAAAGGTTGGAATCCATATCCATTAGTACGATATTCAGAGCGACCAGATGTTGTGGCTTCGCATATTATGGAAGGAAGGCTAGTTATTTTCGTTGATACCTCACCCAGCGTAATGATTTTGCCTACCACTTTTTTTGACCTGTGCCAGCATGCAGAAGAGAATCGGCAAACCGCTTTTATGGGTAGCTATTTACGCTGGGTGCGTTTTTTAGGCATATTCGCCTCAATGTTTCTGCTTCCGATGTGGCTGCTAATGGTCATCAATCCCGAGTTAAAACCGGCGTTTCTCGATTTTATTGGTCCTCAGAAGGAAGCTCACCTTCCGCTGATTGCCCAATTTATCATTGTGGAACTAGGGGTCGATCTTATGCGAATGGCAGCTGTGCATACCCCGACACCACTGGCTTCCGCTATGGGTTTGATCGCAGCCATTCTGGTTGGCGATATAGCAGTTCAAACGGGACTATTCGTAAATGAGGTCGTCTTGTACATGGCTGTTGCTGCCATAGGGATGTTCGCAACACCGAGCTATGAGTTGGGACTGGCGAATAGACTGATTCGACTATTCCTGCTGGTTGCTGTTGCTATTTTTCACGTACCAGGCTTTGTCGTCGGCACGACACTGATCATTTTGATGCTGACGCTGCATCGGTCATATAATTCTTCGTATTTGTGGCCGTTCATTCCTTTTAATGCTAAAGCGTTAGCTTCCATCTTGTTCCGTATGCCTGTGCTTGATGCGCCTAACCGCCCGTCATTTAATAAAACGAGGGACAATACGCGTATGCCCCATACGGATGCCAACACAGATTCGAACTCAGGCAATGGACAGGAGCATTAATATAAATGATCTGCATAAAAATCCATTGTTCTTGATGTTTTTTTTGCTATACTGGTGTAAACATTCGATGGAATATGACTAGCTTGTTCCAGAAAGAGAGGCGCCAGAACATGTATTTGCATGGAAGCAGTAAAATTAACAGCAATGGACATTTGGAGATTGGTGGATGTGATACCACGCTTTTGAAAGAGCGTTTTGGCACGCCGCTATATATTGTAGACGAACAGTTAGTCCGCCGGCGTTGCCGGGAATTTATAGAAGCATTTCGTGAGACCGGTTTAAAGTTTCAAGTGGCTTATGCAAGCAAAGCATTTTGTGTTATGGCCATGTGCGCTTTAGCTGCTGAAGAAGGAATGTCGCTTGACGTTGTTTCCAGCGGAGAGCTGTTCACAGCGCTGCAAGCAGGATTCCCGGCAGAACGAATCCATTTTCATGGCAATAACAAGACGCCGGAAGAAATTGAAATGGCGTTAGAGGCGCACATTGGCTGCTTCGTCGTTGATAGCAAGATGGAATTGCATTTGTTACAGGCTCTCGCCTCTGAAAAAGGACAACAGGTCAATATTTTACTGCGGGTTACGCCGGGGGTTGAAGCGCATACGCATGAATATATGGCCACAGGTCAAGAAGATTCAAAATTTGGCTTTGACATTGCGAATGGTACAGCCCGTCAAGCGGTGGAACAGGCTATCAAGCTGGATCATCTTAATCTGCTGGGAGTACATTCTCATATCGGTTCGCAAATCTTCGAAGTCAATGGCTTCCAAATGGCTGCCGAGCGGGTCGCAGCTTTTTGCAGAGAGATTAAGGAGCAGCTTCAGTTTTCCTTCAAGGTGATTAATCTTGGTGGTGGATTTGGCATCCGTTATACAGAGGAGGACACACCGCTGAAACTATCCACCTATGTACAGGCTATCGGCGAAGCGGTGAAAACTCATTTTTCTGGACTTTACGATGAGCTTCCAGAAATTTGGATTGAGCCGGGACGAAGTATTGTAGGTGATTCAGGTACAACCTTGTATACGGTAGGAAGCATCAAGGATATTCCGCAGGTTCGTAAATATGTTTCCGTAGACGGCGGAATGACAGATAATCCACGTCCTGCACTGTATCAGGCCAAGTATGAAGCGATGCTGGCTAATCGAGCACAAGATGCGAACGAAGAAACAGTGTCTATTGCAGGCAAATGCTGTGAAAGCGGCGATATGCTTATTTGGGATGTAGAACTGCCTCGCCCGAATAGCGGAGACTTGCTCGCTGTAGCCTCAACCGGAGCTTATAATTACTCCATGGCGAGCAATTATAACCGGATACGCCGACCAGCAGTTGTATTTGTTAACAACGGTGAGGCTGAGCTGGTAGTGCGTCGGGAAACCTACGAGGATATTGTTCGCAACGATGTTTTGCCACAGCGCTTGGTTCGTGATCAAGCCAGCTCAGTGGTTCAGCCCAATGCCAAGATTACGGTTTCGTCCTGATTGTGGAATTCTAAAATCAAGCAGGCCATTGCGTCGGTAATCATAAACCGGGGACAATGGCCCCTTTTTTTGGACAAGGCTTTGCTAAGCGCGCCAATTCATAGTAAACTGGAACTTGATGTTATTTAGTTCTCAAAACAGGTTGAAAAGGAGATACAAACAATGAAAAAAGGTAGAATAGATCTTGAAAACGGCGGTATCGTCGAAATTGACTTTTTCCCAGAAGAAGCTCCAAACACCGTTGCTAACTTTGAAAAGCTGGCAAACAGCGGTTACTACAACGGATTGAGCTTCCACCGCGTCATCCCGGGCTTTGTTGCTCAAGGTGGTTGTCCGATCGGTAATGGTACAGGCGGTCCTGGCTACACCATTGACTGTGAAACAGCTACGAATACAACCAAGCATGCCAAAGGCGTTCTGTCCATGGCTCATGCAGGTCGCAACACAGGTGGCAGCCAATTCTTTATTTGCTACGCTCCACAGCCGCATTTAGATGGAGTACATACTGTATTTGGTAAAGTAACCAAAGGTATGGAATTCATTGATGCTGTAAAACAAGGCGACAAAATGAAAGAGGTTAAAGTATTTGACGTGTAATTTACCATTACATGCATGATTTAAATTTCTTTAAATAGTGTTGTACTTAAGCCGTTCTGTCTTTGGACAGGGCGGCTTTTGTTGTCTTTTGTTTGACGGTTTGCTGATTTTTACAATCACGTAGGTATTACAGTGCGTAAGATCACATTCGAAAAGTAAGTGTTGTGATAGCCTTTTCATAAGAATGCATTTTCCATTTATTTTATATGAGTATTCAAGCTCAGTAAGAGTTGGAAAAGAAGGGGGCTTATCACATTGTCTATTTTAACGCGCACAAATCGACTCGGATTTTTTGAAATCCGGCTGGAATCCATTGGTGGACTCGGCGCTAATCTGGCTGGCAAAATGTTAGCCGAAACCGGGGTGCTTGGTCTAGGGCTGAATGCTTCAAATTTCTCATCCTATGGTTCGGAAAAGAAGGGAAGCCCGGTTAAAAGCTTTGTTCGCTTTTGTGAGCCGGAGGTGGATATTCGGGATCACAGTCCGATTGAGCAACCGCATGTGGTAGGCATTTTCCATGAAACATTATACAAAACGGTAAATGTGATCAGCGGACTGCCAGCGGATGGGATTGTAGTGGTCAATTCCACACGTCCGGCAGAAGAAATACGGGCTGATTTGGGACTGGTATCTGGTACATTAGCAGTGGTCGATGCAATGGGGATCGCACTGGAAGAGCGGACCAAACTAAATACGTCCATGCTAGGTGCCTTGTTCCGTGTCTGTGATTTCCTGGACCCGGAAGCAATGAGATCGGTTATTCGCAGTACCTTTGAAAAGAAAAATCCACAATTAGTGGAACCTAATCTGCGTACGTTTAATCGTGGTTTTGAAGAAATGCAACTACATGTATATCCGGTTACTGCTGATGCGCAGGATCGGGTTTTTGAACGTCCGCAGCCTTTGCTAGGGTACGAAACTCAATTGCTGGGGGGCGTTATTGCAACTCAGGGCAACAGCATGACGAAAGATGTTAGTGGTTCACGTCAGGGTTATGTGCCTGAATATGAAGCTGATAAATGTACCCATTGTGCCAAGTGTGATTCGATCTGCCCGGATTACTGTTTTGTATGGGAAGAGCAAGCAGACAAACGCGGAAGAATGATGCCGTTTTTGCAAGGGATTGATTACCAGTATTGCAAAGGATGTCTGAAATGTGTAGATATTTGCCCATCGGGGGCGTTAAGCTCGCGTCGCGAGCAATGGGGCTGGGCGGAGCAGCATCGTGTTGCCCACCAATTTCCGGTATATGAAGGAGGGCGTGCGTAATGGCAAAACTGGAGGAGGAACTCAAACAGACGGGCGCCGCACAAGTGACAACGTTCGAATCCGGTAATGAAATGGCAGCTACGGCGGCTGCGCAGATCAATTATCATATGATGGGATATTTCCCGATCACTCCATCGACCGAGGTAGCGCAGTATCTGGATCAAATGAAAACGCGTGGTCAGCATAATATTAAACTGGTTGCAGCCGATGGAGAACACGGATCGGCAGGGATTTGTTATGGAGCTGCGGCAGCTGGAGCGCGGGTTGTGAACGCCACCAGTTCGCAAGGTTTCCTGTACATGCTGGAGCAGTTGCCTGTTCAGTCAGGTACCCGTTTCCCTATGGTTATGAACCTGGTGACAAGAGCTGTCAGTGGTCCCTTGGATATTCGGGGGGATCATTCGGACCTGTATTATGGTTTGAATACAGGCTGGGTCATTTTGACGGCAAGTACGCCACAGGCTGTGTATGATATGAACATCATGGCCCTCAAAATCGCAGAGCATAGCGATGTACGGTTGCCTGTAATGGTCGCATACGACGGTTTTTATACATCTCATCAAAAACGTAAAGTGCAATATTTTGCCGATGCAGAGACCGTGCGCGATTTTGTAGGCCCCAATCCGAACCTGAATTATCCGAATATTACGGATTTTGATCATCCTGTCACTGTGGGTGCGCATATGAACGGTGATGACCTGACGAATAATCACGTTCAACTGTCCGAAGCGTTGAAGCTTTCAGAAGGAGTATATGAGCAGGTAGCAGCAGAATATGCTGCTTTATCCGGTCGGGAATATCCGATTTTGGACCTGTATCATATGGAGGATGCTGAGGTTGCGGTATTTCTGCTGAATTCGGCGGCTGAATCGGCCAAGGATGTGGCGGATCAACTCCGTGCGCGTGGCATTAAAGCTGGTGTGATTCGTCCGAATATTATCCGGCCGTTCCCAGCCGCACAACTGCGGGAGGCGTTGCGCCATGTCAAGGCGTTGTTGGTGGGTGAACGTGCAGATTCGTACGGATCAGATGGCGGTAATTTGACGCACGAAATTAAGGCGGCGTTGCAGGAGGACCCACTGAATCAAACCCTCGTATTGAGCCGTATCTTTGGCTTGGGAGGAAAGGATTTTTATGCGGAAGATGCAGAGGCGTTCTTCCAGCTTGCGATTGAGGCGGTAGAGGCTGGACGAGCGGAGAAGCCCTTTGATTATTACGGGATTAATCCGGGTTCAGCGGACAAGGTGATGCCGCAAGTCATGCAGCCACCACGTGGCAATGCATACCGTACGGGTCTGATTCAGGTTACGCCGGATGAGGCGACCGGGAAGCTCAAAGTCAAGGTACCACCTCTGCGTTCGTTAACAACCAAACCACGCCGTCTTACTCCGGGTCATGGGGCTTGTCCTGGTTGTGGAGCCTTGTCTGCACTAGAACTGTTTTTTAAAGGGATTGAAGGCGACATTGTTGTACTGTTCCAGACTGGCTGCGTATATGTGGTGACGACAGGGTACCCATACACATCACACAAGCAACCGATGATCCATAATCTTTTTCAAAACGGGGCCGCTACCCTTTCAGGAGCGCTGGAAGCTTACATGGAGATGAAGCGACGTAATGAAATTGAGATGTCGGATGATCCGACCTTTATCATGATCAGTGGTGACGGCGGGATGGATATTGGTATGGGTTCTGCGATTGGTGCGGCTCTGCGTAACCATAAACTGATCATGCTGGAATATGATAACGAGGGATACATGAATACAGGCTCTCAGCAATCGTACTCCACTCCAATGGGGCATATGACGAGTACGTCGGGTGTAGGGAAAATGCAAAAAGGGAAACAAGGGCATCATAAGGATACTGTGCAAATTATGGCCGCCTGTAACATCCCGTATGCCTTTACAGCAGCCGAAAGTCATCCGCAGGATATGCTGCGCAAAGCCGCCAAGGCTCAATGGTACGCCAACAACGTGGGTACGGCATATGGTAAAATTTTGTGCGCCTGCCCACTCAACTGGAAATCCGAAGACAGATTGGGTACTAGCATCGTGGGCGCCGCAGTCGAGTCTTGCTTCTTTCCTTTGTACGAAATCGAACAAGGGAGCACGACGATTACGTACAATCCGGAAGACAAGGGAAAACGGATTCCAGCCGCAGAATGGCTAAAATTAATGGGTAAAACGAAGCATCTTCTCAAAGAGGAAGCAACGCTGGCTACCTTTGAGCAGGAGATTGAGCGTCGCTGGACTATCCTGAAAAAGAAACATGAAATTTCGGAGTTATAATTCTGTTTTTTGCATAATAATCGTGTAACATTGTTAGCCGCTGTTTCGGCACCGGTTCGATTGAGATTCCTAGCGCTTGCTGCGCCAGGAATCTTTTTTTGCGTTTATGGGTTGAAGCATAAAAAAACAGGTAATGATTTCCGATATAGGAGTGGAGGCCTATAGAAGGTATGTTATAAAGTCTTCTTCTGAATTTTAAGATGCAATGAGGTGCAGGTAATGATTAAGCTGAACACAGTTGAAATAATTGAAATTATAAAGAAGCAAATCCCCAAGGTTATGAACATCACGCCAGTGGAACTCAAGTTTACGGATGATTTTGGACGGGCATCGCTGGCGGCAACAGAACACAAATTCACGCTGACGAACCAGCATTATTCTGCCAAGGTGATGGATTGCGTGTTAGAAACACAAGTGCGCCCTATTTTAATGTGTGAAATTATTTATTTTCTAAAATGCGAGTTTATTGATGGGCATGTGGATGTAAGACTGGATTATGAAGCATGTTCTGAGGGAGAGCGAGGACCTGTTGCTTCAGCTGTCATTACCTTTGATCATGATACGCAGCTTGGAGTCGACGAACTGGCCGATCTGATTGACCTGGCGCTTCATATGAATGATAAAACCTGGTTTGAGGAACTCTCCACTCAATATGTCAAAAGCAAAGCAGGGGCTTCGATTAGATAACTTGCTTTTTTTAGAAGTCGGTGCTAATATACGTAACAAGTTTAATGTTAATTCAATTAAATAAGAGCAAGATCCTTCGGGGCGGGGCGAAATTCCCCACCGGCGGTGATGACATGTTTGTGAATCGCTTCTGCGAACACAGCATGGCTTAGTCCGTGACCCGGATGCTGAACAATCAGCAGAAGGTGGACCTGGTGCAATTCCGGGACCGACAGTATAGTCTGGATGGGAGAAGGATACGAAGCGCATGTGCATGACGTGACATGTGCCAATTTTTAGCATACGTAAAAGTACGTACGGCTTATTTCGTTGTAGGACAGCATCGGACGACAGCTTTTATTAAGCTTTCTTTTCGATAGTGTTCTGAGCGTAATTGGCTGTATTGTCATCATGCTTTCTTTTGGCAGACCTATGATTTCATGTCATTTTAATACATGTATGAACTGCGCTTGTATACTACATATGTGACTCTCATCACCCCCATGACGGATTGAATCCTGACTGGGGGTTATTTGCGCTTACAGCTGATGAATTAGGGATAAACTGAAATGTAGTGGAAAGGAGTGAAAGCATGTTTACCGGATTGGTCGAGGAAGTGGGTCGCATTCAAAGTATTTCCAAAAGTGGTGAAGCGATGGTGCTGGGTATTTCGGGTTCTGTGGTATTGGACGATTTGAAAATAGGCGACAGTGTCTCGGTGAATGGTGTTTGCCTGACGGCAATACAGATTGGTACTAAAGATTTTAAGGTTGATGTGATGCCTGAGACTTTTCGCAGCAGTAATCTAAGGGAACTCAGATCCGGCAGTCGAGTCAATTTGGAGCGGGCGATGGCGGCGAGTGGAAGATTCGGAGGACATATCGTACAGGGACATGTGGACGGGACGGGTACGATTCGCGGAGTGACATCAGAGCAGAATGCGGTAGTGTTCGAAGTTGAGCCTTCTGATCAAGCATTATTTAAATATGTTCTTCTCAAAGGGTCAATTACAATTGATGGTATCAGCCTCACAGTCGCGCAGCGGACGAGAAATAGCTTTGCTGTATCTATTATCCCCCACACCTTAGCCGAAACGGCCTTACAAGCCAAACGTGAGGGAGATACCGTGAATATTGAATGCGATATATTGGGCAAATATGTGGAGCAACTTTTACATTACAGAGGTTCAGCGTCGATGGAGAGAGCCGATCAAGCCCCACTTAGTTTGGACTATTTGGCGAAACACGGCTTTGCCTGATACAGCCTGTTACAGAATAATAGAAAAATTGGTTCAGGAGCATTCGTGACACAAGACATAAGGAGGAGAGGGTTATGGATAGAGGCATCCAAACAAGTGCAACGACAAACATCATGGAGCAGGATGAGTTGCACCACGACGAAGAGATTCGATTGGATTCCATCGAAGAAGCATTGGAGGATTTAAAGAACGGCAAAGTCGTTATTGTAGTGGATGATGAACAGCGGGAAAATGAAGGCGACTTTATCGCTTTGGCTGAAAAAGCATCGCCCGAGGTGATCAATTTCATGATTACAGAAGGTCGCGGATTGGTCTGTGTGCCGATCACACAGCACCGAGCCAAGGCATTGGAATTGCATCCTATGGTAGAGCAAAACACAGATTTTCACGGTACCGCCTTTACGGTATCGGTAGATCATATGAAGACAACAACGGGGATTTCAGCGGCCGAGCGCTCTTTGACTGTTCGTGCCTTAGCCGACGAAGCAATCACGGGCAGCGATTTTCGCAAACCTGGTCACATGTTCCCGCTAATTGCTCGCGATGGTGGGGTCTTGCAGCGTGCCGGTCATACTGAAGCGGCTGTCGATCTGGCCCGACTCAGCGGCTTTAAGCCTGCCGGGGTCATTTGCGAAATTATAAAGGAAGATGGTTCGATGGCCCGCTTACCTGATTTGGTCGTGATCGCCAAGCGACATCAATTGAAGCTGATTAGCATTCAGCATTTAATCGACTACCGTCGTCGTTTGTCATTGTAAATAATTCAAAAAAAGAGAGGTTGATAAGCATGGCACGTTTTCTGGAAGGTAATCTCGTATCGAATGGTTTAAAGTATGGTATTGTGGTGGGCAGATTTAATGAATTTATTACAAGCAAACTGTTGAGCGGTGCACTTGATGCACTTCAACGACATGGTGCACAGGAAGATGAAATTGATGTAGCGTGGGTGCCGGGTGCATTTGAAATCTCGCTTATCGCACAAAAAATGGCCGCAAGTGGAAAGTATGATGCTGTCATTACGCTTGGCACGGTTATCCGTGGTTCTACTTCACACTATGATATCGTCTGCAATGAAGTGGCCAAGGGTGTGGCGGCAAGCAGTCTGAAAACGGGTGTCCCTATTATTTTTGGTGTAGTGACTACGGAAAATATTGAGCAGGCCATAGAACGGGCAGGTACAAAGGCTGGTAATAAAGGTTGGGATTCTGCGCTGGCTGCGATTGAAATGGCCAATCTCGGTAAGCAGTTCTAATGATATAAATGGCTGAAAGAACGGCATAAACTGCAAAGTGGAAAAGGGATTAGATTGTTAAGCAAGGCGATGACGTATATACTACAGAAAGAGGGATTGATAACGTAGAGCATAAGTGCTAATGGGGAAAGGTATTGTTGAATGATGATTGGAGTAAGGCAGGGGGAAGCACATTGACAGTCGTAAATTACAAGCTGGAAACATTCGAGGGTCCGCTGGATCTACTGTTGCATCTGATTGATAAAGCCGAGATCGACATTCAGGATATCCCGATTAGCGATATTACTGATCAGTACATGGCTTTTTTGCACAGTATGCAGGAGCTGGAGCTGGACATTACAAGCGAGTTTCTAGTGATGGCGGCGACGCTCTTATCCATTAAGAGTAAATTGTTGCTTCCCAAGCCACCTGTGATGGAATATGACGATTTGGATTTTTATGAAGAAGAAGACTATGATCCACGCGAGGAACTGGTTCGCAAGCTGGTGGAGTATCGTAAATACAAAGGGATTGCTCGCCATCTGAGCGAACGGGAGTGGGAACGTAGTCTGATTTATGGCAAGGAGCCGGAAGATTTGAGCGCATTCCTGCCAACCGAACCCGCAAATCCGGTGCATGGGCTGCATGCGAGCGATTTGGTCGCGGCCTTTCAGCGTGCATTGCGCAAAGCTGAACGACGTACGACGGTAACCCGTGTTCATCGGGACGAAATTTCAGTCAAGGACCGTATCCGGCAAGTTATCGGGGCGTTAGAGAAGGTGGGGAATGGAGGACGGCTGCTGTTCTCCAAGCTGATGCATGAGGATATGTATCGGCATGAGGTGGTTGTAACCTTTTTGGCTATCCTTGAATTGATGAAAATGAAGCAAATCTTCTGTTATCAGGAGAAGCTTTTCGATGATATTGTAATGGAGTGGAGAGGGGATTTACGGGTTAATGGATTATCTGAAGCTGAAATCAATTATTGAGGGGCTGCTGTTTCTCGCGGGAGAGGAAGGGTTGTCCACCAAGCAGATCGCCGACATTGTAGAACAGCAGCAAGAGCTGGTTGAAAAGTGTCTGGAGGATATGAAACAGGATATGGAGCAAGGAGGAAGAGGCCTGCAGCTTGTCCGTATTGCTGGTCATTATCAGCTTGCAACTTTATCCGAACATGCACCTTATTTTGAAAAGCTCGCCTACTCTCCGGCACGTGCCTCATTGTCTCAAGCTGCTTTGGAGACACTGGCCATTGTGGCCTACCGCCAGCCCATTACAAGAGTTGAAATCGAAGAGATTCGAGGTGTCAAATCCGAGCGGGCCATACATACACTGGTCAACAAGGAGCTCATTGAAGAGAAAGGTCGAGCTGAGGCCATCGGACGACCAATATTGTACGGAACGACGAAATCATTTTTGGATTATTTCGGTCTAGGCTCTCTTGAAGATCTACCGCAACCGGAGCAGTTCGAGGATTCAGACAATTTAGAAGAAGAGACACAGCTATTGTTCGAGCGTCTGGAGAGTAGCCAGCCTACGGAGAACGATTCGGATCCGGAATCTTAAATTCAAAAAATTCAAAAGACAGCCAGTCCTTACGTCGTTGAGGGCTGGCTGTTTGGCATTTTAAGATGCATGATTTCCCGCTGAAAGGTCATACTATTTTTGCCATGATATTCTATAGCAAAAAGGTAGGGAGGACTCGCCAGTGTGGAAATGGATCAGTATCGCCATCATCATCGTTATATTCATTGTACTGGCTATTCTGCTCTCTCGTATTCGATTGAAGCTGGAAATTGCCAAGCATGACAATGATGATCGGGCGCATTTAGAGATCAGATTTCTATACGGGTTGATCAAAATGGATTACGATATTCCAGCCATTCTCATTACAGGTTTGAAAAAAGGGCTTCTCTATCGGCTTGACCGCAATAAAAATATACATAAAACGGATGCTTCTGTGGATAGCGGAAATATTGACACCGAAAAAATCAAGCAATTTATACATGATATACGGGTTTTGCTCAAGGGTACACAATCCTTACAGCGATGGCTGAGACATACATTGGCCCATGTAACAGTGTCGAAAATGGAGTGGTCTACCAATATTAGTCTGGCTGATGCAGCTTATACAGCGACCTCAACTGGTATGTTGTGGGGATTAAAAACGAGCTTGATCGGTTTTGCCTCCAGCATTGTGCGCATGGAATGTACCCCAAAGGTGTTTGTGGTGCCTTATTGGGTGGACCGGCTACGTTTTACTACCATTTTGAATTGTGAAGCAAAAATATCGTTCGGTTATTTAATCTTTTCCATGCTCAGATTAGCTTTCCGCATATGGCGCGTTCCGGGAGGCCTAGAGGCATGGAAGCGGGTTATTTCCAAAGCTCCCGAGAATCATCAAGCCAACAGTAAAGAATAAACAGTGTGGAGGATTGACATACATATTTCCTGAACCTTTGCGCACAATAGCGAAAGAAAAGCAGTCTACGCTTGAGATAAGCAGAGGAGGAATAAAACATGTCAGATCATCCGATTCAAGGGCTCATGCAAACCGCGATGGAGAACATCAAGGCCATGGTGGACGTCAATACGATTGTGGGAGACGCAGTGGAAACACCCGATGGTTCCGTTATTTTGCCAATCAGTAAGGTAGGATTTGGCTTCGCAGCCGGCGGAAGTGATTTTAACGTAGATGAAGAGTCGCTTCATACTTCCTCATCGGGTAATCATAGTGGGAAGGAAGTACATCCTTTTGGTGGCGGTAGCGGTGGTGGTGTATCTATACATCCCATTGCCTTTCTAGTTGTCGGCAAACAGGGAGCACAAATCGTTCCATTGGACAATCAAACGCATCTGTTTGAGAAAATCATCGACTCCACACCATACCTGATCGATAAGGTTCAGTCTATCTTCCAGAATTCAGGCAGCAACATGCAGACTCCACCTCCACAGGTACCTGCAAATGCTAATACGGATCAAAGTCAATCTGGACCGGCTTACTTGTAAAAGTTATTGAAATTAAAAGTGTCCTCTTAAGAAGGTATCCCCAAGCCAAAGAATGGCCTAGGAATACCTTCTTTTTAGTATGCACTCAGCCCTATTCCTGAATATACTGCCTTCCGCCAATGACAGCATGTATACAGTGACTGAATTCTTGGTAATAAAATGTATTCACTGATAGTTCATTTTCTCGGTTTTCTTCGGGTGCGAACTGTGATAGGTAAACGAAGTCTGGGTAGATCACTTCATTTGTCAAATAAGCAGATACCGTGGCATCGGGGCGACGATGTCGATTAAGAGAATCAATAATACCTTGAGCTGGCAAGATGCCAATCCCATGGCCATAGAATGAATCTTCCTTCAATTTGACGACATTTTCTCCCTTCCATTCCAATGAATCGGACGACACATCTGGATTGTTGAAATACAGGATGTCCCCAGGTACTGCTTTATGGCTGCCTTGCTGTTGTATAAGCCTGAGATCACTGTCATATTGCCAATCATACAACAGCATATCTGCAAAAATCTGATTAAACTCACTTTCCAGAATGGAATCCAGTACTCCTTTGTACAACACAATAACCATTGCTGTTGCACATTCAAAAGCGTATTGTTGACCATTTATAAAGATATCTCTGATCCCCTGCGCCGGAGTGACGCCTGCTTTGATCCGAAAACCGCCTTTTTCCGTTAACTCCCAAAATTGCGGGTTGCAACGCGCGGTAGCAAAAGTGGCAAAGGATACACCACTTTGATGTAATGCTTGTGCGGACTCTACAATCCGCGATCTTAAAATCATTTCAAACTGTAATCGCTGCATGTTGTACCCCCCCTCGATTTCATATTTAACGTTAGTAACTAATATTATATGTGTTCAGGATTGCAAGTTGCTTGGTTAACGTAGAAAGAAAGCAAAACAGGAGCGGCTAATGACTGTCCTGTATAAGGAATTTTCTGTTATAAAGGTGGACATACTTTGAACAGCTTGGACATAGAATGGTACAAGACTTGCTCAAAACCGGAGGAATCCAAATGTTTAAAAAAAAACAACATATCCATGCGGACCACATCTATTATAAGAATAAGGCACGCGCATTTGTTTTGCCCCTAGCGCTTATGCTTATTTTGTCATTGCCGCTTACATTGCTGAGTCCACAGCCTGTTCTGGGAGCAATGAGAACAGAAGCAACACCGCCCACGTTAGGAACTCATGCCCAGGCTGCTTCTTTAATTGATGTCACTTCAGGACGGATCATATATTCAGCCGAAGGTGACCGGGAGCTCCGTATAGCTAGCCTAACCAAAATTATGACCGCGATTGTAGCCATTGAACATGGACGCTTGCAGGACCGAGTAAAGGTGAGTTCAACGGCGTATGCCAAAGAAGGATCATCGCTTTTTTTGCAGATGGGTGAACAAATGACGCTGGAAAATATGCTGTATGGCTTAATGCTCCGTTCTGGTAATGATGCAGCTTCTGCCATTGCCGAGCATGTGGGTGGAACAGAAGAGGGATTTGTCCATTTAATGAATGACAAAGCGGTTCAGCTTGGGCTAAACCATACACATTTTGCTAATCCTCATGGGCTGGATGCCGACGGACATTATTCCTCAGCCAACGATATGGCCCGGCTCACCGCTTATGCGCTGCATAATCCAACTTTTGCCCGTATCGTAAAAACAGAACTGAAAAAAGCACCGAACCCCAACGATTCCTGGGACTACTCATGGCATAATAAAAACAAAATGCTGCGGCTGTATGAGGGAGCTGACGGTGTAAAAACAGGCTTTACTAAAAAAGCGTTTCGCTGTCTAGTCAGCTCGGCCACACGTGAGGGGCGTCAGCTGGCTGCTGTTACCTTGAATGACGGGGACGATTGGAATGATCATGCCCGTATGCTTGATTACGGCTTCCGCTATTATCCCCTCATTCCGATTACGGACAAGCAGCAGCCTATTGAGGGTTACCCCCTCTTGACAGGTGCGAGTTTTTCTTATCCTTTACATGAGGGTGAGAAGACTCAATTGCACAAAAGACTGGTATTGTTTAAAAATTCCGCTTCGGCAGATAGAGCTGACGTGTCTTTTGGTTTACGAGGACGGATCGAATTTTTACTGGAAGGTAAATTGATCGGTTCCGTTCCTGTATATGAAAAAGGTAGTAAGCTGCCTGCTCAAACTATTGTGCAGCCACAGCAGGAGGCTCCGACTGCACAAGTTCCTGCAAACCATACTCAACAACGAGGTTGGACGAGCAAATGGAATGAAATTCTTGAAAATCTGTTCGGAGCATAAGGCAAGTAGGCTTGATGTTATAAAGCTGCGGTGTCACATCATTGGGAAAAGGGGGAATCAGTCATGATTCATCTCATATGGGTGGCTTTGATTTGTATAGGATTTGTATTTGCAGCCGCACAGGGAAATATAGAGGTGGTGACGAAGGCAGCTTTTGACGGGGCAACTACGGGTGTTACAGTATGCTTTGGACTGATAAGTGTGCTGGTATTCTGGATGGGTATGATGCGGCTGGCTGAAGACGGTGGGCTCTTACAGAAAATATCTAAGCTGCTTTCTCCTTTGGTCGCCTTTCTCTTTCCTGATGTTCCTCGTAATCATCCCGCTATGGGCTACATTTTGTCCAATATGAGCGCCAATCTACTCGGACTGGGGAATGCAGCAACACCAATGGGGATCAAGGCGATGCAAGAGTTACAAACACTCAATCCTGATAAGCAAACCGCTACACCCGCCATGTGTACGCTGCTCGCGCTGAATACAGCCAGCATTACGCTTATTCCAACAACGTTGATCGCCATTCGGCTAAATTTTCACTCCGCACACCCGGCTGAAATCGTCGGAACGACACTGGTGGCGACTGCAATAGCTACCTTTGCCGCCATTGCGGCGGATCGTTGGTATCGTAGTCGAGAATTGCGTCGCCGTCCTCCAGCGAATCCGCCGTCCCAGACTTCCTTGGCGCCACGTACCTCGCCTGCACCAACATCTGTAGTTTCTTCACATGTACCGCCCGTATCTTCACCTGCCGTACCGCGAACGGGAATCACAGCTACTAAGGGCAGGGACACCACTTGGAAAGGATGAGGGAGGCATGCTGAATTTTATTAACCTCGTTTCGACTTGGGCCATCCCGGTTATTCTCGCTTTTATTCCTTTATATGCATATGCCAAAAAGGTCCCTGTCTACGATTCTTTTGTAGATGGAGCCAAAGACGGCTTTTCTACCGCCATCAGCATTATTCCTCATCTTGTAGGCATGATGGTGGCGATTAGCATTTTTCGAGCATCCGGCGCTTTGGACTATGTAATATCCTGGGTAACCCCGTGGATTAAAAACTGGGGCGTACCTGGCGAGGTGCTGCCTTTAGGTTTGCTCCGTCCATTGACGGGCACGGGTTCACTCGCGTTCACGACGGATTTAATTCGCACTTATGGTCCCGATTCCATGATCGGTCGGATTGCTTCAACGATTCAGGGCAGCACAGATACGACGCTGTATGTATTAACTGTATACTTTGGTGCGGTAGGTATCCGCAATGGACGATATGCCTTGAAAGTGGGACTATTTTCAGATGTGGTTGGTTTTGTGGCGGCTATTGCCATTTGTTTGCTTGTATTTTGAATTTTGCATCGTTTTTTGAACGGGGGTTGTGATTTTGCTCATGGATGGGTATCATTAGCATGAGGTGAATTAGCGAACATGGAAAGATTGCAGAAAATATTGGCCCAAGCCGGTGTAGCTTCCAGACGTAAATGTGAGGAGCTTATTCAGGCGGGCAGTGTGGAAGTTAACGGGGTTACCGTAACTGAGCTGGGAACGAAAGCAGACCCTGATCAAGATATGATTACAGTAAAGGGACGCCCGATCAAAACTGAGAAAAAAATCTATTTGATGATGAACAAACCCAAAGGGGTCATTACAAGCGCTTCCGATCCGGAAGGTCGCAAAATTGTGTCTGACTATCTGAAAGGCGTCAAGGAACGCGTATATCCGGTCGGACGTCTCGATTACGACACCGAAGGGTTGCTGTTGCTTACCAATGACGGAGAGTTCGCCAATCTGCTCACCCATCCCAAGCATCATGTGCCGAAGACGTATGTGGCTACAGTCAAAGGCGTTCCGCACGGTACTGAGCTGGATAAGCTGAAAAAAGGAATCGTGCTGGAGGATGGCATTACTGCACCGGCCGAGGTAGAATATAAGGATGTAGATCCGGACGGTAAGGAATCTGTGATCCAGATTACCATTTATGAAGGCAGAAATCGCCAGGTAAGACGGATGTTTGAGGCCATTTCGCACCCAGTTATCAGACTCAAGCGGATTGCCTTTGGGGATCTATTGCTGCAAAACTTGAAGCGTGGTCTCACCAGACCCCTAACCAAGGACGAAATCAACCGTCTCATTCAACTTGCCAAATCAGACAACACGAAAAAGAAACGGACAGGACGGGGGTCATAACCCCGGCCTTTTTGGTGTAAAGAGGCTGTTGGATGAGAGTAAAGTTTGACCAAGCACGGGAAAATAGTAAAATAGAGAGAATGCTTTTTTTAGCGAAGGGGCTGGGAATATGTCAGAACAAAGCAACCGCATATTAATTGTAGATGATGAAGAACGCATTCGCCGCCTTCTGCGGATGTATCTGGAAAAAGAAGGATACGAAATTGAAGAAGCTGAGGATGGTGAGATTGCTCTCCAAAAAGCGACTGCAAGCGATTACAGTATTATTTTGCTCGATGTGATGCTTCCGGGTATGGACGGGATTGAAGTGTGTACACGTCTACGTCAAACCAAATCTACGCCTGTGATTATGCTGACAGCCAAAGGTGAGGAAGTGAACCGCGTGCAAGGCTTCGAAGTTGGAGCTGATGATTATGTGGTCAAGCCCTTCAGCCCGCGAGAGGTCATTTACCGGGTAAAGGCAATTTTAAGACGATCGTCGGAGACGGCTTTTTTAACGAAAGAGGCTGTGCCAAGCAATAGTATTGTTTTTCCAAATCTTATTATTGAGCATGATGCCCACCGGGTAACTGCAGGCGGAATTGAAATCAGTCTAACGCCTAAAGAGTACGAGCTATTGCATTATTTGGCGGTGTCGCCAGATAAAGTCTTCTCACGCGAAGAACTGCTGAAAGATGTTTGGAATTACGAATTCTTTGGTGATCTCCGCACTGTGGATACGCATGTGAAACGGCTTCGTGAAAAGCTGAATAAGGTATCGCCAGAGGCAGCGGCTATGATTACGACCGTATGGGGCGTAGGTTATAAGCTGGAGGTTCCAAAATAACGTGAACTTCTGGAGATCGCTGGTAGGTAAGCTGTGGATCACCATCATTTGTCTTGTTGGTTCTGTGCTTATTTTTCTGGGGCTTTTTTTATTGCCATATATCAATAGAAATTTTGCGGCGCATGAATCGACGGAAATCAAGCATTTATTCACCTATACATGTATCGTCGGATTTTTATTGACGACCTTTTTTGCTCTATTTCTTTTTACTAAAATCACACAGCCTATGCAGCTGTTGATTCAGGCGGCGAATGCCATCCGTGAGGGAAGGTATGATACTCGGCTTTCGCTGGTGACCAGCGATGAGATTGGAGAGCTGGCGAAAACTTTTAACCATATGTCTACGGAACTGGAAGCGACGATCCGCAGTCTGAATGAGGAGAAAAACCATTTATCCAGTGTACTGCGAAGTATGTCTGATGCCGTAATTACCTTCGACAGAAGTGGACAAATCATCTTGACGAATCCGCCTGCACAAAGTTTGCTGGATATTTGGAAAAAGCTGGAGTGGCAGGAACGTGATCTGGAGGAATTCGGAGCTTCTGTGCCTGAGCCTTTGCTGCCTTTGTTCCATACGGTTATGGACAGAGGCGAGGATGTCGGAGACTACATCCATGTCAAGAAAGGCTCGTGGTCAGTGCAAATGGCGCCGCTGTATACAGATAACGCTATTCGTGGTGCAGTAGCTGTACTTAGAGATATTACGGAAGAAGTAAAACTTGAGAAGATGCGCAGTGATTTTGTAGCCAACGTATCCCATGAAATCCGTACACCCTTATCTATGATGCAGGGATACAGTGAGGCTTTGCTGGACGGCATGGCAGGTTCACCGGAAGAGTCCGAGGAGCTAGTACAGGTCATCCATGATGAATCATTACGTATGGGAAGGTTAGTCAAGGATCTGCTCGACTTGGCCCGAATGGAGGCAGGTCATACAGATATGTACCGTCAGGAAGTGGATGTGAATGAACTGATCGAGCGTGTTCACCGGAAATTTACGGTTCGTTCCAAGGAACGAGGACTAACACTCGATTATTATGAGCCAGGTCAACGCTTAGTGTTGCCTGAGGCAGATGAAGACAGACTGGAGCAGGTGTTGACCAATTTACTGGATAATGCGTTCAGACATACGCCCTCTGGGAAAAAAGTTACCATTGCGGCGGATCAAATTCTGGGAGAACGGAATGAGTTAATCCGCATTCGGATTAAGGATGAAGGTGTGGGCATTGCCAGTGAGGATCTACCTTATATTTTTGACCGCTTCTACAAGGCAGACAAAGCGAGAGTACGTGGTGAAGACAAAGGGACTGGGCTGGGGCTTGCTATTGTTAGAAACATCGTAGAGGCTCACGGAGGCTCTGTCTCAGCTTCTAGCGTACTGGGAGAAGGGACGGAATTTACTATTTTGTTGCCGATCTCCAATAAAACAAGGCTGAGCTCTGTAACAAGCTTATAACGACGGCTCATATATCCCAGTTTGCAGGCATCCTCGGAAGAGGGTGCTTTTTGTTGAAAAATCAACATTTATCTTGTTCAACGTGGAACATTCTGTTTCAAGATGGATGCTTCTATGTTAGATAAGGGTATAAGAAAAGGCGCCTCGGTAGCCGGCGCCTCTCTTTATAAATAAAACCAAGGAATTTTTCAACACTGACTGGAACTAATCCAGTACTACTTCTTGGGCAGTATTCAGTTCTGGTAAGCCTACGAGTTGAATCAGCACGTCTTTAGGCACAGCTTTGTCAACGGTCAGGATCATGATGGCTTCACCGCCAACAATTTTACGACCTACTTGCATAGAAGCAATGTTGACGCTGTTCTCCCCAAGCAAGGTGCCGACACGGCCGATAATGCCGGGTTTATCATTGTGTGAGATAAGCAGGAAATGAGCCTCCGGTGCCACATCTACCGGGAACTGGTTCAATCGAACAATACGTTCACCATAGCCTGCTAGCAGGGTGCCGGAAACACGTTGTTCTTCGCCGCTTTGTGTTTTGAGCGTAACGGTAATCAGGTTAGTGAAGCCCTTGGTGGCAGGCGCCTGAGAGACGATGAGATGGACGTCACGTGTTTTGGCAAGATGCACAGAGTTCACGATGTTCACATCGCTGCCCAGATGACGGCTAAGTACACCTTTCAAAATATAACGTGTGAGCGGCTGTGTATCCACAGAAGACAAATCGCCAGCATAATCTACCTGAATTTCACGTACAGCCTGATTGGTGATCTGGGCGGCAAAGCTGCCCAGCTTCTCTCCAAGCGAGAAATATGGCTGCAATTGCGTCATGACATTGGATGGTACTGGAGGCATGTTGACCGCATTTTTAAACGGCTCATCACGTAAAATATGCAGCACCTGCTCAGACACGTCGATCGCCACGTTCTCCTGAGCTTCGACGGTCGATGCACCCAGATGTGGTGTAACGATAATTTTTGGATGGCTCAGGAACGGATGATCCGGTGCTGGTGGTTCCGACTCGAATACGTCAAAGGCTGCACCGGCAACGATACCTTCATCGATGGCTTCAACAAGAGCCGTTTCATCGATAACTCCGCCTCGGGCACAGTTGATGATGCGCATTCCTTTTTTCATCACTTCAAACTGCGGACGAGCAATCATATGCTTGGTTTCTGGTGTTAATGGCGTGTGTACGGTCATGAAATCTGCATTGCGGATAATTTCGTCCACGCTGGCTAGCTTGATGCCCAGCTTCTCAGCGCGTTCTTCAGTCAGAAACGGATCATAACCAAGGATGCTCATGCCAAATGCTTTGGCGCGTTTAGCCACCTCACTGCCGATACGTCCCATGCCGAGAACTCCAAGTGTTTTGTTACGTAGTTCGACACCGAGGAATGTTTTACGATCCCATGTACCACCGATGGTTTTAGCGTAAGCCTGTGGAATATGGCGAGCCAGTGCCATCATCATGGCAAAAGTGTGTTCACATGTCGTAATTGTATTGCCGTCAGGAGCATTAATAACGATAATCCCGCGTTGTGTTGCTGCTTCAAGGTCGATGTTGTCCACGCCGACCCCGGCACGTCCGACAACCTTGAGGTTTTTACCTGCCGCCATGATGCGTTCGGTTACCCGGGTTTGGCTTCGGACGAGTAATGCGTCATAGTCACCAATAATTTGAACCAATTCATCCTCACTGAGACCTGTGTTCTTGTCCACCGTGACATCGTCTGCATCCATCAGCTGCTGAATGCCCAGGTCACTGATTGGATCGGATACTAACACTTTAAACATTTGGTTTCCTCCTCAAAGTTAACTTCTTTTATGGACAGGATGTACTTCGAACTGAAATACATTCCATAAAGAACATGAAAAAAACTTGAAATGCTTCTAAAAAGTACAGGAGAGCGGTCTAAATACTAGTGTGATAACGCATTGACGCAGAAAAGGAATAAAATAGTATTTTGCACCAAACTGATAACCAAAGGCCTTATGTGGAGTTGCTTTACGGTTTTCGGGCATCAAAAAAACTCCCGAATCACATACTATCTCCATAGTAAGGGACGAGAGTTATCGTGGTACCACCCTAATTCGCAGCCATTTCGCAATGGACTGCCTTCAGCGGTCATATAATGACCGAAAGGATAACGGTTTTCTGCCGATTGCATCTAATGTCGGAAAATGATTACCTAGACCTCGATGCAATAACTCAGGAGCGCTGAAAGTAGTTACTTCGCCACCGGCTTCCACCCAAACACCGGTTCTCTGAGGACGAAATCAATACCTTTTCTCCATCATTGTTGTTGTCGCTAATAATTTTTTCATAATGTATCATGGCTTACATGGGCATGTCAATAGGACATGCGGCATGTGTGGATAGACGACTAGAAACATAGCTACTGAATGCGGAAAAATTAAGATTTAAGTCTTCTTGAATCCGCCCGACTTTTTGGCTATGATGCTAAAGAAGACTAAGCAGAGGACTAACTAACTATGAAAAAGCTTAAAGTGAAATGGAAAAGAGCGCAAATTCATCAATTGAATGACCGCTTGCTGCTTTACAATTTGTATCTAACTCAGGGGCTGACCCTGCTGATTGGCGTAATCTGGATTATATTTCAGAAAAGAAATGTGTTTGAACTGTTTGCATTGCCCAACACGCTACATGTCTTATGGTGGGGATTGGGTTTGGCAGCCGCTATGCTATTAGTGGATTTGCTGCTGTCTCGGATCATGCCTGAGGATGCCATGGATGACGGTGGTATTAACCAAATGCTGTTTCAAAATCGACCGGTTTGGCATATTATTTGTATAGCTGCTATCGTTTCCATCTGTGAGGAACTTTTGTTTAGAGGTGCGATTCAGTACAGCTTTGGTCCTTATTGGACAAGCATTTTGTTTGCGGTTATTCATATCCGATATTTACGACACTGGATTCCCACGGGCTGGGTTTTCCTTAGCAGTTATGGATTGGGATATATATACGTGCAGACAGGTAGCCTGTGGGCACCGATCATTTGTCATTTTGTGATTGACCTTATATCTGGCTTAGCGTTACGTTTTCGGAGGTATGAAGAATGAACCAGGAACTTAGCAGGGTGCAGACCTATGGTAGCCGCCGAAATGGCCGCAAAGGCAAGGAGGAGGACAGGCCAAAGCCAAAACCGGTTCGCTCCCGTGCTTCACGGCCCATGCCAGAATTGGCAGACGTTGCCGCTGCACCAGAAGTTGCTGTGACAATGGAGGAGGACACTCCTGCCAGTGAGTACCGAACACGGACAGAGATGTTTCCGTCCCGTCGTATTCGGGTGAGTAAGTGGTTTTTGAATTTTTTAAGCACTCTTTTTGTGCTTATTACAGCAGCACTACTATGGTGGGGAATTAAGGGTGCACCACCCATTAGTGAAATGCTTTGGTGATATAAAGGCATTGTGATAGCTTGCGTCTAGTACGTGCGTGCAATATTATGCTAAAAAAGCCTCCAACTCCCACAAAATATGCGGAGAGGGGGGCTTTTTTACATCATTTATTTTACATCATCTACATTTGACCTATGAGCAAGTGATAATTAACTGGTAGGAATCTCAATGCTTTGTGGATCGACAAATTGATAGCCCTTCTGCTCAAGGCGCGTCAATAGACTGTCCAGTGCCTCCGCTGTCCATGGCAGTTCATGCATCAAAATATTGCTGCCTGGATGAAGTTGTTCTGTTACATTTTTGAGAAGTGTCTCCGTTTTATGAGGTTGGTTTTTTTTCATGGTCCAGTCCAGAGAGCCTACGGACCATGTCATATACAAGAGCCCATTTTGCTTAGCTACCTTGCGACCTACGTCTCCACCAGCACCATGAGGCGGACGGAAGAATACGGGGGCTTGGCCTGTAGTGTCTTTAACGATTTTTTGTACTGTTTCAATCTGTTTTTTAACCTCAGCCTCAGACTTGTTCTTGAGAACGATGTGGTCCCAGCTATGGTTGCCAATGGGCTGTCCACGGTCATGGATAAGCTTGAGCAACTCAGGATGTTCTTTTACACGATAACCGTTTACGAAGAAGATCGCTTTTGCTTTGTGCTTATCCAATATATCTATGATTTTGTTAATCATGACCGCTTCTTTCGGGCCATCATCAAAAGTCAGCAATACCACTTTTTTTTCGACACCTTGTTGATTAGGAATAACATTGTAAGCTTTGTCCAAGTGATACATCTTGTTAGTGGTAACCGCAGTTGTTGGAACTGTAGTCTCGTTGCTCTTAACGGCGGTTTTGTCATTTTGCGTATTTGTTGTACTCACTGATTTTTGCTCATCACTGTCTGCTTGCTTGCTGCTTCCTTTGGGGGAAGATTTACTGCTCTGATCTTTGGCACTGTTACTTAAGTCAGAAGTTACTGAATCCTGATGGTTACTGGAATCCGCAGATTCCGGCTTCGTCGCAGTGCAAGCACTAAGCAGCAGACATGCTGTTAGCAAGATGGCTGCTGTTTTTGTACCCATTAATTCATCTCACCTTCCTGTATTTATACCGTATGAGTTTGTCTCTGCTGACGAACACTATGCTTGATTCTACCACAAAGGGAGGTTCTAATTGTGAAAACATCTTCATTTTTCCTGGGAATCGTCTTGGGGGCTGTCGCAAGCTCTCTGATCTCTCGTAACCGCAATGCGTTGGGCTTATCCATGGACATGGGCGGAAAAAAAAGCGGAAATTTGGTACAGAAAGCTCGTACAAAAATGATGGACGCCGCATTTCCAGGCATGGGTGATATTGCGCTGAATACACAAGACACCCACAAGGATCATGATCATCGTTCACAAGCAGATAAAACCGTTCATAACGCCCAAACTGCCAAGAGCAAAGAAGAGAATATGAAGTTGATTAAAGAGTTTATTAGCACAAGTCCCGATGTTAAACGTGAGGTCGAGCAAATACTGAAAGAAACTCATACAGCCGTACCGGGATTGTAACCCGAAACCTCTATTCCGAATCATTTTGCGGCTTTTTTGTTAAAGCCGTTCAAATGATTCTTTTTTTTATCATTTTTATTCGTGCATTTACGATTATAAAATGATAACATGATTACATAGAACCATTTTCATCACAGGCATCATATTTGAATCATAATCTGCTAATAACACTCGGCTGCCAGGAGGAGGGTCCAGTATGAAAATAGAAAGATTAAGTCAGGACAAGATACGGATTTTCCTTACCTTTGACGATTTGAGCGAACGGGGTATCCAAAAAGATGATATGTGGCAAGAAATTCCAAGAGTTCATGAGCTGTTTACTGAAATGATGGATCAGGCATACAGCGAACTGGGCTTCGACGCCACGGGACCGTTAGCTGTTGAAGTCTTTGCGCTTCCTGCTCAGGGAATGGTTGTTATCGTCACTCGGGGAAAATACGATCACCAGCAGTACGGTTCGGGTCCCGATGAGGAGCTTCCAGAGGAAGTCTACGAAATGGAAGTCACAATGGAGCACAGTGATTCCATCGTTTACGCGTTTAGCGATTTCGAAGTACTCATAGAAGCGGCTCATATGCTCCGCAGCAACACTACGGAAGCAGGTAAGCTGTATCATTATAGAGGAAAATGGATTTTGCATTTGGAGCCAGAAGAAGTAGAAGAGTCCAAGCTTGCGGCCTTAATCGCGATTCTGGCTGAATTTGGAGAAGGTTCATCCGTAACACCAGCTATGCTCGAAGAGTATGGAAAGCTGATCATTCCTGAACAGGCAGTTGCTGTCATCTGCACCCATTTTGACAGCCGTTCTTGATTTGGTTTAGAAAGTGATAATGAAGTTAATTTGTCGGCTCTGCGCTGAAAGCAGAGCCGACTCATTTTTATGGAGGGATGATCGGTGCTTCTGTTTTCTGTTTTAGCGGCAGCTACAGCGCCGGGTCTCGCCTTATTGATGTATTTTTACTTAAAGGATCGATATGATTCGGAGCCTCTGCACATGGTTATTAAAGTATTTTTGCTCGGTTTTTTGGTGGTGCTTCCGGTCATGATTTTTCAACGTGGGTTGCTGCTTTGGCTAGGAGATGACACTTTAATTCAGGTGTTCGGTATTTCCGCTGGAGTGGAAGAGTTTTTTAAATGGTTCCTGCTGTATCACATCATCTATAACCATACGGAGTTCGACGAGCCTTATGATGGTATATTGTATGCAGCCGCAGTCTCACTCGGGTTTGCCACAGTTGAAAATCTGTTATATGCCTGGGCGGGGCATGCTTCGATCAGCATGATGTTAATGAGATCGTTGCTACCGGTATCCGGTCATGCGATGTTTGGCGTTATGATGGGCTACTATATGGGGAAAGCCAAGTTTTCGAAAGACCTGAAGAGTAAATATATGCTGCTTCTGTCATTAGTGCTTCCATGGTTTTGGCATGGAGTGTATGATTTAATTTTGACGAAATTTTCACACGACTGGATCTGGTTTATCATTCCGTTGATGGCATTTCTATGGTATGGAGGGATGGCAAAAATCAGTCGAGCGAATAACCGTTCTCCTTTTCGAATGTTAAAACGGGAAGAAAAGGTTAATATGTAACGAAATGGGACACACTGATCTGACAAACCTGTTAGAGAAAGAGGTGTCTTTTTTGCGTATAAAAGTAAGAATTCATTGTAAAAGATGCGGAGAACGCTTTGTACTGAGAGGGCGAATGGAGCAAGGACAGATTCAGACCGGCTTTAAACGCTGTATTTGCGATAACTGTGAGTTTATTGTTGAAGTCATGGAAAACCATGCATAAGAGAGCTTTCTTCTTGTCACACTATCGGTAGTGTATTTGAAGAAAGGAGACTCCCAATATGTATAAACGACTTAGTGCCGTATTGTTCCCGGTGGTTACCCTGATTATGATAGGAGCATTTGTGTGGGGTTATCAGCAAAACCAGATGAGAAAAGAGGTGTCTTCTCAGGCAAATAGCATGTCGATTAAAGCGGAAAATCAATACCAGCGTGCATTTCATGATTTGTCGTTTCATATGGATCAGCTGCATTCCCAACTCGGTAACGCGGTTGCTGTCCATACTACTTCACACGCGATGCACCGCAAATGCTTGATGAACGTGTGGAGGATTGCAAGTGAAGCCCAAAACGAGGTTAATCAGTTGCCTCTCAATGTAATGCCTTTTAATCATGCTAAAGATTTGCTGTCACATCTATCTGCATTCTCGTATCAGACCGCTGTTCGTGATCTGGACCACGAGCCTTTAAACGAGAAAGAAATTTCGAATCTAAAAACGTTATATAACAATTCCAAGGAAATTTCGAAAAACATGCATGAGGTGCAGCAAAAGGTCATTAGCAAAAACTTGCGCTGGATGGATGTTGATATGGCGGCAGGTTCTCAAACTGGACCGAAGGACAACACCATTATTGATGGCTTCAAAACCGTGGACAAAAAAGTAGAGAACTACAAAGAACTGGATTGGGGACCGTCTGTTGCGAGCATTTATGATAAGCGCTCAGTGAAAAAGTTGAGTCTCCCGGCGGTGGATGCTGGACAAATTAAGCGTAATGCCGCTGAATTTACAGGAAAACCAGAAAGTCAGATTCGTGTGAACGAAAATGGCAAAGGAACAGAATGGGCGTCTTATACGGCTACGCTGTTAAATAAGCAACAGCCTGTAGCCACGATGGATTTTACGAAAAAGGGCGGCAAGCTCATTTCTTATCATGACATGAGAACAGTAGGTCCTAAAAAAACAACTCGTAATGAAGCGGTTCGCTATGCAAGTGAGTATCTTGAACAAAAGGGCTACAAAGGAATGAAGCCCGTAGCATATGATGAAAGCGGGAATTTAGCCAACATTACATTTGCAAGCCAACAAGGGGATGTGATTATCTATCCAGAAAAAATCACAGTCAGATCAGGCTTGGATAACGGACAAGTGATTGGTTTCCAATGCAGCGATTATGTCTATGAGCACAGTCGCCTCCGTCGCATTCCTCAGGCAAAACTGAATTTGAATGAAGCACGAGCGAAGTTGAATCCTGAGTTTCGCGAAACTTACCACCGCAAAGCACTAATTGAAAATGAACTGTCAAATGAAGTTCTGTGCTATGAATTTGGCGGTAAAATCAACGGTTCCATTTATCGAATTTACATTAACGCGAACACGGGAATGGAAGAAACGATTGAACAGGTAAAAGATTCAGATGAACCACAAGTTACGGCAAGTAATGCCTAGTTGATTACACTAAAATGAATCTATAGTCACTCTAAACCTCCTTTATTAAGGAGGTTTTTTGTGCTTTAGTCATGGTTCTAGCAAATATAATGCTTAATATAGGCACAAAGTCGTGGTATTATATACCTTAATTATAGTTTTGAATGGACAAGGATGGTGAATCGTTTGTTTCCGAAAATTAACGATGTGTTATACATACAAGTTGCCGGTACCGATCAGAAGGAGGAATCTTTTGAATATAAGTCACGTATTGCGGAAGAGGACCCACAGAACTTTCTAATCGAAATTCCCATGTCACAAACAAGCGGGCATTTGAAAAAGCTGTTTCTTGGGGAAGAACTGTCTATATTTTTTATGAGCGAGGGTGGGATTAAAAACTATTTTAATACCCACGTTACAGGCTTTAAAGAAGACGTCCTCCGGATGGTTCGCATTCACAAGCCTGCTCCCGACAGCATCAGCAAAATTCAGCGTCGAAACTTTCTCAGGGTAAAGGCCAACTTGGAAATTGCGGTTAAACATGGTGCAAACGAATCTAGATTTGTAGCAGAGACGCATGATGTAGGAGGTGGAGGCGTATCTTTTCAGACTCAGGGTTCACATCATCTTGAAGAAGGAGAATCATTGTCTTGCTGGATTTTGGTTCCATATAAAAACGGCACTCAAGAACATGTTCCGTTCCAATCCGAAATTGTACGCATTCAGCAGATGGAAAATGGCCGCAAACTCATTATGTTGAAATATGAGAAAATCGCTGACCAGGAGCGCCAAAAACTGATTAAATATTGTTTTGAAAGACAGTTGGAGTTCCGGGGGAAATCGTAAACATCCGAAGCTTTTCTTTTTTAGTAAACCTGTCGCTTATTTTGCATCGCCTATAAATGTGTGGTATAATTTTCACGTCGCAGGCAATGCCTGCTTTTTTCTTGAGGTTAGGTTAGGAGGAATTCCCTGTTGGCAAGGCAACATGCATCTTCAATTAACAAAATAAATGTAGCCATTGATGGACCTGCTGGCGCAGGGAAAAGTACAGTGGCCCGCTTGGTGGCGAAAGCACTTTCCTATGTATATGTAGATACCGGAGCCATGTATCGAGCAGCAACATGGTACATGATGTGCAAAGAAATTCCTGCAGAAAATGTACAAAAAGTGCTTCAGCATGTACCTGAGCTGGTGATTGAATTAGTACCGGACCCCACAGGCCAAAAGGTTTATTGTAACGGGGAAGATGTAACCACTGTGATTCGTTCGATGGAAGTGACTAGCAATGTGTCACAGTATTCGAGTATTGCTGGTTTACGTACACGCTTGACCGAATACCAGCGTGAAATGGCTGCGCGTAAAGGTGTCGTCATGGACGGACGCGACATTGGAACAACTGTGCTTCCCGATGCGGAAGTCAAAGTGTTCATGACCGCAAGTGTTCAGGAACGTGCCTCACGTCGTTTTAAAGAACTGAGCGAAACTGATGATATCACTCTGGAACAGCTTGAACGTGACATTGCGGCACGTGATAAGTTTGATGAGGAGAGGGAGGTATCCCCGCTTCGTTGCAGTGAAGACGCCATCGTGCTTGATACGACCCATATGGGCATTCAGGATGTCGTAGATACGATCGTATCTTATTGCTTAACGGAGAAGGATGGAGAGATCAGCCAATGATATATACTGTATGCGCCAGTATTTTGCGTCTCATTTACCGCGTTCTGTTTAGGCTTGAGGCGGTAGGCAGGGAAAATGTTCCTGCTGAGGGTGGAGTGCTGTTGTGTTCTAATCATATTAGTAATCTTGACCCTCCTACAGTTGGCATTTTGCTGAAGCGCAAGGTTCACTTTATGGCCAAAGCAGAGCTGTTTAATGTTCCTGTACTGGGACCACTGATCGACAAACTGGGAGCTTTTCCAGTCAAACGTGGTGGTGTGAGTAAGGAATCCATTAAGCTGGCATTGAACATTTTGCGTGAAGGTAAGGTTATGGGGATTTTTCCCGAAGGCTCCAGAGGAGCTGGGGGAATTGGTAAAAAGGGTGCTGCCAGTTTTGCACTGCGTAGTGGAGCGGCTGCCGTTCCGGTCGCCATTATTGGTGATTACAAGCTTTTCCGTAAAACGAAAGTGATATACGGTAAACCTGTTATTTTGGACGCTTACCAAAAGGGTACCGATGTCGAAGGAGATCCTCTTGAACTGGCAACAGAAGCAATTATGTCACGTATTCGCACAATGAAGGAAACGGGTAAGCCTACGAATGATTGAACGGCTTGCATGAATTGTGTCTAAGCTTGGAAAACTAGAACAAAAATGTATTTTGTTTTGAACTCTGCTATGCGCAGGTTTAAATAAATGGTTTTTTTGAATTGAGGAGGGTATTGACATGTCGGAAGAAATTAAAAATCAAGAAGCTGCTGAAGCGGCAAATCAAGACGAGCTCGATCAAATCGTTTCCCTGAAAAAAGGTGACACCGTTAAGGGTACAATTGTGAAATTGGAAGATAACCAAGCGGTAGTAAGCATTGGATATAAATACGATGGAGTTATTCCAATTCGCGAATTGTCTTCTGGTCTGGACAATGCAGAAGAAGCAGTACAAGTAGGCCAAGAAGTTGAAGCTAGAATTATCAGCATCGACGACGGCAAGGAAAAACTTGTTCTGTCCAAACGTGCAATCGACAGTGAAAATGCTTGGGAAAAGTTGGAGCAACTGTTCGAAAGCAAAGAAGTATTTGAAGTTGTTGTGAATGATGTTGTTAAAGGCGGCATCGTAGTAGACGTGGGTCTGCGCGGATTCATCCCTGCATCCATGGTAGAACGCCATTTTGTTGAAGATTTCAGTGATTACAAAGGCCGCACATTGCGTGTTGTTGTAAAAGAACTGGATCGTGAAAACAACAAAGTGATCCTTTCCCAAAAAGACGTTCTGGAAGCAGAATTTGAAGCTAACAAGCTTAAAGTAATGGCTGAGCTGAAAGAAGGACAAGAAATCGTTGGTACGGTTCAACGTCTTACTCAGTTTGGTGCTTTCGTAGATGTTGGCGGAGTAGATGGTCTGGTTCACGTATCTGAAATTGCTTGGACTCATGTTGATAAGCCTTCTGATGCTGTTTCCGAAGGAGATCAAGTGAAAGTGAAAGTCTTGAAAGTAGATCCTGAAAAAGGAAAAATCAGCCTGAGCATGAAAGCTGCACAGCCTGGTCCTTGGGAATCGGCTGCTGGACAATTCAATAACAATGACATCGTAACTGGTGTTGTTAAACGTCTGGTTAACTTCGGCGCATTCGTTGAAATCGCTCCTGGTGTGGAAGGTTTGGTTCATATTTCTCAAATTTCCCACAAACACATTGGAACTCCACAAGAAGTTCTGGAAGAAGGACAAGAAGTTAAAGTTAAAATTCTTGAAATGAATCCTTCCGAAAAACGTGTTAGTCTGAGCATTAAAGAAACTGAGGAAGCTCCTGAAGCTGCTCCAAAAGCAGAAAGAGCACCACGTGCATCTCGCGCACCTCGTGAGGAACTGAATAATCCTAACGTTTCCCTCAACAACTCCGGACTGAGCATTACGCTTGGCGAGCGTTTTGGTGATAAGCTGAACAAATTTAAATGAGTTTAAATCAATACATTTTATAATAAGCATAACGTACACCATCGGCGGACCCAGAGGGTTCGCCGATTGTTGTTACGTCACTATATCGCCAATAGGTATGTTTTTTGCTATGATGATAGCGGAAGAATTGACAGGAGGAGTGAATTTATGGCAAGACCCGTTGTGGCTATCGTTGGTCGTCCGAATGTGGGTAAGTCCACGATTTTTAATCGGATTATCGGGGATCGTCTGTCCATCGTGGAAGATAAACCGGGAATCACTCGTGACCGTATTTACGGTATATCAGAGTGGAATGGTAAGTCCTTCAGTATTATTGACACCGGCGGCATTGAGATTGATGGTGAGGATGTTATTTTGAAGTCCATCCGTATGCAGGCCGAACTTGCAATAGAAGAAGCAGATGTTATTGTATTCATGAGCGATGCAAAAGCAGGAATAACGCAAGCGGATGAAGAGGTAGCTCAAATGCTGTATCGTTCGGGTAAACCGATCATCGTAGCAGTAAACAAGGTGGACAATCTCAGTCGCGCTGATCTGATCTATGAGTTTTATTCTTATGGATTTGGTGATCCAATTGCTGTTTCTGGTAGTCATGGTACGGGGATCGGTGATCTGTTGGATGCAATTACGTCCAATTTACCTGAACTAGAAGAAGATCATTATGATGAAGACGTTATACGTGTCGCTTTGATCGGACGTCCGAATGTAGGTAAATCTTCACTCGTTAATGCCATTCTAGGAGAAGAACGGGTTATCGTTAGTGACATTGCTGGTACAACGCGTGATGCAATTGACACGCCTTTTGAAAAAGACGGTCAAAAGTATGTACTGATTGATACGGCAGGTATGCGTAAACGTGGTAAAGTATACGAAACGACAGAAAAATATAGTGTAATGCGTGCGATGCGTGCGATTGAGCGTGCAGATGTTGTACTGGTCGTTATTAACGGCGAGGAAGGCATCATTGAGCAGGATAAACACATTGCTGGCTATGCTTATGAAGCGGGTAAAGCCTCGTTGTTTGTCGTTAATAAATGGGATGTCGTAGATAAAGACGATAAAACGATGCATCAGTTTGAGACGAAAATCCGTGACCACTTTTTGTTCATGACCTATGCTCCGATTGTGTTCTTGTCTGCAAAGACAAAGCAACGTCTGCAAAAGTTGCTTCCAGTTGTACAGCATGTGGCACAGCAGCATGTCATGCGTATTCAGACACATCTGCTGAACGATGTCATTTCCGATGCGGTTGCCATCAATCCACCGCCAACAGACAAGGGCCGTCGTCTGCGTATTAACTATGTGACTCAGGTTGCTGTTAAACCGCCTACGATGGTTGTATTCGTAAATGATCCAGAGATAATGCACTTCTCTTATGAGCGTTATCTGGAGAACAAAATTCGCGCCGCCTTTAATTTTGAAGGAACTCCAATTCGTATATTTACACGGCGCAAGTCTGACGAAAGTTAGGAGCGAATAGGTTGATTTTACAGATCGTTGCCATCGTACTCAGTTACTTGCTTGGCTCTGTCAGCTTTAGTTTGCTGTATGGAAAATTAAAAGGAATCGACATTCGCCAGCATGGAAGCGGCAATGCCGGTGCGACGAATACGCTGCGCGTGCTTGGAAAAGGCCCAGCTATTCTGGTACTGCTGCTGGACGTACTTAAAGGGGTTATTGCGGTGCTGATAGGGCACTGGTTGGGTGGAGAATCATCCTGGTTACCGGGTTTGTGTGGCATTGCGGCGATTGCGGGCCATAACTGGCCGGTATATTTTCACTTTCGCGGAGGCAAAGGGATTGCGACTGCCATTGGTGTATTGGCATCTCTTGCCTTGCTGCCGGCATTATATGCCGGAATCATTGCGATACTTGCCATCGTAATAACGCGTTATGTATCCCTGGGATCACTAATTTTTGTCATTTTGACCCCTTGGATATTACTCGTACTTGGTTTTGCTTGGCCGTTATTTTGGACGGCTCTAATCATTTGCCTGTTCGCTGTGTGGAGACACCGTACTAACATAGTCAAGTTGGCACGGGGAAATGAGAATAAGCTTGGCTCCAAAGGAGGAGATCGTCTTGTCTGAGAAAATAGCTGTGCTGGTGGCAGGGAGTTGGGGAACAGCCTTAGCTTCCGTACTTGCGACCAATAACAACGATGTCTCTGTCTGGACGAGAAGCGAACAACAAGCTGCTGAGATCAATGAGAAGCATACGAATGAGCATTATTTACCAGGCTCTATTTTGTCTGATCGCATTTCAGCTACAACGGATATGCAGACTGCGGTATCTGGAGCTAAAGCGGTGATCATCGTATCTCCTTCGTCTGCCGCTCGGCAGGTTGCACGTAGTCTGAAGGCTCATTTCACCAAGGATATGCTGGTAGTACATGCCATTAAGGGTTTTGAAACAGAGACACTCAAGCGTATGTCCACGGTGATCTCGGAAGAGCTGGAAATCGCGGAGGATGATATTGCCGTGCTGTCAGGCCCGAGTCATGCGGAGGAAGTAGTGAAGAAATGTCCTACAACGGTTGTTGTAGCTTCTTCCAATGAGAAGGCTGCTCAGGCTGCCCAGGGGTTGTTCATGAACTCCTATTTCCGCGTCTATACAAACCGTGATTTACTCGGTGTAGAACTGTCCGGTGCTTTAAAAAATATTATTGCACTGGGCGCGGGAATGTCGGATGGACTTGGCTTCGGTGATAATGCCAAAGCGGCTTTGTTGACCCGTGGATTGGCTGAGATTACCCGTGCCGGAGTTGAGATGGGGGCTAATCCATTAACCTTTGCCGGACTCGCTGGTATAGGCGATTTAGTTGTGACTGCAACGAGTCGTCACAGCCGCAACTGGCGTGCAGGTTCATTATTGGGACAGGGCCAACAGCTTGATGCCGTATTGGAATCTATGGGAATGGTCGTAGAGGGGATTCGTACGACAAAAGCAGCATACGCTATCTCACAAAAATTGGGTGTGCAAATGCCTATTACAGAGGTGTTGTATGGAGTGCTGTTTGAAGGACGTGACGTCCGCAAAGCCGTTGAGGCATTAATGGGTCGCGATCCGAAAACCGAGATGGAAGTCATGCCGCTTCAAACTTGGGAGCAATGGCATTCATAAGAGTACAGAGGAGCTTCTAAAGTATAAAGGTTGTCTCATGAGTAGATCTTTCTACGATGAGATAGCCTTTTTTAGTTAGGCGTTTGGCATGTCTTTTGTATGCTTAATCACCTTTTGTCTCCGTCACTCATAGACTGAGTTGAGCAATGGCGGAGGAGGGGAGATTGTGAGTAAAAACTTTCCGAAAGATGCATTGAAGGCCATTAACAAAAAAGGCGGCAAAAACATATCCGAAAATGCAGTGAAAAAGCTTGCAGGCACGGTAAAGCCGGACACGCTTCAAAGTGAAGCGCAGTTGCGTCAGCTTATAAAACAGGTGTCTGCGATGGCTAACATTCCGGTATCGGAAGATACAGTCAGGGATATTGTCGGAGCCGTCAAAAAGAGTGGAATGAATCCTTCCAATATGGAAGCGTTAATGAAAATGATGATGAAAAAATAAAACACTGGCCGTATGATGGTTCGTTTTATTCACCGTGAACCGGGAAGGTTCGCGGTTTTTTTTATATTTTGAGGCAGTAAAGTGCTTTTTCAGTACACAAAATGTCGAACTGCCATGTCGAACATGTTATAATGATGCCCATCAGGAAACGGGTGGAAAGACAGCAAAGGAGGAAACGATGTTGAAGGAGGCAATATCATCAGTGTTAGTGGACAGGCTTCCTCACGATCTGGCAGTTGCGCTGGGTAGCTTGACTGAGAGCTGGTCAGCGGTGTCGGTTCCGTGGATGCTGGGGGGGAGCTGTGCACTACTTGTGCAAGAAGTTGAACTGGATCGTCTGCCTCGGGACATTGATATTTATGCGGATATTCATGCAGCGAAGCTGTTACACGCGCGTTCGCCGGGTGTAAGTATAGACCCACAGCAGGTTGACCGTAGCGGATCTTACGTTTCATTGCTAAGCCACTATGAACTGGAGGGATTTCCAGTCGAATTGGTGGGAGGATTTGAGGTTTTATGTGATGGAGCTTTATATCGTTTAGAGGTCGAGCGGCTACTCTGGTCGGCTGGGATTCAGCTTGATCTGGAAAATACCTCATTGCGTTTGATGCCTCTCAGTCACGAGTTGCTATTCAATCTGTTGCGAAATCGTCCTGACCGCTATCAAGCGATTGCAGATGTCATGAAGCGAGACCCCCAACAACACATAGGGATACTAACACAGCTATTGGTCCGTAACATTTGGAATAAGGAGCAGTTGGGCAAGCTTATAGATCTTCTCCCTTGGCCAGAACTTCACTCCTTAATCGGGATGAGTAATGAAATATAGGTTGCGTGCGTATTATGAGGAAAGGTGAATGGAGGACCGTTTATGAATGTACAGATTACGTTCCAGCCGTCAGGCAAGCGTGTACAAGTCGGTCAGGGCACGTCATTGCTCCAGGCTGCCCGTAAAGCAGGTGTGTATATTCCCACTCGTTGTGATGGAAAAGCAGCCTGTCTGATGTGTAAAGTGCAGATAGCACCGGAACGGGCTGAGCTCGCAGGTCACCCTAATGATGCAGAACAGCGTAAGCTGGGACCTTTACTGAATGAAGGAATACGTTTATCCTGTCAGGCCCGCGCTCAAGGTGATGTAGAGGTAACCATACCGGAGGATAGACTTAAGGCAGCTATTAGGCGGCAACTGGAGCGTCAGGCACTGGATGACGAACTGTGGTAATATCGATTTTAATAATTAGAACAAAAAACAAAGGATATTTCTCGACGGCTAGAACCGGTCAGAGACATATCCTTTTTTTATTTAAGTCTAGCAACAAAGTCATGTGGAAATCTTGCTGCGCATATATTAGGTGAGTGGACCCAAACGTAAAATATCGTTTCTGCAATGATCGCTGTGACGTAATCTATTTTTAAAAAACTAAACATATTTTACGGAGGGGATACATATGATGGTATCAGTCCAAATGCATGTACGAGTTTACGCCGTTTCGCCGATTCCATCAGTCTCCTGAATCTCGGCGGCGGACGACTTCCGGGCATTTTAAAGGCTGTTCTGCCGCATCTGGGATCAAGCAGTTGGTTGAACACGAAGCGGATGCTCTTTAAGCATTTTTCCTTCGGAGACTTTTGAGGAGGGGATTTCATTGGAGAAAGTGGACATTTTTAAAGACATTGCCGAACGCACCGGAGGAGACATCTATCTTGGGGTCGTCGGCGCAGTCCGAACAGGAAAATCAACATTTATCAAGCGGTTTATGGAAACGATTGTACTGCCCAACATTACGAGTGAGGCGGACCGTGCCCGCGCCGTAGACGAGTTGCCGCAAAGTGCGGCAGGGAAGACGATCATGACGACGGAACCTAAATTCGTACCGAATAATGCCGTCCAGATCAAAGTAACGGAAGGACTGGACGTGAATGTACGTCTGGTTGACTGTGTGGGATATGCAGTAGAAGGTGCAAAAGGCTACGAGGATGAAAATGGTCCAAGGATGATCTCTACACCATGGTTTGAAGAACCCATTCCTTTTCAGGAAGCGGCAGAAATCGGTACACGTAAGGTTATTCAAGAACATTCGACACTCGGTGTGGTAGTCACCACAGACGGCACCATTGCTGAAATCCCGCGTAGCTCTTATGTAGAGTCGGAGGAACGCGTCATTGAAGAGTTGAAGGAAGTTGGCAAGCCATTTGTTCTGGTTATCAACTCCACGCATCCACGCAGTGATGAAACACTCCAACTTCGCAGTGAACTGGCTGCCAAGTATGATATTCCAGTCATGACACTCAGCGCGGCGACCATGACGGAAGATGATGTTACGGGTGTACTTCGTGAAGTATTGTATGAATTCCCGGTGCATGAGGTGAATGTGAACCTGCCGAGCTGGGTTATGGTATTGAACGAAAATCACTGGCTGCGTAGCAACTATGAAAATTCCGTTCGTGATACGGTTAAAGATATTCGACGCCTGCGTGATGTAGATCGGGTGGTCAGCCAGTTTATGGAGTATGAGTTCATCGATAGAGCCGGATTAAGCGGTATGAATATGGGGCAGGGCGTAGCGGAAATTGATTTGTATGCGCCTGATGAGCTGTATGACCAGATTTTGGTTGAAGTCGTTGGGGTAGAGATTCGTGGCAAGGATCATTTGCTACAAATGATGCAGGATTTTGCCCACGCTAAACGTGAATATGACCGCTTTGCCGAGGCTCTGGAAATGGTCAAGACAACAGGTTATGGTATTGCAGCTCCGTCACTGGCCGAGATGGCACTGGACGAACCGCAGTTGATTCGACAAGGTACAAGATTTGGCGTGAGGCTTAAAGCGACAGCCCCTTCCATTCACATGATTCGTGTCGATGTGGAATCGGAATTTGCTCCGATTATCGGAACAGAGAAGCAAAGTGAGGAGCTCGTACGCTACCTGATGCAAGATTTTGAGAATGATCCAATCAAAATATGGGAATCTGACATTTTCGGACGTTCGCTGCATTCTATTGTGCGTGAAGGTATTCAAGGCAAGATTGCCATGATGCCGGACAATGCACGCTACAAGCTTCAAGAAACGCTGGGTCGCATTATTAACGAAGGTTCTGGTGGTCTTATTGCTATAATTCTTTAAGGCTAAGCTATAACTAAAAATGTGTAAGGGAAATACCGTAGAGAGCTGACTGCTCTTTGCGGTATTTTTCTATATTTAATAAAACCTATTTACATACTTGGTTTAACGCGATATATTAAGTATCAAATTTAAAACATATTAGTGCTTGGAACGAGGGGGAAACAAATCATGTATATCCAAAAAGGGCTCCAAAAAAACAAGAAGCTAGGGCTCGGAGCCATCATGCTGCTGGTGCTGATTATACTGGTCACAGCATGTGGCGCGCCGAAAACAGAAAGCGGCGCTCAAGGGACAGGCACTGCAGGAACGAATACAGGAGATGGAAAAACAGATAGTTCGAATCTAAAGGGTAAACGGGTTGCTTTGATCATGGAGTTTAATACAGGTACGTTTTCGCAGCAGTATGTTCAAGGTGTGGAAGATGAGGTTAAGAAATTTGGCGGTACGCTGACCAAGTTTGTTGCCAATAACGATAAGGCTAAAATGGCTTCTTTGCTAGATAGTGCGATTAACCAGCAGTTTGATGTTATTTTGACTGACCACGGTGACGCATTGCTGGAGCCAGGACTCAAAAAAGCAATTTCCCGCAATATTCCAGTTATCGTGTTCGATGCTGCGGTCAATGTTCCGGGTGCGGTAGTGCTTTCACAGGATGATCAAAGCATGGCGGAGCTGACGCTTGAGCAAATGAAAAAGGACATCGGTGGCAAAGGAAACATTGTGAAGGTATGGGTTGCTGGGTTTGCACCAATGGAGCGCCGTCAGGTTGCTTATGACGCATTTTTGAAAGCCAATCCAGATATTAAAGAGATTGCAACTTTTGGTTCGGCTCAGAATCCTGCTTTGGATACGCAAGCCAAAATGGAAGCTGTGCTAAAGCAATATCCTAAGGGTGAAATTACAGCAGTTTGGGCGGCTTGGGATGAATTTGCCAAAGGTGCAGCTCGTGCGATACAACAAGCTGGGCGTACGGAAATTAAAGTTTATGGGATTGATATGAGTGATGAAGATTTGCAAATGATTCAGGACCCGAAAAACCCGTGGGTGGCTTCAGCAGCCGTAGATCCAACAGATATCGGGCGCGTACAAGTGCGCTATGCATACCAGAAGTTGCATGGGGATAACCCTGAGGAGAAAGTTGTGCTGAAGGCAGTATATGTACAGCGCGAAGAGTTGCCAGATAAGCAAATTTCCACATCCGAGTTGTCTCAATTTGTGAAAGGATGGGGCAAGAGTGAGCAGGGCTACAAGGATTGGATGAAGGAATATGAAACGTCCAAATAAAATGGATGCATAACGCAAATGCAAAGGCGCGCTTCGGCGCGCTTTTATCATAAGCGGGAGTGAGGGGACATTCATGAGTACACAAGTATATACATTGGAGATGAAGAAGATCAGCAAACGGTTTGCTGGTGTAGATGCGCTGAGAGCCGTGGATTTTACGGTGCAGGGTGGCGAAATTCACGCTCTGCTAGGTGCCAACGGGGCAGGGAAGAGCACATTAATGAAAATCTTGTCAGGTGCGTATCGTTTCGATCAGGGAGCGATCGTTGTGGATGGCAAGGAGCTGATTATTCGTTCACCGTGGGAAGCCAAAAGAGCCGGAATTCACTGCGTGTATCAAGAAGTCGATTCGGCACTTGTGCCTCAGTTAACCGTCGCGGAAAATATTGTAATGGACGATTTGTCTGTACCTGATGGTCGATGGTGGGCTGCACCAGCGTCCATGCGCAGGCGAGCACGTGAGGCATTAGCGCGTCTGGAGGTTGATATAGATGTACGACGATACGTGTCAGAATTGACGTTGGCAGAAAAGCAGCTTGTACTCATCGCACGGATTTTGACACAGCAGGCGAATACTATCATTTTTGACGAGCCAACGGCACCGCTGAGCGAGGAAGAAACGAGGCGTTTGTTCCGCACCATTCATACCCTCAAGGATGAGGGAGTAGCATGTATTCTCATCACGCACCGATTGCCGGAGGTCATCGCGCACAGTGACCGTATTACGGTGATGCGTGATGGTGAGCGCGTGTTCTCGGGACCTGCTTCTGATTTAAATGTAGGCGACATTATCACGTATATGCTTGGGAAAATATTTGATGAGGAATTTCCGAAAACAGAGGTACCTATTGGTGAAACGGTATTGGAAGCAAAAGGACTCCGTAAGGGATTGCGAGTTCACGGCGTTGATTTGCAGGTCAGACGCGGTGAAATTCTCTCTATTGTGGGTTTGGTCGGTGCGGGCAAGACGGAGTTGTCACGACTACTTACAGGGGCAGACAAGCCCGATGTGGGGAAGCTGACCTTCAAGGGGCGCTTCATTCGTATGCGTGAGCCAGCGGACGCGGTAGCTCAAGGAATTGTGTCCATACCCGAGGAGCGGCGTAAGCAGGGGGTCTTGATTGAGGAGAGCGTGGAACGAAACCTTAGTCTTCCGCTCTTGGGCAAGCTGAGTGTCCTGGGTTTCATCAGTCGGCATAAAGAACGTAATAACGGTAATGGGGTTGTCGCCTCTCTTGGTATTAAGACGCCTTCACTGCGCCAGAATGTTAAGTATTTGAGCGGTGGGAATCAGCAAAAGGTTGCGATAGGAAAATGGCTTCATTCCGGTGCGGATGTATTCGTTTTTGACGAGCCAACCAAGGGTGTGGATATAGGGGCAAAAAGCGATATTTTCCGTATCATCGGAGAATTGGCTGCACAAGGAAAAGCAATCATTTATCTTACCTGTGAATTCGCGGAAGGTATAGGCATTGGTGATCGGATAGCAGTCATGTATGACGGTAAAATAATAAGGGAATTTGCGCGAGGCGAAGTCGAACAGGAACAGCTTCTGTTGTACGCCAGCGGTGGTGAAGAGGTGCATTCATGAAGGAAAAATGGTTAAATGTCTCGTTTCGTTACGGTGCTGTAGTTGTCATTATAGGTGTGTTGGCGTTTTTCTCAGCCACATTACCTTATTTCTGGACGTATGATAATTTGATGGATATTCTTGGCTCCATTGCGATTGTGACTTTCGTGGCCATTGGTGTGACGTTATCACTTATTGTAGACGGTTTTGACCTGTCGGTTGGTGCAACGGTATCCTTGACGACGGTCGTCTCAGCCTCGTTGATGGTCTGGTATGAACAGCCTGTTGCAGTGGTTATTATTGTATCTCTGATTGTTGGAGCTTTGGTTGGGCTGTTGAATTCACTTTTGATTATTAAACTGCGTATCCCCGATTTGCTCGCAACTCTAGCCATTATGTATATCGTTAGCGGGATTCACCAAACATACGCACAAGGCTATACCATCTACAATCATATGCAGTTTCCTGATGGCAGCAAGGCGCCAGGCGAGATATCTCCAGCATTTCTTTTACTGGGGCAGGGTAAATGGTTGGGTATCCCGATTTCGGTTATTTTACTGTTGCTAGCTGTGGCAGCGGTGCATGTTTTCTTGACCTACACAAAGCATGGGCGTCAAATGTATGTAACTGGCGGGAATGAGGAGGCTGCTCGTCTGTCAGGTATACGGGTAAAAAAGGTCCGTACACTGGCCTATATCGCTTCAGGCGTATTTGCGGCAATTGCCGGTATTTTATATGCCTCGCGTGTAGGCTCGGGTCAAATTGACGCTGGCTCTCCCTTACTTATGGAGGCAGTAGCTGCAGTATTCGTCGGTTTTTCAGTGTTTGGTGCGGGTAAACCCAATGTTATTGGTACATTTATTGGTGCGGTGTTAATCGGCGTATTAGTTAATGGACTGACCATGATGAATGTGCAATATTTTGCCCATGACATTGTCAAAGGAGTAGTGCTGGTGCTTGCGCTGGCTGTTACTTTTTACGTACTGAACCGTCGTCGTACTTGAAATTGTCTGTCGACTGTATTACTATAAACCTTGTTCCACGCAAGAAGGGTGCCATAAAACGCCAGTTTCGGCCTATATGGCGGTGGTTAGGTATATTCTATGTATATTTAACGACGAAACGGAAACAGATGATAACATTATGGAAGGCAGTATGCCGCCCGGGTTATTTTATACAGGCGACTTCATTATCGGTGGAGCACACCGATAACCTTAATGCTGGACTACACTTGAATTGGGAGGTGAATATGTTGAATAAAACGGATTTGATCAATCAGGTTTCTGAGAGCACTGAATTGTCCAAAAAGGACGTAACCAAAGCAATCGATGCAGTATTTGAAGCGATCGCTGGAGCACTGCAAAACGGAGACAAGGTACAACTGGTAGGTTTCGGGAACTTTGAGGTTCGTGAACGTTCCGCACGTAAAGGACGTAACCCGCAAACAGGAGAAGAAATCGAAATCCCTGCGAGCAAAATTCCGGCATTCAAACCGGGTAAAGCGCTCAAAGACGGAATTAAATAAGATTTCTTACATATTCCCAATGCGCTGAAAGGACCGTGAATTTGATTCACGGCCTTTTCTTTTTGTCCTATTTACTTTGTGGTAGAGGTGCTATGGACTGAAGAAGAGGAAGGTGTCTTGCCGTTTCGCGAGGCATAAGCAATCAGCACCAGGGGTTCACCTGTCAGCTCGGCAAATTCATGTTCCAGCCGTTGAAGCTGCTCTATCTGAGCAGGACTGAGATTGGCGGGACGATAGTTTTCCATCCGATCCGTTCCTTTCGTTAATAGATGGGACTGCACAGATAGTATGGCACAGGAAGCACTAATTGTTGCAGGCGCGAGGAAAGCATGTAGTTGACAAAACAATCTTAAATCTCCATCATAAAAATATAGCTTCGGCTCTCAGGGAGGAAAAGGACATGGAAGATAACGTGACGGGCAGCAGTGAGTACGTCGTAATTAAAGCAAAAAGCAACGGATGTCAGGTTTTTGGTCTGACCAGAGGTCAGGATACACGCCTGCATCATTCAGAAAAATTGGACAAGGGTGAGATACTGATCGTTCAATTTACGGATCATACTTCTGCCATCAAAATTCGCGGCAAGGCCATGGTGATGACCAAGCACGGTGTTGTAGATACGGAGGAGTAAAATGCAGGCATAGCCTGCTTTTTTTTGTTGTACAATGAGAGTGAGGACCTTTACCGTAGCAAACCCACATTATGGGGTAGGGGTCAGGGGAGGCTCTGATGAAACCTTGGATTGTACTCGGTGGTTCCATTCTCATAACCACCGCAGCAGCAATATTGCTGCCGTCCTTACAGATGCTGGACTCGGGTACCGCAGCAGTTCGTGAAACACAGGCAACAATCTCGCCCCAGCAACGAGTGTTGCTGACGGATGACAATCTGGTAGATACACTAAACGAGCTTCCATTGACCACACCGATTGCAAGTGCAAGCTGGGAACATTCTGTCCTGACCCTGGATGTTAAGCTGTCCAAGGAAGAAACCACACCTCTGGAGATTTATCAAAACATGGCGGAGCTTGCCGCCTTTAGCTTTTACGGAACGACGAATGTACGGCAATTGCTGTTGCGGGTGGTGACGCAGGACGAATGGTCAGGAGAACGCCATTTGCTGCTGGCATCCGATATACGCCGGAACGAGTGGACGAACGAGGCATTGGAACAACTTAGAAATCGGGAAGGCGCTGAACTGCCAGAAGATTTGAAATCTCGTTTCCGCATTACAGTAACGCCTATGTGGCAAAACAGGTTTAGCGGTGTATATACAAACTAGATGTTTCTACCGCTGGACCTACAGTACTTTAGTCGCGAATCATTTTAAATTGTGATATAATATAAGGCATTGCAATTATTTGAGTATACCAGAAAGTCATGGCTCGGAGGCTTAGGATGAAACCGTATCGCGTACCTCAATTAGTAAGGAAATATGTGGAATACGACATGATTCAACAACATACGGAAATGCCGGCTTTTCCTGACAGCCGTACCCGTTTGCTGTTTGAGTTTTTGAACCGGAATGCGCAAGGGCTGCATGCCAGTGAGGATGAACTGTACGCTTTGGTTACATCACTTGTGCAGATGGGACTGGATACGCATGATATGATTGATACTTTATCCGGTATACGAAGTCCGGAAGAGATGCGATCCAGACAGCTGAAAGTGTTAGCAGGTGACTACTTCAGTAGCCGTTTTTATCAGCTACTTGCACTAGCAGGCCGAATCGAGGCCATTTCGAAGCTGAGTGACGCTGTATGTGAAGTGAACGCAGGGAAAATGAGCTTATACTGGGAGATGAAGCATTTTCGATTGAATGCCGCTCAGTATTTATCTCAGATGGTTTGCTTCAAACAGGAGCTTTTTTTATCATTGACTTCACTTATTGCAGAACAGGATCAGGAAGTCTGGAAGCAGCTTCTTAATGAATTCGCTCTCTGTGACACGCTGGTGGAGGAATGGGAGAAACGGGCAGAACCAGACAAGTCCCGTTTCGGATATATGTTCTGGCATATTTACGGTAACGGAGACCAGCATGAGCAGGCACTGCTTTCAGAGGGTGGTAATGAAACAGCAGTTTGGCGTAAGCTTGTGCTGAAATACAAAGCCGAGGATGCGATACTGGACAAGCTTCGCACGGCTGTTACACACATCCGGCAGACCCTGTCAGATGAACAAAACACGGGGATTGAGGAATTTGAATGCATGCTTGAGCCTTTCCTGAAGCTGCTAAACAGTTCGCACCCGGTTGTGAGGGAAGGTTAGGTGAACGTCATGGGATCAAGCGACACCAAGCCGAAAGAGCAATTCGTTCATGGCGTGTTTGAAAGTATAGCCGGTAAATACGATTTGATGAACGATATACTGAGCTTTCGCAGACATAAGGCTTGGCGGAAATTTACAATGAAAAAAATGAACATGCATCACGGCGATACGGCAATCGACCTTTGTTGTGGGACATGTGACTGGACGCTTGCGATGGCGCGTGCAAGTGAAAGTGGTCACATCGTAGGATTGGATTTTAGCCAGAACATGCTAAATGTTGGCGAGCGCAAGATTACATCAGAATCCCGCGAAAAGCAAATCAAGCTTGTACGAGGCAACGCGATGGATCTACCTTTTGAAGACAATTCATTTGATTATGCGACGATTGGTTTCGGTCTTCGCAACGTACCTGATTTGCGCCGCGTGTTGCAGGAAATGCAACGTGTCGTCAAGCCTGGTGGGCAGGTCGTATGTTTGGAGTTGTCCAAACCTACTTGGCAGCCGTTCAAGGGAATTTACTACGCATATTTTCAACACATCTTGCCCATGCTCGGCAAATTGTTCGCCAAACGTTATGAGCAGTACAAATGGCTCCCTGATTCGTTGGCGCTTTTTCCAGGAAGGGATGAACTGGCTGACATCTTTCGTGAAGTCGGATTGAAGGATGTTCAGGCTCATTCTCTCACCGGAGGCATTGCGGCATTGCATATTGGAATCAAGGAGAGTCAGCATGTTTAAGAAAATTGCCATTTTTTTGGAAATGATTAAAATTGAACATACTTTATTTGCGCTCCCATTTGCATTTATGGGGGCTGTATTGGGGTCAGTTGTCGTGACGGACAACCTTCCCTCATGGCCGCAGATCGGTTGGATCTTGCTGGCTATGGTTGGCGCACGTAGCGCAGCCTTCGGCTTCAATCGTATGATTGACCGTGTGATTGACGGGAAAAATCCGCGTACAGCAGGACGCGCTATTCCGGCAGGGCTGCTCAAATCGAGCGAAGTGGTGATTTTCATCATCGTTAGCTTGTTGTTGTTGTTTTGGGCCTCATTCAAGTTAAGTCCGCTGGCGTTCAAGCTGTTCCCGCTGGCCTTTTTTATGCTTGTTTTTTACTCTTACACCAAGCGTTTTACTTGGCTGTGCCACTTTGTACTTGGTTTGACCATTGGTTTGGCGCCGCTAGGCGCGTGGGTTGCAGTGACGGGACAAATGGATTTAACTGCTATCGTACTTTATCTCACGATTGCATTTTGGACCGCTGGATTTGATGTTATTTATGCTTGTCAGGATATTGATTTTGACCAGAGCGAAGGGGTTTATTCTATTCCTGCCCGTTTTGGTGTAGCAGGTGCTCTGAACATCGCCCGTGTGTTCCATGTCATTACGGCGATCGGATTTATTGTGCTGTTCTTTATCGCAGATTTAAGCTGGTGGTATCTGGCGGGCATGATTATTTCATACATTATTTTATTTTATGAGCACTATATCGTATCTCCAAAAGATTTGAGTCGTTTGCAGACAGCATTCTTTACTATGAACGGTGTACTTAGCATTGTCGTATTTGCTTTTACACTGATTGATTTGGTGGTGCGTCAATACTAATGAATAATCAGGTGAGCAACCATCAAGGCAAACGAATCGTTATTGGCATTACAGGTGCGAGCGGAAGCATTTATGGTGTACGACTAGTAGAGACACTGCTGGACTTGCAGTATACAGTTCACCTGATTGTTTCTAATGCTGGCTGGCGGGTATTGAAAGAGGAGCTGGGCTGGAATGTGACCGACCGGGAAGGAGCTTTGAATGAACAATTCGGAGGCCGTCCCGGTTCTCTTGTATACCATCCGTTCACAGATATTGGAGCTTCAATAGCGAGTGGCTCTTATTTAGTAGATGCCATGATTATCATGCCGTGCTCGATGGGGACGTTGTCAGCAGTAGCCCACGGTTCGTCTGATAATCTCATGGCACGTGCAGCAGATGTGATGATGAAGGAAGGTCGTCCGCTAATCCTTGTGCCTCGTGAGACACCGCTGCATGCCATTCATTTGGAAAATATGCTTAAGCTTGCGAGACTCGGCGTCAAAATGATTCCGGCCATGCCAGCTTTTTATTTTCATCCGAAGACGCTGGATGATATTGTACTGTTCCTCGTAGGCAAAGTATTAGACAGCTTGCGTATAGAACATCAATTGTTTACGAGATGGGGGGATTCCGATGCCGATACCGGACACCAAGACAATCACAATCGGAAAAATTAAATATACAAACGCCTGGCCTATTTTTCATTACTTTAATCCTTCAGAGCTTCTCCATTCGGCGGAGATGGTTTCCAAAGTTCCGGCTGAATTGAATCGAGGCATGCTGAAAGGGAGTTTGGATATGAGTGCGATGTCCTCCTTTGCGTATGCATCAGGTGCTGAGGAAATGCTGCTGTTGCCCGATTTATCCGTTAGTGCAGACGGTCCAGTCCAATCCATTTTACTATTTTCACGCAAGCCGCTAAATGAAATCATTAACGGCACCATTGCACTGACGAATACTTCAGCCACATCGGTGAACTTGTTGAAAATTTTGATGCAAAAGGCATGGGAAGGTCAGCCTACTTACTTTGATTGTGAACCGGATCTTGATTTGATGCTGGAACAGGCAGATGCAGGGCTGCTGATTGGAGATCACGCGATCAAGGCATCCTGGCGGAGTGAGGGCCTGTACGTAACCGACCTCGGGGAAGAGTGGAAACGCTGGACGGGCTATAGTATGACTTTTGCTGTATGGGCAGTTCGACGTGCTGTTGCTGCTCAGAATCCCGCTGCGGTGGCTGAAATTGCGAATGCGTTCCGCGTAAGCAAGCAGCGTAGTCTGTCTGACCTGACACCTGTTATTTCTGAAGCTTGCAAGGAAATTGGAGGTTCAGAAGATTATTGGGAGCGCTACTTTACGAATCTGTGTTATGATTTTGGAGAGAAGCAACAACAAGGTTTAGAGCTTTATTTTAAGTATGCATATGAACTGGGGCTGCTTGACCGACGAGTGAAGCCGCTTCTCTGGAGTGACAATACGCTGACACGGGTGAAAGAATGAAACGATTGGATTTGTTCGGTTTATTAAAAAAGGATATGAACTTCATAGAAGAAGAGCTGTACCGTAGCATTGACAGTAGGGAGCCGTTGATTAATGATACGTCGCTTCATCTACTTAAAGCAGGGGGCAAGCGTTTGCGTCCCGTATTTGTATTGCTGGGAGGCAAGTTTGGAGAATATGATCTGGACAAGCTCAAGCGCATAGCGGTACCTCTGGAACTGATTCATTCTGCCTCTCTCGTTCATGACGATGTGATTGACGATGCGGAAATGAGACGCGGCCAACCCACCGTGAAGTCCAAATGGGACAATCGGGTGGCTATGTACACCGGAGACTACATATATGCACGCGCACTATCTATTGCTGCTGGGCTGCCGAATCCCGATATTCACCGAGTGCTGTCTAAGGCGTTGGTGCAGATGTCGATTGGTGAAATGGAACAAATACGTGATTTTTTTAATGTGGATCAGAGTGTGCGCAATTACTTGCTTCGCATTCGGCGCAAAACGGCATTGTTGATTGCGGTCAGTTGCCAGTTGGGAGCTATGGCTGCAGGAGCACGGGAAAGAGTCAACTCTCTGTTGTACAGCTATGGCTATAACGTAGGTATGGCTTTTCAAATTCAGGATGATTTGCTTGATCTGTGTGGAACAGAAAAAAAGATCGGCAAGCCTCCAGGCAGCGATATGAGACAGGGCAATATTACGCTTCCGGTCATTTATGCGCTTGAACAACCCGAACTGCGAGATGATCTGCTGGCTGAAATTCGGCGAATTCAGGATGGGGACGGGCAAGGAGACGCCCGTAAAGCGGTGGATATGATCAAAAAAAGTGAAGGAATCACTAAAGCTGAAATTCTCGCCGACCGATATATTAATAAAGCGCTGAACGCGCTGGACTTACTACCAGATGTCAAAACAAAAAAGACGCTGCGCGATATTGCTCATTTTGTGACACGCCGCTCCTACTAAAGTTGTATTTTAGGTTTGCTGTGACAAAATACTTTAACCGTTTCCAATCTTTCTGTTACAATACAGATTAGTACTGTATAAATACATTAGATTGGATTGGGAGTGAGCCGATGGATCGTACGTTTTTGATGGTTAAACCGGATGGTGTACAACGCGGACTGATTGGACGTATTGTCAGTCGTTTGGAAGACAAGGGCTTCAAAATGGCGGCTGGCAAGCTTGTGCAGGTATCTAGAGAACAAGCAGAGCGGCATTATGCGGAGCATGTGGGCAAGCCTTTTTTTGAAGAGCTTGTAGGCTTTATCACATCAGGACCTGTATTTGCCATGGTTTGGGAAGGGGATAACATTGTTACGCTTTCCCGCTTGCTGATTGGTAAAACACAAGTAACAGAGGCTCTTCCGGGCACCATTCGTGGAGACTTTGCTGCACATACACCGTTTAACCTCATTCATGGTTCAGATTCACCGGAGAGCGCAGAGCGCGAGATTGCAAATTTTTTCACACCAGAAGAATTGGTTCGGTATGAAAAAACTGTAGCGACCTGGGTGTAAGTTTAATTACGTATGAAGAAGGATGGTAGCATGACGGATCTGGAACTGGGTCAGACGGACCCCGATTACACAGCGTTTATCCGCAAAATCAAGGACAGCACAGGTATTGATCTTGCACAATACAAAGAAGCACAGATGAAAAGGCGGTTAACGACGCTTCGCAACAAAAACGGGTTTCCCAGTTTTGTTTCTTTTTATGATGCCATGATGAAGGAAAAACCTCTATTCTATGAATTCTTGGATCGTATGACGATCAATGTTTCCGAGTTTTGGCGAAATCCCAATCGGTGGGAAGTGCTGCGGGATATCATTTTGCCACAGCTGCTTGTGGGAAAGCAGAAGCTTAAGCTGTGGAGTGCGGCCTGCTCGACTGGTGAAGAGCCCTATAGCTTGGCTATGGTTCTCGACGGTAAAGGGATTTTAGGGAATTGCTCTATTACAGCTTCCGACATTGATGATGGTGCATTGGCTAAAGCCAAGGAAGGTAAATATTTGGAGCGTTCGCTCAAGGATGTGCCTGAGCAGGTAGCTAGCAAATATTTTAAACCAGACGGTGCCATGTATCGGATTGATGACCGTTTAAAACAGGCTGTGAAGTTTCAAAAGCAAAACTTGCTGCTGGATCGATTTGAGGATGGGTATGATCTCATTATCTGTCGAAATGTTATGATTTATTTTACAGAAGAGGCCAAACATGCGTTGTATCAAAAGTTTGCTGCCAGCCTTCGTCCCGGCGGTGTTTTATTTGTCGGCAGTACCGAGCAAATCTTTTCTCCTAACCAATATGGGCTGGAATCGACTGAAACCTTTTTTTATCGCAAAAAAGCATAAGCCTGTACATATCATCCATCGTTTCGTAGGAACTTATTTCTATTCTTAAGTAATGGATGGCTGGCTTATCAACAGCGCACGTCCTTTAGCTCTTCTGGCTGAGGGACGTGTTTTTTTGTTTATCTGCCTCAGACGTGGCTTTTCTTGTCAAAGAAAGGTGCGTATACTATAATGAAGCACAGTTAAAGATTTTAGCGATGCACAGTTTAACAGTTTAAAGGGGGAACGCGTCATGAGTTTACGTTATTTAACCGCGGGGGAAACGCATGGTCCCCAGCTAACTGCCATTGTAGAGGGTATGCCGAGTAATTTAAAATTGGATTTTGAGGAATTGAATTTTCAGTTGCACCGTCGTCAGAAAGGATATGGACGGGGGCGGCGTATGCAGATTGAAAAAGATACGGCGAAGATTGCTGGTGGCGTACGTCACGGATATACCACAGGTGCACCAATTGCACTAGTTGTGGAAAATAACGATTGGAAGCACTGGCAGAATATTATGAATATTGAGCCTATTGAAGGCAGTGATGAAGAAAAGCGTCGGGTTCATCGACCGCGTCCGGGCCATGCAGATTTGAATGGCGGAATGAAATACAACCTGAAGGATCTTCGCAACGTGTTGGAACGCTCCAGTGCACGGGAAACAGCAATTCGTGTGGCATGTGGCGGGTTGGCTCGTCAATTGCTGGCTGAGTTCGGGATCAAGGTGGCAGGTCAGGTCATCCGCATTGGTGAAATCGAAGCTCCTTATCGCGACTTGCCGATTGATGAACTGATTGCTGTAACAGAAGCTTCTTCGGTGAGAGTAACCGATCCGGAAACGGAGAAGAAAATGGAAGCCTACATTGACCTGATCAAGCAAGAAGGTGACTCCGTCGGTGGTGTAGTGGAATGTATCGTGGAAGGTGTTCCGATTGGTCTGGGCAGTCATGTACAGTATGATCGGAAGTTGGATGCACGTATCGCACAAGGAGTCATGTCGATCAATGCATTTAAAGGTGTGGAAATCGGCATCGGGTTTGAAGCAGGAGAATTGCGCGGTTCACAGGTGCATGACGAGATTTTATATGATGAGGAACGTGGATATCACCGTCGTACGAATCGTTTGGGTGGTTTTGAGGGTGGCATGACCAACGGAATGCCAGTGGTGGTTCGTGGCGTTATGAAGCCAATTCCCACACTTTATAAGCCGCTGCAAAGCGTTGACATTGATACGAAAGAAGCGTTCACTGCACAGGTTGAGCGTTCGGATGCATGTGCGGTACCAGCGGCAAGCGTAGTCATGGAGCATGTGGTAGCTTGGGAGATAGCCAAAGCTTTACTAGAGAAATTCGGCGGGGATTCGATTGAAGAAATCCGCGCGAATATTGCATCCTATGAACAACAACTGGAGCGGTACTAAGATGAGCACGCTGACGGTACAGCTTGGCGAACGTTCTTATCCTATTCTTATCGGACGTGGGTTGTTGCATCAAGCCGGAGAGTCGTTGAAGGAACGAGGAATTGCACAAAAAAGCCCATTATTGATTGTTTCAGACGAAAATGTAGCGGGATTCTACTTGGCAACAGTGGAAAGCAATCTTCAAGAGGCGGGATACAGAACGGTATCATTTGTCGTTAAGCCAGGTGAAACATCCAAGTCGCTTGCTGTATTTGAGCAGGTCATAACAGCAGCCATTGAGGGCGGTTTGGATCGCAATTCAGCTGTTATCGCTCTTGGTGGTGGTGTGGTGGGTGATTTGGCTGGATTTGTGGCGGCATCTTATATGAGAGGCATCAAGTTCGTACAGGTTCCAACTACTATCCTTGCCCATGACAGCAGCGTGGGTGGTAAGGTCGGCATCAATCATCCTTTGGCGAAAAATATGATAGGAGCCTTTCACCAACCGGAACTCGTACTGTATGACGTAGATACGTTGTCAACATTACCTTCTCGCGAGGTATCTGCGGGGCTTGCTGAAATGATCAAGCATGGCTTGATCTGGGATGCTGATTTTGCTCAGTGGTGCCGTGAACATTCGACGGATTTGCTCGGACTGGATGCGACGGCACTGGAGTACGGGCTGGAGAAGGGATGCTCCATTAAAGCCGAAGTTGTATCACGCGATGAACGAGAAAATGATTTGCGCGCTATTTTAAACTTAGGCCATACGATTGGGCATGCGATTGAAGCGATTGCGGGGTATGGTGAGTTTTTACACGGGGAAGCCATTTCTATTGGTATGGTTGGCTCGGCACTACTGGGTGTGAAGCTGGGGGCAGATCCTTCTTTGGTAAACGAAACGAAGGAAATGCTGTCATCGCTGCGCTTACCGACTTCTCTTCCGTCACATCTCGATACAGATCGATTGCTCGAAGCGATGATGCATGACAAAAAATTCAAAGAAGGCAGCATTACTTTCGTTGTCCCACGCAGTATTGGGCGTGTGGAGGTTGTGAAGGATATTTCCGTCTCTTACATCCGGGAAGTCATTGAACAGTTAAAAGAGGAGGCGTAACGATGTACAATCGTGGAATTCGTGGCGCGACGACCGTGACGAATAATGAAGCAAACGAAATTTTGGAAGCAACAAGCCAACTACTGGAGGAAATTGTATCCTACAATGAAATTCAGCCAGAGGATATTAGTAATGTATGGATAACGGTGACCCATGACCTGGATGCTGCCTTTCCAGCCATGGCCATCCGTCAGCTTGACGGCTGGGACATGGTTCCGCTCATGTGTGCATTAGAAATTCCTGTGGCTGGTAGCTTGCCCAAGTGCATCCGTTTGATGGTACAGGTGAATACCGATAAATCTCAGCGTGAAATGAAACATGTATATTTGAACGGAGCACAGATGCTAAGACCGGATCTGGCTTCCCAAGGGAAATAATCGTCCATTTTTTAAGTTGATGGTTGCCAAAGTAACATTCCATGAGATATAGTGTGTGTAGCAGAGTTGAGTAGAGTAGAGTTAGCCAGAGCAGAGTTGAGATGAGAAGAGTGTAGTCTAGCCAATTCCATATGAGATTACAGAGACCAGCGGTAGCGGGTAAGCTTTTGTCCATGAAGAGACCTTCTTCTATAGAGAAGCTTATTTGGGGTAACCTGCGCGGTTATGCAAAAGGGATAAGTGTATGCTTTTCTATTTGCTGTGATCATTTTACATATGGAGCATTCTTATAATTTCAATAACTGACAGCCTCTACCTTACGGGTAGAGGCTTTTTTATTCTCTCCATTGGGTTCTGCGCCAATTTGGAAAGGAAGTGATCTCATGTTAACGCCGCATGTGGAGCAAGTGATAGCGATGGCGAATGAATTTAACCTGATTCCTGTGTACAAAAAAGTGCTGGCTGATATGGAGACGCCGATTCGGATTTTCCGTCGGTATGCTGAGCGGGACCGTGCCTTTCTGCTGGAGAGTGTAGAGGGAGGCGAGCAGTGGGCGCGACATTCCTTCATCGGAACAGACCCATTTCTGATGGTCTCAGGTAAAAAAGGTCGATTGATTTTGGAACAACACGGTAAACGGCAAATATTAAGCGACAAGCCGATTGAAGCGCTCAAAGCATTACTTCGTAAATACCGTAGTCCGAAACTGAAAGACATGCCTCCATTTACAGGCGGGGCTATCGGATTTTTTGGATATGACCTGCTTCAATACTACGAAAAGCTGCCAGAGCACTCGGTAGATGATTTGAATATGGATGATATTCGTTTTATGTTTTGCGATCAAGTCATTGTCTTTGATCATGTGAAACAGCAAATTTTGCTGGTTGGCAATGTTCATATAGGTGAAGGGTTCCGCGAGGAGGACATTCGTGCTGCTTATGCAGATGTGGAACGCAAGTTGGAGAACACGGCGCAGTATCTGCGCAAGCAGTCCCCACCGGAGCGATTAGGCTCTGCCTCCATTCCTGATGATGTGGAACTGGGTGAGATCCAATCCAATGTGACAAAGGAACAATTTATATCAAACGTGGAGCAGGCAAAGGAGTATATCCGCTCCGGTGATATTTTTCAGGTTGTACTGTCCCAGCGTTTTCACATCGATACAGAGGCCTCTCCACTACAGGTATACCGCGTGCTGCGCACGATGAACCCGTCGCCATATATGTATTATCTGAAAATGGATGACGAGATCATCGTAGGCACTTCGCCGGAGGCACTCGTCAAGGTGGAAAACGGCCGTGTAGAGACCCGACCGATTGCAGGAACGAGACCGCGTGGCGTAACGGAAACCGAAGATGCGGCGCTTGCTGAAGAATTGTTGAAGGATGAAAAAGAACGTGCAGAGCATCTGATGTTGGTAGATCTGGGAAGAAATGATCTGGGACGTGTATCCCAGTTTGGCACCGTAAAATGCGATACATTCATGGAGATTGAACGCTATTCCCACGTGATGCACATTGTATCGAATGTGTCGGGCGAACTGCGTGAGGACAAAGATTTCTTCGATGCTTTCCTGTCTTGCCTGCCGGCCGGCACCGTATCCGGAGCTCCAAAGCTACGGGCGATGGAGATTATTGCTGAGCTGGAGCGGGAAGCACGCGGAACCTATGCAGGAGCAATTGGATATTTGGGCTTCTCAGGCAATATGGATGCTTGCATTACGATTCGCACAATTGTGTTTAAAAAGAACCGGGCCTATGTCCAGGCAGGGGCTGGAATTGTGTGGGACTCCGTACCGGAAAGCGAGTATCAGGAGACGGTGAACAAAGCAAAGGCACTGCTGAAAGCAATCCGCACGGCGGAAGCGATGTTCCCAGCAACGACACAGCCTTACAACAGCGTCATCAACCAAGATTATTTGTACACTCCGTAACACACAAAAATCTGATTCTGAGGAGGAGACGACAATGGAACGACATGACATGATGCAAGTAGGGTTAAGCCGGATCATTGAGGGACAGCATCTTTCGCGTACGGAGGCCCGTAGCGTGATGGAACAGATTATGAGTGGGAGTGCTACACAGGCGCAAATCGGCGGGCTCCTGACGGCTCTTCGCCTCAAGGGAGAGACGGTAGATGAAATCACCGGTTTTGCCGAAGCAATGCGCAATTACGCTAGTCCAGTGCAAGCTGGAGAAGGGAACAGTCGTCTACTGGATACATGCGGCACCGGGGGTTCGGGTATTCACAAGTTTAATATTTCCACGATATCTGCTATTATCGCGGCTTCGGTTTCCGTACGGGTAGCAAAGCATGGCAACCGGTCTGCAAGTGGCCGTGCCGGAAGCGCTGATGTCCTGGAGGCACTCGGAGTCAACATTCATTTGACAAGTGATCAGGCGCGATCGTGTCTGGACCGCATTGGCATTTGCTTTTTATTCGCACAGCTGTATCATCCGTCTATGAAGCATGCCGCCGCGCCGCGCCGTGAGCTAGGTGTGCGGACAGTATTCAATATGCTCGGTCCATTGACGAATCCGGCTGGTGCGGATCGACAGCTGTTGGGCATTTATGATGCCGGCAAAACGGAAGTGATTGCCGAGGTATTGAACCAGCTCGGCTCCAAACGAGCCATGGTTGTCAGCAGTTTGGATGGACTAGATGAGATTAGTATTTCGGCTGCGACGCGAGTATCTGAGCTCAAGGACGGCAAGGTTCACACGTTCGAGCTTCATCCGTCCGATCTGGGTTTGCAGACACATTCTCTAGATCAGGTGTTAGGCGGCGATGCACAGGTTAACGCAGATATCATACGACGAATTTTGAACGGAGAGCATGGAGCCTATCGTGATGTTGTGTTAGCGAACGCAGGAGCATGTATTTATGTCTCAGGCGCAGCAGCTACCTTGACAGACGGAGTAGCGCGAGCAGCAGAAGCCATCGACTCTGGACTGGCACTTTCCAAGCTGGATCAATTAATACAAGCAACGGGGGAATATCAATATGTATCTTGATAAAATTGTGGTGACGAAGCGACAAGAAGTGGAGCAGCTTAAGCAGCATTTTGAGATTAATAAAGCCGAACGCTTAATTGCAGATTTACCTGTGACGAGAGGATTTGAAAATGCGATCGCCAGCGGACGCAACCGTCCGCTCGGGCTGATTGCTGAAGTAAAGAAGGCTTCTCCGTCCAAAGGGTTGATTCGACCCAATTTCCATCCGGTGGATATTGCGTGTGCATATGAGGGAGCAGGAGCCGATTGCATTTCTGTACTGACAGATGTTACGTATTTTCAGGGGAGTCCTGAATATTTACAGCAAATTCGCGATCAAGTGAAAATTCCGCTGCTGCGAAAAGATTTTATCATTGATGAACGGCAAATCTATGAAGCTCGTCTATTGGGAGCGGATGCGGTACTGTTGATTGCCGCGATATTGGAACCCCATGTTTTAGGGTCATTCTTGCAAATCGCCAAGGATCTTGGGCTGGATGCGTTGGTAGAGGTGCATGACAGTGAGGAACTTAAAGCAGTGCTGGATCTGGGTACAGCGACCTTAGTTGGTGTGAACAATCGCAATCTTCGGACATTTGAGACCCGTCTCCAGACGACAGAGGAGCTGATCTCACTGATCCCAAAAGGGGTTACATTCATCAGCGAAAGCGGCATTGCAGGACCGGAAGATGTTAAGTATCTGCATTCGGTAGGTGCGCACGGCATTCTGGTAGGGGAGCATCTGATGCGTAAGGAAGATGTAGGACAGGCTGTAGTCGAATTGATGGACGGGGTTAAAGCATGAACAAAACGGGCGTAAAAATTTGTGGACTTCAAAGCGTTGAAGTGCTAAAATCTATGGTAAACTTACCGGTCGATTATATAGGTTTTGTGTTTGCTGACAGCAAGCGCCGGATTGACGGCGCACATGCTGGAGAGTTGCTTCGCGTATTGGATGAATGGGCCTCGGGCAGCAGACCGCGCAGCGTGGGCGTATTTGTGAACCCTGACGATGCACTGTTAAACGATGTGATGGAGAAAGCACCATTGGATGTCATTCAGTTGCATGGACAGGAAAGTCCACAGCGCTGTCGGGAGCTTAAGGAACGTTTTGGCATACAGATATTCAAGGCTTGGTCTGTGGACAGCCAAGGGCAGACAGATCAGGGGAAGACCGAACACCGAGCAGACGAATTAGAGGCTTATGTCGGAACAATTGATGCTTTACTGCTGGATACATACGATCCCCTGTATGGCGGCGGTTCTGGAAAAACGTTTGCGTGGGATCGAATTCCCGCCTATCAGGCTTGGACTCATCAACACGGAATCCCTCTGTTTGTAGCTGGGGGGCTGACTGCCGATAACGCAGAAAAGCTGATTAGCGAGTATCATCCCGACGGGCTGGATGTTTCCAGCGGTGTAGAGACGAACGGAGTCAAGGACATTGCAAAAATCACAGCATTCGTAGAAAGGGTGAAGCAGGCATGACACAATTACCTGATAACAACGGACGTTTTGGAACATTTGGCGGACGTTTTGTACCGGAAACGTTGATGAACGCACTGATTGAATTGGAGGAATCCTACCGAAAATACGCGGATGATCCTGAATTTAAAGCAGAGTTGAACGGACTTCTAAAAGACTATTCGGGTCGGGAAACTCCGCTTTATCATGCGGAGCGTCTGAGCCAACATCTGGGCGGGGCAAAAATTTACTTGAAGCGCGAAGATTTAAACCATACTGGCGCCCACAAAATTAATAATGCATTGGCCCAGGGATTGCTGGCGAAGCGTATGGGAAAACAGAAGGTCATTGCCGAAACAGGTGCAGGACAGCATGGTGTCGCAACGGCTACCGTAGCTGCATTGCTCGGATTGGAATGCAAAGTGTTTATGGGCGAAGAGGATACGGTTCGCCAGCAGTTGAACGTATTTCGGATGCAGCTTTTGGGTGCGGAAGTGATTCCGGTGACATCGGGTACACGTACACTTAAGGATGCCGGGAATGAAGCTTTACGTTATTGGGTGAGCCATGTTCATGACACGTTCTATATTTTGGGTTCGGCTGTCGGTCCGCATCCGTATCCGATGATGGTACGGGATTTCCAGCGTGTGATAGGCGATGAAACACGCCGTCAGATCTTGGAGAAGGAAGGCAGACTTCCGGATGTTGTTGTGGCAGCGATCGGTGGCGGAAGCAATGCTATCGGTATGTTTTATCCTTTCATAGAGGATCAAGGTGTTGCTTTGATTGGCGTGGAGGCTGCTGGTAAAGGCGTCGAGACGGAATTCCATGCAGCTACCATGAGCAAGGGAACACAAGGGGTCTTCCAAGGCTCTATGAGTTATCTACTTCAGGATGAGTACGGACAAGTGCAGCCTGCGCATTCCATCTCGGCTGGACTGGATTATCCAGGTGTTGGACCGGAGCATTCATACCTAAAAGATATTGAGCGGGCCAAATATGTCCCGATTACTGATCAGGAAGCGCTGGATGCACTTCAGCTCCTTTGCCGTACCGAAGGAATACTGCCTGCATTAGAGTCGGCACATGCCGTTGCACAGGTCGCCAAGCTGGCACCTACGTTGACTTCAGATGATATTATCGTTATTTGTTTGTCTGGGCGCGGGGATAAAGATGTGGACTCCATTATCAAGTATTTAGGGGGAAATCCGTCATGAATTTAATTGATCAGGCGTTTGAACGCCTTAAACATGAAGGCAAAACGGCATTAATTCCTTTTCTGACGGTAGGCGACCCGGATGTGGATACCACGATAGAGATCATTCGGCAGTTAGAGTCAGCCGGAGCCGATATATTGGAACTAGGCGTACCTTATTCGGACCCGTTGGCTGACGGCCCTGTGATTCAGCGTGCGTCTGAACGTGCACTGAAACGGCAAATTTCAATCCGCACCTGTATGGAGACAGCGTCTCTGGCTAGGGCGGCAGGTTCAAGCCTGCCTTTTATTCTGTTCACGTATTATAATCCTGTATTGCAGATGGGGATGGATGCTTTCTTTGCAGGCTTGCAGGAGCACGGTATCAGTGGTCTGATTATTCCGGATCTTCCGCTTGAAGAAGCAGAGGAACTGGGAGGACGGGCAGCAGAGGTAGGTGTGCATCTGATTCCGCTGGTAGCCCCAACGTCTGAACAACGGATCGAACGAATTGCCCGTCAGGCCCGAGGATTTGTGTACTGTGTATCTTCGCTGGGTGTAACCGGAGAAAGAGCTTCTTTTTTTGAAGGTATAGAGGGCTTTATCGCGCAGGTCAAACGGCATACGGATGTTCCGGTGGCGATAGGCTTTGGTATTTCAAATCGTGAGCAGGTTGTCCGGTTTTCAGACATTTGCGATGGAGTTGTGGTTGGCAGTGCCATTGTGCGACAGGTGGAGGAAGCCATTCCATTGCTGGAGGATTCTGCACGCAGAGAAGAAGGGCTTTTGCAAATTCGCGATTTTGTGGCACAATTAAAGCAGTAATGGGTGTCAAATATAAAATATTTAATTTAGTTCTGATTGGATAGAGGAGGAAGGGGCATGCAACCTAAACCGCATATTGTACATTTGCCAGTATATCAGCCCGGTAAACCGATTGAGGATGTGAAACGTGAGCTGGGACTCGATGAAGTAATCAAGCTCGCCTCAAACGAGAATCCGTATGGCAGCTCTCCCAAAGTGTTGCAGGCCATTCAGCAGGAGTTTGCTAACATCAGTGTATATCCTGACGGAAGTGCAGTTGCTCTGACACAGGCACTAGCTAAACGGACGGGATTAAAAGAAGAACAATTTATCTATGGCTGTGGCTCTGACGAAATTATTGCGTTGATTACGCGTGCATTCCTTCTTCCAGGGGAAGAAAGTATCATGGCTGATCAGACATTTTCCGTCTATAAAAGTAACGTGGAAATTGAGGGAGCAGTTGCAGTTGAGGTGCCTTTGCGTGACGGTGTACATGATTTGGATGCCATGCTGTCTCATATCAATGACCGTACAAAAATTATTTGGATCTGTAATCCAAATAATCCGACGGGAACGATTGTACCCGAAGCTGAGCTGATTGCGTTTCTGAACCAAGTGCCAAAGCATATCATGGTGGTGCTGGATGAAGCCTACGCTGAGTTTGTAATAGATCGTTCGTATCCAGACGGCATTCGCTTGTTGTCAGCTTATGAAAATTTGGTTGTACTGCGTACCTTCTCCAAAATCTATGGTCTGGCTTCGCTACGTATCGGATATGGTATGGGAGCCGAGGCAACCATTCGCTTGATCAATCAGGTTCGTGAGCCGTTTAATACTTCACGGGTTGCACAGGCTGCGGCCATTGCTGCCTTGGAAGATCAGGAATTTGTTCAAGAATGTCGGGATCGTAATGCAGAGGGTAGAGCTTATTTGCAAAATGAGCTGAAGCGTCTGGGCCTGGAGTCTTTCCCCGCACATGGTAATTTTATTATGCTGGATGTACGTCGTCCATCCGGTGAGGTATTTCAGGAGTTGCTTCGTAAAGGTGTGATTATTCGCGCAGGTCATCACAAATATCCGACATATATTAGGGTGTCGGTTGGATCACAGCCGCAAAATGAGTTGTTTATTCGTGCGCTGGAACAGGTCCTGGGGGCGGAAGCGGCGAAAGTACGCCTATAATTTCCGCAGATGGGATTTGATAATAGATGAAGATTGCCATTTTCGGCGTGGGACTGATTGGCGGGTCCCTCGCACTTTGTTTTAGAGGGAAGCCGGATATTAATGTGGTCGGTCATGCTCATCTTCCTGAACTGATAGAACCGATGCTAAGCCGTGGTGTCGTGGACACCGCGACTCTTTCGGTTGAAGAGGCGGTCACGGATGCCGATTTTATTTTTTTATGCGTACCGGTTGGTTTACTGGAGCATTATCTCGAATTGTTAAGCAAGTTACCGCTTAAAGCGGGGTGTATTATTACCGACGTAGGTAGCACGAAATCGGCGATTGCCAAAAAGGCATCAGAAATATCTTTGCACAATGCTTACTTTATCGGGGGTCATCCGATGGCTGGCTCGGAGCGTTCCGGTGTCAAGGCCGCTTCTGCGTTGTTGTTTGAAAATGCATATTATGTGCTTTCCCCTGCAGAGGGTGTGCCTGAGGAAGCTTACAGCTCGCTGGAGCGCTTGTTGAAATATACCGGTGCTCATGTTGTGCGTGTCCAACCTGATATGCATGACGATATTGTCGGTGCGATTAGCCATCTTCCACATATTATTGCAGCAGCGCTGGTGAATCAGGTACGAAAGCACAATGATGAAAATCCGTTGTACCGTACATTGGCTGCGGGTGGGTTTCGTGATATTACACGGATAGCCTCTAGTGATCCGGTTGTGTGGCGGGACATTTTGCTGAGTAATCGTGATGTTTTACTGGGCCTGTTAGAAGAATGGAATGGGCAGATTGAGCGTTTTACTCACTTGCTGAGAACACAAGACGGAGAGGGAATTGCTGACGAATTTTTGACAGCAGGGCATTTCCGTAGTGAACTGCCAGAGCGTCGTAAAGGAGTTATTGTCTCTACGTTTGATCTGTATATTGATGTACCGGATACCCCAGGGATTATCGGAAGAATTGCAATGGAACTAGGAAATCACAGCATTAATCTGAGTAATATGCGAATCATTGAAAGTCGGGAGGATGTTCCTGGCATCATGAGGCTTTCCTTCCGTCAAGAGCAGGACTGGGAGCGTGCCAAAACCTTACTGGATTCGATGGGCTATAAAGTGGTGGTATAAAGGGTGAAGAAAGTATGTGTGTTTGTTAAGGAGATACTCCGCTCCGCGATTCATTTGATCTTACGATCGCTGTTGCAGGGGGATTCTTTGGACGATTTGAAATCTTTAAAGGAAAGAATCCCCCTGCAAAGGCGAGCGCTACGCTTCTCCAGATTCAAATGAATCGCTCCGCTACGGACGCCTTAAAAGCATCATACTTTCTGGAGTGAAGTAGTAAGAAAAGATTTAAAGCGGGCGAAGGTTCTCTTCCCGCTTTTTTGTTATTTCAAGAGTCGATGGAATGGTCCTTTACTACTTATTAATAAAGAAAAAAAAGACCACCCGGGTAAAGCCCCGGGTGGTAGCTACTTTCAGTAAAGTAGCTGAGTAGGATAGGAGTGGAGAGAAACCATACTGTACTTTTATTATATGTATACGTTTTCATTTTGTCAATATTTTTTTAAAGCGTTTTCTTTTTGTTTAATTATCCTTATTGGTGCTCTAAATGAAACACTTTAATTGGATTTGTCATTTATCTTGAATAAACTTAAAATCCATTGAAAAGCGGTTTAAATGAATTAGCTGCCAGCGTTAGGGAGCCTTTGATGGAAATCGTGGGGATTTTGGACTTTTTTACTGGCGGCCATTTTGTGGTACAATGGGTAAGTCCATTTTGGATATTGAATATTGTTGGGGATAGCACCGTTAATGTTGGCACTACATAGGGTAAGAAAATAACAAATGTTCCATGATGCTGTTTCATCCATTTGCGCAGAGGGCGCAACTTTTTTTGGCCTGTTCGGTATATATAGACAGAATCGGACGGGAAAACAGCACATGTATGGGCGAGGAGGGTCTCACTCGGATGATGACAGATTCCCAGATGATTCAGGAAATCAAACAAGGTAATGTTGAGGTTTATTCAGAATTAATGAGGCGGCACCAACGTAAAATTTTAGCTTTTGTTTATCATATGCTGAAAAGTTCGAACCTGGAAATGATTGCTGAGGACTTATGCTCGGAGACGTTTTATAAAGCGTATCGGAGCCTGCATTCTTTTCGCGAGGTAGATGCATCGTTCTCCACTTGGCTATATACAATTGCACGCAATACGGTGCTAAGTGAGCTTCGTAAGCACCGTAGTGGTCAGGTTCCATTGGAAGAGAGCGGTTATGTACCGGTAGCTCCATCGGATGTAATTCCGGAGCAGGCTGTTCTTCGCGGTGAGAAGGTAGAGATGGTTCGTGAAGCAATCAACAGATTGCCTGAGAAGCAGCGATCTGCGCTGATTTTGCGTGAATATGAGCAATTAGATTATCAGGAGATTGCGACTATTTTAGGACAGACGGTCAGTGCGGTGAAGTCATTGCTTTTCCGGGCAAGAACCAGTGTGAAGACGCAGTTGGAGCCTTATTTTTTTGAGCCTCTCTATGAGGAAAACGAAGGGATGAGCAGCCAATGAAATCCAGGGACGCTGAGGATTTGTTCGCTACAGGCAAAAATGTATCGAAACAAGACTCGGAGCGCAGACGGGCCAAAAGCTCGTCTGCCGGGTGGGAGCATGGTTCGGAAGAGAATGATTGGAATTTGTCAAAAGAAAGTCGATCGGCTATTCGTGATATTTCCTTTGAAATAACAGATGATAAGCTAGAGGCAATGAATCGTAGAGTCATGGATCGAATTTATGAAGAATCACCGTGGCTTGTTCCGGGCGAGCATCGACGTGCGCGTGTGAACCCAGCAGCCCGTAAGTATATGTCTGTATGGATCGCCGGCTTTTTGGCCGTATTTTTGTGCAGCTTTTTGTTTTTGAACTGGAATGGAAGCTCCTCTCAGGAAAATCTCCCCCAAGCGGCTCCTGTCATGGACACGGGTATTTTACCGACAGGCCTGCTGGAAACTACAAGTACATCTCCACAGTATCAATACCACATTAAAGATGTGAATAGTGGCATTATGGATCCGCTGGTTGCAAGCATTGTTCCTACTTACCCGCAATACTGGATGTTGTTGTCTGTATTGGCACTTGCGCTTGCTTTATTTTCTCTGGGCTGGATCCATCGGACGAGAAGAGTTAGAAATTAGCTGGCAGATGGGCTCCATATAAAATTCATTATATGCCTGAATAACACAACAGCGGAGGACTGACACAATGCTTATTGGCTTGATCAGACATGGATTGACGGATTGGAATGCGGTAGGTAAAATCCAGGGGCACAGTGATATTCCGTTGAATGAGGAAGGGCGTCGGCAGGCACGCTTGCTGGCAGAACGATTGAAGGAAGAGCCTTATCAATGGGACGGGCTTATTACAAGTAGTCTCTCCAGAGCGAAAGAGACGGGGGATATTATTGCCTCTGCCCTGCATTTGCCATTGCTGGAACCTGATGATCGACTAAGAGAACGTGCTTATGGTCAGGTCGAGGGGATGACACAGGCCGAACGTGAAGAGAAGTGGGGAGTTGACTGGCATCTGCTGGATTTAGGGCAGGAAAGCGATGCAGATCTTCAGCTTCGTGCGCTAGCTTTTATGGAGGCTCTTTGGACGGAAAATCGGGACAAGAATCTGTTGATCGTTTCCCACGGCGGTTTTTTGGCTAATTTGTATAAGGCTCTGTATCAGGAAAAATTTACAGAACGAATTGGCAATTTGTCACTAAGTGTACTCCAGCGTGAGGATGCGGACTGGGAACCGCTTTTATATAATTGCACGAAGCATTTGCAAGAGAAAAAGTGACTGCAACTCCAATACTTTGTGAAAGACCACGGCTTCTACTCATCGTATAGTCGTGGTCTTTTTGTTTTTTAATTATACCTTTGCAAAAAAAGAGGTTTAGAGTCTGAAGATTCCGTCAAAGCTGTGGGTACAACAGGTAAGAATCATTTCCGGATGACAGTCCAGTGACGAGGCGATGGAACAATGAATCTGGCGGATATGCTGACATTTGCGGATATTGTGCATTTGAACAGAATCGCAGTGTATTACGATTGTGACTGCAAACCTAATTCCAAGCATGAGTTGATCCAAGGGATTTTGACAAAGCTCGGCAGTAGTAGTTTTTTTGAGACGCAGGTCAAGGAGCTGAGGTTGTCAGAGGTAAGGTTTTTGAATGCGCTATTGTTCGATGACCGACCTTATTTCAGTATGGAGGAATTGATTGCGATTGCCAAACAGTCTGTCGAGCAGGACGGAGATGTTGGTGAGCGACCACGAGATATTGTGACCCGTCTACGTTCTAGCGGCTGGTTGTTCAATGGTTCAACGCACAATACGAGATATTTGTACCAAATTCCTTCGGATATGAAGGAGCGCTTTCGGCGTGTTATGGTACATGACTTTCAAAACGGAATGATCCGGGTAAGTGAACCGTCGTCGTACCGGGATGAAGGGCATCTACTGGCGGAGGATTTACGGCTTTTCCTTCAATATATGAGGCAGCATGAGGTTCTGCTTAACCCTGAGGGAGCTTGGTACCGTCGCAATCAGCAGCAACTAATGGAGCATTTGCACATTGCGGAGCCGTTATTGGGTAAAGGAGGATGGCGTTTTGGCTATGGTTCCTCTTTTAAGTTTTATCCGGATCGAATGGCATTACTGTATGATTACGCCCGGCACTCCAAGTATATTGAGGAGAAGGGAGACCGGGTTGAGCTGACCGCAAAAGGGGAGGCACAACAGGAACTCGCAATTGAGGATGAAATGATACAGCTATTCAGGTTTTGGTTAAGATTGTATAAAGGAGCCGTACCAAATCTGCTTTCACTAGTCTACTGGATTGGAGAATGTGCCAGGCCATGGACTTCCTCAGAGTCGATTTTTGTGCATATCGGCCCACTGATCCGACCGTTTTACTATGATACCTCCCGTTCGGTCTTTGATCAGAGGATTATACGAATGATGCTTCACTTGGGTATGCTTCGACAAGGTGAACATTCGACAGGACCCTCTGTACAAATGACGGCCTGGGGGCAGAAGTTGGCGGGAGAGTGCCGTCTTGGGCGAAACGACTCGGGTATACAGCTCCATTGACAAGCAGTACACATGTTGATAGAATTTCACCCAAAATATGAGAGGGTGAAGTTGATGCTAATTCACTACAACGGAAACTTGCCACAACTCCATTCATCTGTCTATGTGGCAGAAGGAGTAAAAATTGTCGGAAAAGTAACGATCGGCCAAGATTCCTCCGTATGGTTTAATGCCGTACTGCGCGGGGATATGGCGCCTATCATCATCGGTGAACGCTGCAATATTCAGGACGGTGTCGTGGGACATGTGAACACGAATCAGCCCCTGTTGCTGGCGGATGATATTTCGGTAGGACATGCTGCCATTATCCACGGTTGTACGATAGGCAAAGGCACTTTAATTGGTATGGGGGCCATTGTACTCAACGGAGCGGAGCTTGGTGAATATGCTTTAATAGGAGCAGGGTCGGTCGTTACGGAAAATACCAAAATACCACCCTATACTCTTTCTATCGGTACACCTGCCAAAGTGGTGCGCGAATTGACAGATGCAGATTTACAGCGGATGTCACGAACGACACTCAGCTATGTGGCGAAAGGAAAAGAATATAGGATCTCTTAAACTCATGTTGGAGGTGCATCCTATGGATAAAATGAAGGTTACTTATGAGGTAATGTTGGGCCTGTCTGCTGAGATGGTTTTGGACGAGGCATTACGTAAACACCGGAGTGAAAAACTCTACAAGGATATTGATGAGGCGTTAGCCTCCGGAGATGAAGTAGCTTTTCGTCATCTTACGGATGAGCTGAAAGCAATGAGTTAGAACGCTTTTGGTAAGCTTAAGGTGGTCATTTTGACCAAGCGCCAGTTCGAGATTATATCATCAAACCTGACTGTAACGGCGGTCAGGTTTTTTTGATACGCTTGGATATGATATAGTCATTGTAGGATAGTGCCTGTACAAGGCAACTGTCGTATGAACGGAGGATGAAGGACGTGTCGTTATCTTATTTGTGGAGCCGGTCGTTCTTGACGAGCCGGCCCTTTTTGTGGCTGCTGTTCTGGTGTAATTTAGTTGGAACGGTGTATGGGTACATATGGTATGGGGGACAGCTGGAATATACACTGAATTATCACCCGGCGTGGCAGATTGTATTTGTGCCTGATAGTCCGACGGCCAGCCTATTTTTTACAATTTCTATAGCATTTTTGCTCTATCCTCCGCATTTCAAAAGCTTGAAGGTCATTCGCCAGATCATGGAAGCGTTGGCTGTCGTTACGAGTGTAAAGTACGGCATTTGGGCTTCGGCTATTATTTTGTGGGGAGTTGCGCAGGGGGGGCCTATGGTGTGGCAGGATTGGATGCTGATAGCATCTCACACAGCAATGGCGGTCGAAGCGTTACTGTTTGTACGATTTTTTAGCTGCAAATGGATTGCTTTATGCTTAGCCGCACTTTGGACATTGTTAAATGATACGATGGATTATACCTATGGCATATACCCTTATCTTCCCAGGACGCTAACGGATGATGTGACGCAAGTGCGTACTTTTACCTACATGCTGACCCTTGTTAGTATTGTAGCGGCATGGCTTGCCATGCTAGCACGCAATCGAAAGGTATCGTCTTATCGTGAGCTAGCTTGAGTCTTTTGAATGGAGAAATAGAGATGCATATCGTTATAAATCAGAAGGAATATGTATTCCAAAAAGGCATCCGTGATGATCACAAAATAAAAGTAAGCTTTAATTATTTAGCAAAACAGAGTTTTGGTTTTGATTTTGAAACCTGGTTTCAATTGGGGGATTGCAAACTACAGGAATCAAGGTTTGAGTCGGTTTTTAGTAGAGCAAGCGCTGAAAGATTGGCATGGCAATTGTGACGGTATCTATCTGTTTGGAAATGATAGTGTGAAGGATTTTTATCCTAGATTGGGCTTCGCTTCGGCACCTGAGTATCAATGTAGTCGGAAGGCACCTACCAGCAACCTAAACATAAAGATTGATCAATTAAATATGGAAGAAATGCCGGATTTGCAGTTGTTGAAAATGAAGAGTGCTGACTTCAATCCGTATTCACTTTTTTCTGCGGAAAACAATGAGTGGTTGGTTTTATTTTATAGTACGTTATTTTTTAAAGACAAGTTTTTTTGGCACATACCTCAATACGATACGATTGTTGTTGCAGGTTTCGAAGGAGATAGGATGAACTGTTACGATATTTTTGGAGCGGGCGACATTCCTTATACTACACTGTTTTATATGACTAAGCACCCAAACAGATGTAATGAAAATCCACTTATGTTTCCTGTTTTGTCCAGAGCATAGCCGGTTTCGAATGATTCACCTAAAGCCAGTTCTAGTCCCGTTAACCTTGCCATACAGTAAGGTGAGGAGGGATGTCCCATGATTAGGGGTCGGGGGGTTCATATTACGTTACGCTTGGTTTCGAGTATTGTGTTATCCATGGTCTTGCTGCTGTCCGTCTGCGTCCCTCCAGGTATGGCAGAAGCGCGCGATCAGTCAAAACTCGAAGGTAATAGCAAGGAAATTGAAGAACTGGATCATGCAGCTGCGACACTGTACCGTGACGTAATGGACGGGAATATTGAAAAAGCGCGTGCGGATGTAGCCGAGGTGAGCAGATGGTTCAGCACTGGACAGGTACAGGCCACGTTATCTGTAGAGGCCATTCATGCTCTATCCGGCAGCATCCTGGAGGTGCAGCAAGCTACACAGTCGGTTCAAGCATCCCCGGATGAGTGGGTGAAGGCAGCGGCCAATTTACGGCTTGCGACAGATGCGATTGCACACCCACGCCAGCCCTTATGGCAGCAGTATTATAAGATTTTAAGAGAAGATATTAGCGGTTTGAATAACCAGTTTGCTAAAGGGAACATGAAGGGATTCAAAGCTGGTACCGAAGTCCTGGAAGACCACTATGAAACGATCCGTACAGCAGCATTGATCCATGGCAGAACAACCGAGGTCGTGCGGACTGATTCCTGGATTTCCTACGTCAAAGGATTGGGGGATCAGCAAAATGCAGATGCCTCAGCGATTAGAGGAGCATTGGACCAGGGCAACCCGACGTTGAATGCCTTGTTTGGACGTGAAAAAGATGCTACCGCACTGGCGCCATTTATCCCGCGTGAGAGTGAGCGCCGGGCTGAATTGACTATCGGCATGATTGTGCTGTTGGCGCTGGCCTATGCAGGTTATCGTAAATATCGGGCTGGCTTCACTGGGTAATGATGAAAGTTGAACATTCGCGTCGTTGGCTGTGGAGCCATTCATAGATGTCAGCCCATTGCCCGGATTACCGGGCTATTCCTCTTTGAACCCCTCGCCATGTACATCATGCACATCCTGAATGATGATAAACGCCCGTGGATCAACTGATTTAACAATTTGATGCAGTCGTCTTATTTCCTGACGGGACACGACACAATAGGCAACATGCTTGGCCTGTTTGGAAAATGCACCTACAGCCGGAATAATGGTAACTCCGCGATCCATGTCCCTGGTAATAATATCTGCGATATCCATCGTGTGGTCGCTGATAATCATAAAGGCTCTGGCAGAGTACGCCCCTTCTTGTATAAAATCAATAATCTTAGACGCGATGAACACAGCCACTAATGTATATAGAATTTTTTCTTTGGGTATGTAAAGTAGTGAAGCACCGATAATGACAATATCAATGACCAGCAGAATCCTTCCCATACTCCAGCCAAACTTCCGGTTTAAAATACGAGCGATAATATCCGAGCCTCCAGTAGTGCCGCCAAAGCGAAACACAATACCTAACCCGGCCCCAAGCGTAACCCCTGCATATAATGAGGAAAGTATAAAATCGTGTTCAGTCTGAAAGGTCCCCATCCATCCGAGATGAATCATTTTTTCAAACAACCACAAAAAGAATGTGAGCGACCCGATACCAACCCCCGTGTATATAATCTGCTTGCCCCCAAGCATTTTCCATCCAATTAAAAATAATGGAATGTTCAGTAACAAAGTGGAGAGAGAAGGTGAAATCGAAAAAGCATAATTTAGCAGCAGGGTGATCCCTGTAATACCGCCTTCCATCAGTTTACTGGGTATAATAAAATAAAGCAGACCGAATGCATAGATGGCGGTGCCAAATACGATGGGCAAAATCAATTTAAGCTGTTCCATGGACTTGGATATTTTCATATGATCCCTCACAGTAGCAGTTTAAGGATGGCGACTACATGCAATTTTTGCTAAATCGCAGCCCCTTATGTTTAGTATACCTTTTTGCGACAGCTTTAAAAGACAGATGACTGCAAATTGGGTTCGTTAGTTCACAATTAAAAAAAATTTGTTTTAAAATGTGCTTTACGATAACATATGAATAAACCTGCACATGGGGGGATTGCGTGTTTCATGGAAAAATCGTTAGATGAAATTCAACGTGAGGTAGACCAGTATATCTCTCAATTTAAGGAAGGGTATTTCAGTCCTTTGGCCATGTTGGCCCGGATGTCCGAGGAAGTCGGTGAACTGGCAAGGGAGGTCAATCACTCCTTTGGTGAGAAGCCGAAAAAAACGGATGAGGCGGACAATTCCATTGAGCTGGAACTGGGGGACATTTTGTTCATCACTGTTTGCTTTGCGAACTCACTGGGTATCAATTTGACTGAGGCACATGATAAGGTTATGCATAAATTTAACACGCGTGACGCGAATCGCTGGACCAAAAAGGACACCGATTAGGCGTTTTGTACATATGCTGTACCAAACCGGTTACCCGGAGGTGCAGTGTCATGAAGGCGGAGGAATACGTTCAGAAAGCTTATCAGTGCATTTTGCAGAACGATTTTGAGCAGGCGGTGGAATGGTTTGAAAAAGCGATTTCAGCCCAGCCTGATCATGCGGAGCATTATTTCCGTTGCTCGGTTACCTATGCTCGCAGTGGACGATTGGAGCAGGCCCTGGCATATGCAGAGCATGCGGTCCGTCTCGCTCCACAGCAGGATGAATATGTTCTCCATCTGCATGCGCAGGAAGCCAGGCAGTATACAGAAAAAGCCAGAAAAATGCTGGAGGTCGACAGAACTACACCACAGATACACCAGGATGCGATTTTGCTGCTAGAACGGGCAATTTCCCTTGATCCGTTATGTGGTGACGCATTTTTGCTGCTCGCATTGATTTATGATGAATTGAATGAATATAAGCTGGCTGTGCAGGCTGCTCGTGAGGCTGCAGCGCTGTTTCCTCACAATGTGCAGCTTGCCAACCTCATGAAGAAATTATGCCAGCAGATGAATGAACAAATCTAGCACAAATGGATGCATAAGGAGTTGTAGGGATATGTCAGAACCAATAAAAGTGGCTGTCGTTGGAGCAGCAGGACGTATGGGCCGTGAGGTGGTCAAATTGGTTCTTCAGGATGAGGAACTACAGCTTGTAGCCGCAGTGAACAGAACACACGCCGGCAGTGATGCCGGCCTTCTCGTTGGACTACCGGAAGCTGGTATCGCTATTATGGAGGATGTAGAGCAGGCTTTACTGGAGAGCCGAGCCGATGTCATGGTTGACTTTACGGGGCCGCGTTTTGCGTACGCACATACAGCGCTTGCTATTAAGCATGGAGTTCGTCCAGTTATCGGTACGACAGGGTTTACTCCTGAACAAATTGATGAACTGGACAAGCAGTGTCGTGAGCAACAAATTGGTGGTCTAATTGCGCCCAACTTTTCGATCGGCGTCATTTTGATGATGCGGTTTGCGGCTCAGGCAGCGAAGTATTTCCCACATCTGGAAATCATCGAATATCATGGTGACCAAAAATTGGACGCGCCCTCAGGTACAGCCATTAAGACTGCTGAACTGATCGCCGAGCAGCGTCAGGAGCTACGACAAGGCAACCCGGAAGAGGAAGAAACGCTAGAAGGATCGCGTGGCGGTTATTATCAAGGCTTCCGCATTCACAGTGTCCGTCTTCCCGGTGTGTTCGCACAGCAAGAAGTCATATTTGGAGGATTTGGACAATCTCTGAAAATTCGTCAGGATTCATATGAACGGGCTGGATACATGCCTGGTGTTAAAATCGGTATCCAGAAGGTAATGGAGCAGCCGGGGCTTGTATATGGTTTTGAGCATTACATTGATTAAGAATATACGAATGAATTGATGAATGGAATTATAGAATGAGGCAGGAGGAATTTCGAATGTTAAAGATTGCATTTATAGCGCATGATCGCAAAAAGGATGAAATGGTTAATTTTATTACGGCATATGAGCATGTTTTTACAGATCACCAATTATATTCAACAGGTACAACAGGTCAGCGCATTATGGAGCAAACCAAGCTTCAAATTCACCGCTTCATGTCTGGGCCGCTTGGTGGAGATCAGCAAATCGGGGCTATGGTTGCGCAAAATGACATGGACTTGATTATATTTTTGCGTGATCCACTCATGGCACAGCCGCATGAGCCGGACATTAGCGCATTATTACGTCTGTGTGATGTACAGGGGATTCCTTTGGCAACCAACGTTGCAACTGCTGAAATACTGGTTAAAGCGCTGGATCGTGGCGATTTTGCATGGCGTGAGCTGGTACATAAATATAAACCGGGCATTGACCAGCAGGGTGATGTAAAATGACGCTGGACATCCTGATTTTCGGAGCTCATGCCGACGATGCAGAAATAGGAATGGGAGGCACGATTGCCAAGCATACTACCGCTGGGTTAAAGGTGGGGGTGTGCGATTTGACACGGGCTGAAATGTCATCTAATGGTGATGTAGATACTCGCATGGCAGAAGCTGAACACGCTTCGAAAGTGCTCGGGCTGGCTGTGCGGACGAATTTGGGTCTGCCTGATCGTGGGTTATATGTAACGCCTGAACATGTAGCTGCAGTTACAGCAGAAATCAGGCGCCATGCACCAAAAGTTGTATTTGCCCCTTATTGGGAGGATCGGCATCCCGATCATGTCATGTGCAGCAAGTTAGTAGAGGAAGCTGTGTTTAACGCCAAGTTGAGACGCTTTATGCCAGAAAGTCCTGCGGTACAGGTAGAGCAATTATATTTTTATTTTATTAATGACATCGGCAGAACGGACTTGATCGTGGACATTACCGAGCATTATGAAGCCAAGGAGCAGTCGTTGTTGAGTTATGCTTCGCAATTTCAGGCAGCGCCTGGGAAGGATATGGTATCCACACCACTGAATCAGGGGTACGTGGAACGTGTAAAAGCTCGGGACTCGTTGTTGGGTCAACGTAAGCTGATTTCATATGCAGAAGGATTTGCGTCCAAAACGCCACATCTGGTTAAGCTATTCACATAAGGATTTTATACTTACGCATGTTGTAGAATGCTGAAATACATGGGCATACGAGTGATTACGGATGGACGGAAGGAGGCAGCTTAGCTTGAATGACAAACTGAAAATTGGGATTACCTGTTATCCGTCGCTGGGTGGCTCTGGCGTTGTGGCTACTGAGTTGGGTAAGTTGCTGGCAGAAAAAGGGCATGAGGTCCATTTTATTGCCAATAGCATTCCGTTCAGATTAGGCGGGGCGTTCCAGAAGAATATTTTTTATCATGAAGTTGAGGTTAACGATTATTATGTGTTTAGATATCCGCCATATGATTTGTCGCTAGCGACAAAAATGGCCCAGGTGGCACAAATGAAGAATTTGGATGTACTCCATGTCCATTATGCTGTCCCGCATGCAGTATGCGCTTATTTAGCGAAGGAAATGGTGGGCGATCATTTGAAAGTGGTGACCACCCTGCACGGTACAGACATTACAGTGTTGGCACAGGATGAATCATTAAAGGATCTGATTCGACTGGCTATTAACAAAAGCGATGCTGTGACAGCGGTCTCTAAGGATTTGATTCGTGAGACGATTGATGCGTTGGAAATCACACGACCTATTGATTTGACTTACAACTTTGTAGATAAACGAGTATATTATCCACGAGATGCTGCTGCGCTTAGGAGAGATTTTGCCCAACCGCACGAAAAAATTATGATGCATATTTCCAATTTCCGTCCTGTCAAAAGGGTGGGGGATGTGCTGGATATATTCGACAGAATGCAACAAAAGATACCTGCGAAGCTGCTGTTGGTGGGAGAAGGACCTGATCTTCCAAAAATTCGTTGTAAAATCGAAAGTTTAGGCTTGCAGGACAAAGTCTTCTTTTTAGGTAAGCAGGATCAAATCGCAGAAGTGATTTCTATGGCAGATGTGCTGCTGCTTCCCTCGGAGAAAGAAAGTTTTGGTCTAGTTGCACTGGAAGCAATGGCCTGTGGAGTACCAACAATTGGTTCCCAGGCAGGAGGAGTACCTGAACTTGTCGTGCATGGAAGTACGGGGTATCTTGCTGAAATCGGGAATACCGAGGCGATGGCGGATTATGCAGTAGAACTGCTGTCCGATGAAGCGATGGCGGAACGTTTCCGTGAAGCGTGCCTGACACGCGCACGTACCGTATTCTGCGATGAGCTGATTACCCGTCAATATGAAGAAATCTATTACCGTGTGTTGGGACGCGAGGTGCCGGATCTTAAACCGATCAGCGTTTAAGGAGGCGGACTCGCGTCCGTTTTTTTATTGAATACTTGCAAAGGGGGAAACCCTGTGAATACAAATACTTGGCAACATGCTGATCCAGAAATGGCTCTTCGCGGCAGAGAGGTCATACATACACTAACCACAGCTGGCCACGAAGCTTATTGGGTCGGTGGGTGTGTGCGGGATGAGCTATTAGGACGTGCTATTCATGATATGGATCTGACCACCTCGGCTGAACCTGAAGAGGTCTTAGCGCTATTCCCTCATGTTATTCCGACAGGAATCCAGCATGGGACGGTAACGGTCATGCAGGACGGTCATGCGTTCGAGGTGACCACTTTTCGTACGGAAAGCGGTTATACCGATCACCGCCGTCCGACGGAAGTATCCTTTGTGAAGGACATCCGTGAGGATCTGATGCGGCGGGACTTCACGATGAACGCGATAGCGATGGCTGAACATGGGGAGCGAGTGGACCCGTTTGGAGGGGAAGCAGATTTGCGAGCCTCTCTCGTTCGTTGTGTGGGACGAGCTGAGGAACGTTTTGAGGAGGACGGGCTGCGAATGCTGCGCTGCATCCGTTTTGCCTCTGTATTTCGGTTCCGAGTGGCCTACAATACTTGGAAAGGTATGATTCGTCGCAGAGAGGGACTTCAATACATAGCCATGGAACGGGTGCGAGTCGAGTTAGAAAAGGTGCTAGCGGGACCTGACCCATTACGTGGACTGGAGATGCTGGGCCGTAGCGGATTGCTGGGCTGTACGAAGGTTCCGGTTCCTTGGGAACAATGTGACGCACAGGCGCTCCAGGAGATCGTGCAGCTGCCAGCAGAGCTGCGGTGGGGTTTGCTTCTTATGTCTTGTAGACTTAGCTCAGAGGCAGCGGACGAGCTTTTAAGAGCTTGGACTTTCTCCAACGCTGTACGTCTACGTTTGGTTCATTTATTGGAATGGGAAAACGAGCTCATCGGTCATGCTGTTGCCATAGCTGGCAACTCAGTTTCGAGGGATCCTGACCGTATCAACGATGAGGAATTACGTCGTAGCTGGATTCGATTGTTAATTAAGCTGGGAAAGGACACAGCTTCAGACTGGCTGGAGCTTTACAAGACACTGCCTTCTTCGTTTCGTGGATTACCGCCATGGGTAGAAAAGCATGTGAAGAAAATTGCCGAACTGGCAAACTCGTGGACACAGCAGGCTGTCGTCGTTCGTATCAAGGATTTAAATATTACTGGAAATGAACTGGTTCAGGCAATGAATCGACCAGGTGGACCTTGGCTGGGACAGATGATGGAACGGCTTTTACAAGCGGTCGCTTGCGGAGATATCCCGAATGAAACAGAAACATTGCTTCAGGAAGTGAAACGGGTGATGAGTAGTGAATAATCATGAAAGATTGTTAGGCATACTGGAGGAGGGTTCATCCAATTACGTATCCGGGGAGGAGATTAGCCGACGATTGTCGGTTAGTCGTACAGCGGTATGGAAGCAGATCAACAAACTGCGTGAGCTGGGTTATAATATCGATGCCTCCTCACGTCGGGGCTATCGGCTGATCTCTCAGCCAGACCGGCTGGAAGTCTCCAAATTGGCAGGTATGTTAACCACTCAATCGTTTGGTCAGCGTATCGTTGTTCTGGACTCAACGGTATCCACTCAGCAGGATGCAATGCGTTTGGCAGAAGAGGGTGCGCCGGAGGGAACGTTAGTGCTTGCGGAGGAACAAACGGCAGGTCGGGGACGTCTGGGGCGGAAATGGTATTCCCCTCGCGGCAAAGGTATCTGGATGAGCATTGTATTGCGCCCCACCCAGCCCTTGGCCTTTACCCCCCAGCTAACGCTGTTAACAGGCGTGGCGGTGTGTAGGGCTATTCGCCGACTGACGGGTGTAGAGGCAGGCATCAAATGGCCCAACGATCTGCTGATTCATGGTCGCAAGGTATCCGGTATTCTGCTGGAATCTGCAACAGAGGATCAACGGGTTCGGTACTGCATTGCAGGGATTGGCATTGACGTTAATTTGAATGTAGAAGATTACCCGGAAGAGTTATCCCAGGTAGGGACATCTTTGAAAATAGAGGCAGGGCTTGAAATTGACCGTACTGCGCTGATTGCTGCTGTTTTGGAAGAAATGGAGCAGCTAAGCAAGCTGTATGCCGAGCAAGGGTTCCAGCCCATAGCCATGCTGTGGGAGGCATTATCCGTGACGATGAACCGCAGCGTACGGGCACATACGGGACAAGGGATGGCGGTAGAAGGTACAGCGGTTGGCTTGGACCCTTCAGGAGCACTTGTAATAGAAACGGACCAGGGTGAGCGAATTCAGGTCATTTCAGGGGATATACATTTGTAGAAGCGCCCCTAGCTGAGTATAAGACCACAATCTTTCTGTTTCCTGTGTAAAACTTCACGTGAAAAAGCTGATATTTTTTGTTATACTGTGCAGGAGGCGGCATCGGACGGTCCGAGCTGCACTCCAAGGGCACATGCTCTACTTTAGTAAGTTTGTAAGACCATCATAACTTCATTTGAAGGTTACGTTGGATTCTGCTCTGAGCCGAACAGGACCGAGACAGAAGGGACGATCTCAAAATGAGTGTCTTTTTTGGCTGTTCGGACCTTTTGATGACGCAGATGTACAGGCGTTCATAAAAGGTTATTTTTTGTGCCAAAAAAAGATGGAAGGGAGCCATTCGCAATGGCAGGAAAACAAGCACTGAATATTGTAAAAATGAAAAAAATGAAGCAAGAGGGCATTCCGCTCAGTATGCTGACCGCCTATGATTATCCATCGGCTAAAATTGCCGAGGAGGCGGGAATTGATATCATTCTCGTGGGTGACTCGCTGGGTAACGTAGTTCTTGGTTACGATTCAACCATCCCTGTGACCTTGGATGATATGGTGTACCATTCCCGGACAGTGGCAAGAGGCGCTGAGCATACATTTATCGTAGCGGACATGCCTTTTATGACATATCACGGCAGCATATCCGAAAGCCTTCAAGGCATCCGTCGTTTGATGCAGGAAGGGCATGCGCATGCTGTTAAACTGGAAGGCGGAGCTGAAATTGCCGATGTCGTAAAAGCGACTGTTCAGGCAGGTGTACCTGTGCTAGGACATATCGGACTTACTCCGCAATCGGTTAATCAGATTGGCGGTTATCGCATTCAAGGTAAGGACGAAGCAGACGCACGCCGGTTAATGGCTGATGCCAAGGCGTTAGAGCAGGCGGGTGCCTTTGGTATTGTACTGGAATTGGTGACTGAGGAAGTGGCAACGGCGATCTCTAAAGAACTTTCCATTCCAACCATTGGAATCGGTGCAGGACGTGGATGTGACGGTCAGGTACTTGTTTATCACGATCTAATTCAATATGCATCGCCATATTTCAGCAAACGTTTTGTTAAAACCTATGCCGATGTTGGCGGCTTGATCCGCAGCAGCATTGAGCAGTATGTGAGCGATGTGAAAGGGCGGGCATTCCCGGCCGCAGAGCATGTGTTCAGCGCGGATGATCGCGTTGTGGAGTCCCTGGAGTCCTTGTACGGTCAGGCAAAAGGACAAGCGCAGGAACAAGCTAAGGAAAAGGTGGAATCACAGTCATGATCATCGTAAGAGAAGTGGCTCAACTGCGTAAGGTTATTGCCGAGCATCGGCAGCTTGGGGCCAATAGAGCAAAAATGGTACACGATTCTGCCTCTGTACAACAACATAAAGTCGGCTTTGTACCAACAATGGGATACCTGCACGAAGGGCACGCGAGCTTGATGCAAAAGGCGCGTGAAATGGCAGATACGGTCGTGCTTAGTATTTTCGTTAATCCGATTCAATTTGGACCTACCGAGGATTTGGACAGCTATCCTCGCGATGAAGCTCGTGATCTGGAAGTAGCACGGCGCGAAGGCGTGGATATTGTCTTTTTGCCGACTGTAGCAGAAATGTATCCACAGCCAACTCAAACCAAAATTCGCGTATCCGCTTTGACAGACCGCTTGTGCGGCGCTTCCCGTCCTGGCCATTTTGATGGTGTGACTACAGTGGTAGCCAAGCTTTTCAACATGGTAGGTCCTGATTTGGCCTTCTTTGGCATGAAGGATGCGCAACAGGTTGCTGTGCTTCAACAAATGGTGGCTGATCTTAATATGAATGTGACCCTCATACCTTGTCCTATCGTTAGAGAGGCCGATGGTTTGGCCCTTAGCTCCCGTAATGTCTATTTAAGTGCGGAACAGCGAGAGCAGGCGTTAGTGCTGTCCCAGTCACTGCGCAAGGTGCAAGAAGTGAGCGAAGATATTGTACAGAACATTATTACGATTGAGCAGTTGCATCAAATGGTGGAGTCGACCATTACCTCATCTCCTTTGGCAGATATTGACTATATTGAAATATTAACATTTCCTGGCCTGGAGCCCCTTCGCCCTGAGCAGCGCCTATGTGATGTGCAAGAAGACGTCATTGTTGCGCTGGCTGTAAAATTTGGGAATACCCGACTGATTGATAATATAAGAATACAGAAAGTGGAGGTACTTTCCCATGTTTAGAACTATGATGAAATCAAAAATTCACCGCGCGACGGTTACCGAAGCTAACCTGAACTACGTGGGAAGTATTACCATAGATGAGGATTTAATGGAGACATCGGATCTACTGGAGAATGAAAAGGTTCAAATTGTAAACAATAATAATGGAGCTCGACTGGAAACCTATGTGATCCCCGGACCGCGTGGGAGCGGCGTGATTTGTCTCAACGGTGCGGCAGCCCGTCTGGTCCAGCCCGGTGATACAGTCATTATTATTTCCTATGCTTCCATGTCGAATGAAGAGGCCAAAACATACAAACCAACTGTGGTATTTGTGGATGAACATAATAAACCAGCCCAAACGATGAACAAGGAAGTACATGCAACGATCATGTAATGAATGGGAATGCGGATGAAACCCGTCTTTTAAGCGAAAAATGTGAGTGTATTAATCCATCTTTCGTAAGGGCGGGATGCACATGTTCCAGCATGTATTCGCAGAAATGAACAGCATGTTAGATGATATCGTGAAGCATTACCCATCAGCCCAGGGCCCCCGCAGACAGGAGCTGCTACAGCACTGGAGTCTGCTGCGGAGAATGAGTGACGGAATTATGGATGAGTGGCTGGCCTTTGAGGAAAAAATGGTTTACCTGCGTGCAGCAGGATTTTCTGCAGAGGCCGACATGTCTGACGCTGAGCTGCCTGAAAAGGAGCTACCGGCATTTAACAGGGGGCAGGGGTATTATCGCTTACTTATGTACCCGGAGGCAATCCAGCAATTTGAGCAGGTGCTACAGCATTTTCCGAACAGCTGGCAGAGTCACATGTATATGGGAATGGCTCATTTTCAACTGGATGATCCAGCAGAGGCTATAAGCCAGTTTCAAAAGGTGCTGCACCTGACTGAACAGCCAGGGCTAAAAGCGGTCATCTATAATGCGCTGGGTTGTTTGATGGCAAAGCAGGCTGACGTAAAAGAGGCGCAAAAATATTTTGCTCTCGCGCATCAGTTCGATCCAACGTTGCCCGAGCCACTGCACAATATGCAAGCCTGTTTGTCCGGTGTCGAAAAGCTTCGCTACGACAGCTCCATGTTGACCTGGATGTAGTTGTCAGACACCGAGTAAGACGATGCATGCCCACCTCCTTAGGCGGCGTGTGCATCGTCTTTTTTGGCTGTCTTAATTTCCAAACACGCAATCTTCTGCTATGCTATTATACAGAGTTATTATCATTGTATGTGTCATAAGAAAGGATTAAGCTCGAATGAAATTTGCGGTATTGGATTTTGAAACGACAGGCACCCAGTCCGCGGATGACATCATTCAAGTCGGACTTGCAATTATAGATCATGATAACAGCATTTCCTGTGTTTACGGCTCTTATGTAAACCCTGGCAGATCTATTCCACCTTTTATCACCGGATTGACCGGAATTACAGACGATGACGTCAAGGATGCACCTGCACTCGAAGAAATGATGATGGAGCTCGTGCCTATGCTGGACGATGTCGTACTCGTCGGTCATAACGTGGCGTTTGATTTTAATTTTTTGCAAAGCGCTTTGGACCGGTGTGGATATTTACCTTTTAGCGGTAGAATTTTGGATACGATGGATTTTCTGAAAATTATGTTTCCATCGTTATCTTCTTATCAGTTAGGTTTTGTTTCCTCAGAGTTTGGGCTGGCGCATGACCGCCCTCATCAAGCAGACAGCGACGCGTTGGCTACGGCTGAGGTGTTTTTAAAGTGTCTGGGTGAGCTTCAAGCACTGCCTCTGATAACGATACAGCGGCTTAGCGATTTGTTCGCAGAGGAAGACAGCGACCTGGGTTGGTTTCTTGACGGCATACGAGAAGAGAAAGAGCTAGATCCTATTCAGGATTTGGAGAAACATCAGTTTTTTCGTCAGCTTGCGCTTAAAGTGGAAGATTGGACTGAACTGGCTGCTCCACGCAGAGAAGATGATCCGAATCCACTGTCAGGCGTTTCCTTTGAGCAGTATATGAATGATGTACGGGACAATTTGCGTTCATCCTTGAGCCAATATGAGGAGCGCGAGGCGCAGATACAAATGATTGAGAGTGTAAATCAAGCCCTGAGTCAAGATAAGCATTTGTTGATCGAGGCGGGTACAGGAACAGGGAAGTCCCTGGGCTATTTGCTTCCGTCACTGTATCACAGTGTAAAATATGGGCAGAGGGTCACCGTAAGCACGCATACCATTAATCTGCAGGAGCAATTGCGAGAGCGTGATATTCCGATGCTGACCAAAGTGATTCCCTTCCCGTTCCGGGCTGCCATCTTTAAGGGACGGGGGCATTATTTGTGTCTGCGTAAGTTTGAACATAAAATAAACAGAAGAGACTTCGCGACACCAAAGGAAGACTTGATTACAGCGGCTCAAATGATTGTCTGGCTGACTCTGACAGAAACCGGTGATGATGAGGAACTAAACCTGAGCAATCGTGGAGGGGATTTTTGGGAAACGGTTGCTAGTGATTCCGAGTCCTGTCTTGGTCGTTCTTGTCCATGGTTCCGCAAATGCTACTATCATCGTGCACGTCATGAAGCAGGAATAGCGGATGTGGTTATAACGAATCACTCCAAGCTGTTCACCGACGTCAAAGCAAGTCATCAGCTGCTGCCTAGCTATGAACACTTGGTGATTGATGAGGCACATCATCTAGAGGAAGTAGCTGGTAAGCACCTGGGCATGCATATGAAATATTTCACACTCGTGCATACGCTGACTCGATTGTTCAAGGACAGCAAGAATGGGCAATTGCCTTCGTTACGTCAGCAGTTGGCAAAGTCGGGGCATGAGAAGTCGACGGAATGGGCCTCGGTCATTGATCAGTTGTACCCACTTGTGTTAGAGGTTAAGGAAACTTGGGACCTACTAAGCGATAAGCTGTTTGGCATGTTGCCGGAGCGAACTGATGCCACACCAGGTGAAACGGGGCAATTTTCTTCGCGTCTCAAACCGTCAGCCAAGCCTGCAAAGTGGGATCAGGCGGCGGCATTGGAAAATCAGCTTTATGTAACATTGAGCGAAATTTTGCGCAAGGGCGACAAGCTGATGCTGGATGTCAAGGAAGAACATGACGATTATGCGGCGGATAGTCTCATTACAGATATCACGGGTCTGCTTAAGGATTTGGCGGGGATTAGGGAAAATTTGCGCTTCTTTATACGACTCGATGATGAAACAACCGTATATTGGCTTGAAGCGAGTGGACAATTCCGGAGTAAATCATTGCAATTTTATGCGGTGCCCGTCGATGTGAGCCGCCAGTTGAAAGAAATGTTTTTTGACAAAAAAAGAAGTATTATTCTGACATCTGCTACTTTATCGGTAGATAAATCGTTTCAGTACATGACCGATCAACTCGGTTTGCAGGAGGCCGCAGATCAAGGACGATTAATGACGTCACAGCTCCCATCACCCTTTAATTATAGGGATCAGGTGTTGCTGGTCATTCCGCGAGATTTTCCGAGTGTGAAGGGCAGTGTAGGAGATGCACATTTTGTAGAGATGCTCGTTAGCTCTCTAGGAGCGACTGCCCAGGCAACGCGGGGGAGAATGCTCGTTCTGTTTACTTCCTATCGGATGCTCCGGCAAGTGTATGAGCCGCTCAAAGAGGCGTTAGCATCCAGCGATATTACCGTGTTAGGACAAGGTGTGGACAGTGGGAGTCGCAGCAAGCTAACCCGCCGTTTTCAGGAAGCGAAAGCTTCTGTATTGCTGGGAACTAGTAGCTTCTGGGAAGGCGTCGATATTCCAGGGAAAGCTTTGACTTGTCTGGCTATCGTTCGCTTGCCGTTTCAACCGCCCAATCACCCGTTACTGGAGGCCAAAAGTGAGTTGCTCCAGCAGCAGAAGAAGAATCCATTTATGAAGCTGTCTGTACCACAAGCGGTTATTCGCTTCAAACAGGGATTTGGGCGATTGGTACGTACAGCGAGCGACCACGGAGTCGTCATCGTTTACGATACGCGTGTGATCGAATCCTATTACGGAAAGCACTTTTTGTACTCGTTACCGGGACCAAAAATGGAGCATATGCCATCGGAGCAAATGGTGCCCCGCATCGCCGAATGGCTCCAATCTGCCCCGGAGACAGAGGCACAACGGACGGACACCTAAAGTCCGTTACAATTAGGGGGAGCAAGTATGAAATCAGATAAAATTTCAGAGGCTGTCGTACGGAGATTACCCGTATATTTACGTTATCTGAATGCACTGCACAAACGGGAGGTGGCTACGGTCTCTTCTCAAGAGCTGGGACAGAGGTTAGATTTGAATCCGGCCCAAATTCGTAAAGATCTTGCCTATTTTGGCGATTTTGGTCGGAAGGGCATCGGTTACGATGTTTCTTATCTAATTGAGAAAATACGCCATATCCTGAAAATCGACCAGCAAATTAATGTAGTATTGGTCGGAGCGGGTAATCTGGGTCAAGCCCTATCGAACTATAATGCTTATTTAAAAGACAATATGAAGATTGTGGCGGTTTTTGATGCGTTCCCGGATAAGGTTGGGACCAGAATCAATACTTTGGTCGTACAGCCGATGGATGAACTGGAAGCGACTGTGAAAGAAAAAAATATACGAATCGGGATTATTACTGTACCTGATTTTGAGGCACAGCACGTAGCTGATAGGCTGATTGAGAGTGGAATTGGAGCGATTTTGAACTTTGCACCTATCATTCTCAAGGCACCGGCTAACATTCGGATACATGCCACAGACTTTACAACTGATTTGCTTAGCCTCGCTTATTATCTGGAGGACGGAAAGGAAGAAGCACAATATGACAGTGAATAAATGGATGATTAAAAACGGCTCGTTTGCCGTGAATGGACCCGAGGCTGGGGTAATCCATGGTTTTATGATTGTGGAGGATAGCCGTATTACTTACATTGGCGAGACTTTGCCTGCGGGTGAGGAAGAGACAGAAGCAATCGACGGCAAGGGGTTATTGTTTTTACCTGGTCTGATCAATACTCATGGTCATGCGGCGATGTCTCTGCTGCGAGGGTATGGAGATGATTTGGCACTTCAAGTGTGGCTTCAGGAAAAAATGTGGCCTATGGAAGCCAAGTTTACATCTACGGATGTGTACTGGGGAACTTCTTTGTCAGTGCTGGAAATGCTGAAAGGTGGAACCACGACTTTCCTGGATATGTACGATCATATGGATGAGGTGGCTCGTGTAGCTGAAGAGTCGGGCATTCGTGCAAGTTTGATGCGTGGAGCCATTGGACTCTGTTCAGAAGAAGAACAGCGGATCAAGCTAGCTGAGGCCGTGACTTTTGCGCGTAACTGGCATGGAAAAGCAGACGGACGTATCACAACAATGATGTCTCCTCATGCCCCATACACATGCCCGCCTGCGTTTATTGAGAAATTTGTTCAAGCAGCACATGATCTCGATTTACCATTGCATACGCACATGTCCGAGACGATCGCCGAAGTTGAACAAAACGTACGCGACTACGGCTTGCGTCCAGTTGCACACTTAGATAAGCTTGGCTTTTTCTCCCGTCCTTCACTTGTTGCCCACGGCGTTCACTTGAACGACGAAGAAATAGCTTTGTTAGCGGAACGAGGTGTGGCGGTATCGCATAATCCAGGCAGCAACTTGAAGCTGGCAAGTGGTGTAGCTAGAGTGCCTGAATTGCTGCGTGCAGGAGTTACTGTTTCACTCGGAACAGATGGTCCTGCCAGCAATAATAACCTGGATATGTTCGAGGAAATGCGTCTGGCGGCACTCATTCACAAGGGAGTATCTGGCGACCCAACGGCAGTTCCTGCAAATGAAGCACTACGTCTGGCAACAGAGTATGGTGCAAAGTCGATTGGTTTAAAAGAGGTAGGAGCGCTGGCAGCAGGCAATAAGGCTGACTTTATCGCGCTAGATCTGGATCAGGCCCATTTCTTGCCGCGTACAGATCTTATTTCTCATGCCGTATACTCTGCAAGTGCCAAAGACGTGGCTCATGTGTGGGTAGACGGCCGTCAGGTTGTGAAAAATGGCGAATGCCTGACGATGGACGAGGAACGTATCAAACATGAGGCACAAGCCGCCTTTGAAGGGCTGCTGTCGCACTAATTTAGGTGTCACATCCCCTTAGAGAGGAAGCACAGGTTTGAAAAATAAGAAGAAATGGATAGCGGTCGCCATTTTGGCCGTAATACTGATCCTGGTCAGCATTTTCTGGTATTATTCGTATGTTACTCAAGACCAGGTGGCTGAGAAAAATGCCGCTATCATGAAGGCCAAGCAATCAGGTGGTCTGGTTAGCACGACTCAGACATGGAAGTCTGTGTGGGATCAGATATATTGGGTAGTTCAAGGAAAAAACGCACAGAATGAAAATATAATGGTGTGGGTTCCTTTTCAAAAAATGGAGGGGAAACCTAACATACCTGCGGCAGATCCAAGCGGTGTTCATACCGAGCTGATGAAAAACGGAGTCGACGAGCAAAAAATGACAGCGATAATTCAGCAGCAACTTCCAAATGCAAAAATTGTAAGGCTCCAACCGAGTGTGTTCAATGGCGAATATGTATGGCAACTGTTTTACGATGATGAAAGCCATCACAACTATACCTTTTACCGTTTCTCAGATGGAGCATCGACGGGGATAAAGTATACTTTGCCTAATTACTAGCGCGATGTTGAGAGTGTGGATCGGTGGCTTGGGAGTACCCAAGAGCGTTAGGAGCGCTGCGTAGTCCATTTGATCTTACGATCGCTTCGCTTCTGCAGATTCAAGTGTTCCACTCCGCTGGCTGACAGCTATGGGGCCACTCCAAATAACTTTTATACTCAGTCTATATAGCTTGGAATGATTGAAAGTATTAGAAAAAGACGCAAATACGATTTAATTCGTATTTGCGTCTTTTTACTTAATGCTCCGCAAAGCTGGACTAAAAGCCAGAAGCATCTTTTTGCCTTATCACAACTCCTCCACACATTGCCTTCGATATTAGATTTACGTTATGGTATACTATATTTTATAAGTGATAGACAAAAATGATAGATAAATGAGTTGCTGATCATTATAAGATCATGCAATTTGGTTGTTTGTTGACATTCGTCCCGTTTCTTCTGGGTTTTACATTTTGAGAGGAGGATGTTGTTTGAAATTGCGTGCAGTTCCTATTGTTGTGGCGGCCGTTTTGGCAGCCTTGTTAATGTTTGGAGGATGGTTCATTTACCGTCAGGTTACAATGCAAAGTCCTCTGGAAAAACTGGTATCTCAATATCCAGGCGTGACAAGCGCTCAAATAGATATTAAACAGGATCAGGTGGTATTGAAACTAGATCTCAAACCGCAGGCGGATGTGGCCGGATTAGTCGATGTGGTTAAGCAAAAAGGGCAATCCATCATTGGCAGCCGCACCATTAAGCTGGATATTGCAGATCGTTCCAATTCAGCACTGAATCAATGGTGGTCTGAGGCTATGTTTCCTGTAGCCGAAGCGATGGAAAATAAAAAGTATACTCAAATTTCATCTACAGTTGAGCAGATGAAAAAGAAAAAGACAGGTATCAAGGCTGATACCGATATGGATTCGAACAATGTCTATATCCGACTCAGCGAAGGCAATGCGACGAAGTTTATCGTTTTGCCACGTCAATCTCAGCAAATGGGGGTATGGCCTAATGCCTAGATGGATCAAGGAAATATTAATCGGTATTGTGCCGGTGGCCATTATATTTCTCGTTTTTATTGGGGTGAATATTATCCCTCTTCTTGTTGCAGGCGTGATGCTCAGTGGCTTGTTAATGCTCATGCATGCTCGTGGCGGCTTGGCCGTAGGTGCCGGGCAAGAGCGCAAACGTAAAAAAAATGGTCCGGACAAGCTGACTTTTGAGGAAATTGGTGGACAAGAAAGCGCTAAACAGGAATTGCGTGAAGCCTTGGATTTTTTGAATCGTCATGATGAAATTTCCAAGTTTGGCATTCGTCCATTGAAAGGCGTTTTGCTTACAGGCCCTCCGGGAACAGGGAAAACGCTGATGGCGAAAGCAGCTGCACACTATACCAATTCAGTGTTTGTTGCAGCTTCAGGCAGTGAATTTGTTGAAATGTATGTAGGTGTTGGTGCAGGTCGTGTCCGTGAGTTGTTTAGGGAGGCTCGCACTCGTGCAGCCAAGGAAAAGAAAGAAAATGCAATCATTTTTATTGATGAGATTGATGTTATTGGCGGTAAGCGTGAGGGTGGACAGCAACGAGAATATGATCAGACTTTGAATCAGTTGCTGACAGAAATGGATGGCATTTATTCGGCAGATACGCCGCGGATATTGCTCATTGCGGCAACAAACCGTAAAGAAATGTTGGACAGCGCCTTAACGCGTCCAGGACGTTTTGACCGTCATATTCAAGTAGACTTGCCTGATAAGAAGGGTCGTCTTCATATCCTTAAAATTCATGCCAAAAACAAACCGATCCAGGAAGATGCTAATTTGGACAAAATCGCAGAGGAGTCTTACGGTTTTTCCGGTGCACAGTTGGAGAGCGTCATGAACGAAGCAGCCATTTATGCAATGAGACAGGATCAGCAAATGATTGCGCAAAGTCATCTGTCCATGGCAATTGACAAGGTGATGATGGGTGAGAAAACAGACCGAGAATCGACATTCGAAGAGAAAAAACGTGTAGCGATTCACGAGCTGGGACATGCTATTATGGCTGAAATCGTCCGTCCTGGTAGTGTAAGTCAAGTGGCGCTCAGCCCGCGTGGGAAAGCGCTCGGTTACGTGCGTCACAACCCACAGCAAGAGCATTATTTATATACCAAGCAGTACCTGGAGGAGCAAATTATGATCTCGCTCGCAGGGGCTACAGCAGAAGAAATGTACTACGGCGGTCGAAGTACTGGTTCAAGTAATGATTTTGAGCAGGCACTGAACATCGTTCATACGATGATGACTTCCGGTTTGACTTCTCTTGGGATTATTAATATGGAAATGGTTACAAAAGAGGAACTCATGCGGGAAAATGGCGAGATTATGAATGACCTGCATAACCGCACTTTGGAGTTGTTGGAAAAGCATCGTCCTGTGTTCGACAATTCTCTTGACATCTTGATGAAGGAAGAAACGCTGTCCGGAGATCAATTTAGATGTCAATTTAGTGAAAATGCTTTATTACCAGCATAATTTTTTATGCTGGTTATTTTTTTTTACTTTTAGTCCGTGCTAAGATATTATTATCTATTGGGACATAAACATGTATTTTTCGACAAAGAAGGATACAATATATGAGAGTGACCAGGAAAGGGTGGAGTTAAGAACCATGCAATTTAAAAAAATCGGCGTCATTGGCGGCGGCACCATGGGACAAGGTATTTCTGAAATGCTTGCGTCCAAAGGAATCGATGTGCTGCTAGTAGAGCAGACACCAGAGAAACTAGACTACGCTTATAATATGATTGAAACAAGTCTAGATAAGCAACTGGAAAAGTGGGCAATTACCCAAGCAGAGAAAAAACTGATTTTATCTCGCATTGAAAAAGTATCCCATCTGGCGGAGCTCGCTAGCTGTGATATGGTCATTGAAACCATTACAGAGAATCTGGATGAGAAGAAAGTTGTTTTCCAAGAGCTGGATCATGTATGTCCAAGCAATATCATCCTTGCAAGTAATACATCCACGCTGAGCCTGACCGAGCTTGCCAGCTCGACCAAGTATCCAGAGCGTGTTATTGGTATGCACTTTATTTATCCAGTATCCCGTATTGATCTTGTAGAAATTATTCGTGGTTTGAAAACTTCAGATGATACCTTTGAAAACACGAAAATGTTCGTGGAAGAAATCGTGGAGAAAAAAGGAGTCATGATTTATGAATCTCCTGGCTTTGTAACTAGCCGGATTATCTGTCTGCTGATTAACGAAGCAGCTCATGTACTTCAAGAGGGCGTAGCTTCTGCCGAAGATATCGACGATGCTATGCGTATCGGCTACAACTTCCAAAACGGTCCTTTGGAAATGGCTGACCGCTTTGGTCTGGATTCCGTTTTGGCGGCTCTGGAGCGGATGTTCCGTGAATTTGGCGAACTGAAATACCGTCCGTCCATCGTCCTGAAGAAAATGGTACGTGCAGGTAATCTGGGCGTGAAATCGGGCGAAGGCTTCTTTAAGTATGACAAGGATGGTGACCGGATATGAAAATCCTCGTAATCAACGCAGGGAGTTCTTCCCTGAAATACCAATTGTATGATATGACGGACGAGTCCGTTTTGGCAAAAGGATTGGTAGAGCGCATCGGTATGGACTCTTCGATTCTGACGCATAAACCAACCAATAAGGAAGAATACACTGAAGTTAGCGAAATTTTGGAGCATACTACTGCCATCCGTAAAGTACTGAATGCACTCACAGATGCAGAGCATGGTGTTATCTCCAGCATTAGCGAAATTCAGGCTGTGGGCCATCGTGTGGTTCATGGAGGCGAAATTTTCAAACAGTCAGCGCTCGTAACTCCTGAAGCGAAGAGTGAAATCCGTCGCTTGTTCGACCTGGCTCCACTGCATAACCCAGCATCCATGATGGGGATTAAAGCGGCTGAATTGAATATGCCAGAAGTACCGCAAGTTGTGGTATTTGATACTTCGTTCCATCAAACCATGCCAGAAAAAGCTTATATGTACGCCATACCGAGAGTGTTGTACAATAAGTATAAGGTTCGTCGTTACGGTGCACACGGCACTTCCCATGACTTTGTAAGTAAGGAAGCTGCCAAATTTGTCGGCCGTCCTTTGGAAGACTTGAAGATCATCACTTGCCATATCGGTAATGGTGGTAGTGTAACAGCAGTTCAAGGCGGTTTGTCTGTAGATACTTCCATGGGTATGACTCCACTGGAAGGACTTATGATGGGTACTCGTAGTGGTGATTTGGACCCAGCAATCGTGCCTTATGTCATGAACAAAGAAGAATTGACTGTCAATGAAGTCAATTCCATGCTGAACAAGCATAGTGGACTTCTAGCTATTTCTGGTATCAGCAGTGATATGCGTGAAATCACTGAAGGTATGGAAAAAGGCGAAGCTAATTCTACATTGGCATTTGAAATGTATGAATACCGTCTGCGCAAGTATATTGGTTCGTATGCTGCCGCAATGAACGGGGTAGACGTAATTGTATTTACGGCAGGCGTAGGCGAGAACTCCATCGTACTGCGTAAGAGAGTGTTGGAACAACTGACATTCCTCGGTATCGAGCTGGATGAATCATTGAACGCTATTCGTTCTGGCGAGATTCGCCGGATTACAACTGCAAATTCGAAGGTAGAAGTACTGATCATTCCAACAAACGAAGAACTGGTAATTGCCCGTGACACGTTCCGTCTGGTTCAGTAGTTCGGTCCGTAAGTGTAAACTTTATACATGTGGAACTATGGTTTAAGTACCACATGCACCAAACAGCGAGAGCAAACAGCCTAACCCAAGGGGGAGGGCTGTTTGATTTTCGGTTCAAGGAGAGAGACGGTCATGACAAATAAAAGTACGATTGCCCAAGTGGGTCGCCATGTAGGGGAAACGGTTACAATTGGCGCTTGGGTAAACAATAAGCGGTCTAGCGGTAAAATTCAGTTCCTGCAACTACGTGATGGTAGCGGGTATATTCAAGGGGTTATCGTAAAAAGCGAAGTGTCTGAGGATATTTGGAATGATGCCAAATCCCTGACACAAGAAAGCTCCCTTTATGTAACTGGAATCGTGCGAGAGGAACCGCGCAGTCAATCGGGCTACGAATTGACGGTTACAGGTATTGAAATCATTCATTTGACCGAAAACTACCCGATTACCCCAAAAGAGCACGGTGTAGATTTCCTGATGGATCATCGCCATTTGTGGCTACGTTCCGCTAAGCAACGTGCAGTACTGATTATCCGGGCGGAAATTATCCGTGCTGTACAGGAATTTTTCAACGGCAACGGTTTTACGAAGGTAGACCCGCCTATTTTGACTCCTTCTTCTGCGGAAGGTACAACTGAGTTGTTCCACATCAAATATTTTGACGAGGATGCTTATTTGACACAAAGCGGACAGCTGTACATGGAAGCTGCGGCAATGGCGCTGGGTAAAGTATATTCCTTTGGTCCAACCTTCCGTGCGGAAAAGTCCAAAACACGTCGTCACCTGATTGAGTTCTGGATGATCGAGCCTGAGATGGCTTTTGTGGATCACGAAGAATCCTTGCGCGTTCAGGAGCAGTTTGTAAGCCATATCGTGCAGTCTGTTCTGAAAAATTGTGCGAAGGAGCTTGAAGCTATCGGACGCGATGTTTCGAAGCTGGAGCAAATTCAAGGTGAGTTTCCACGGATTACGTACGATGAGGCGATTGCCTTCCTTCAAGGTGAAGGATTCGACATCCCGTGGGGAGAAGACTTCGGTGCTCCTCATGAAACAGCTATTGCCGAAAGATATAACAAGCCTGTGTTCATTACGCATTGGCCGACTCACATTAAAGCATTCTATATGAAACCTGACCCATCCCGCCCAGAGGTTGTTCTGTGTGCCGATATGATCGCTCCTGAAGGTTATGGCGAAATTATCGGGGGTTCCCAACGAATTGACGATCCAGCATTGATGGAAGAACGTTTTAACGAGCATAACCTGGCACGTGAAGCCTACCAATGGTATATGGATCTGCGCACCTATGGTACCGTTCCGCATTCTGGCTTTGGATTGGGACTGGAGCGTACAGTAGCATGGATTTGTGGACTCGATCATGTACGTGAAACGATTCCGTTCCCACGTATGCTGTATCGTTTGTATCCATAATCAATGACAGGATCATTTGATAAGACATCAGCGGCAGATTGGGCGGAGGGAGTAGCCTATGCTATGGAAACCGGAATGGTTCAAATTCCCTACGCTCTGCTCAAGCATTATCGGACGCTTCGGCTGACGGATGGTGAAATGCTGCTACTGATGCAGTTACTTGCATTTAAACAAGCGGAACGTAATGAATTTCCGACATGGGAGCAATTGCAGGCTCGAATTGGGTGCACTGCAAACGAAATCGCGCTTTATTTCAGTAAGCTCATGAAAGAAGGTTTTTTGCGAATAGATTCCGTGGAAGACCGCAGTTCATCCGTCCAATTTGAACGTTATAACTTGGCGGGTCTGTATCGCAAGCTGGCTGAATGTATGATCGCCGAGCGTTCGGAGCAGCACGATGAAGATGACATTTTGTTTGCCGGGAAGCCGGATTTACTGAATGGAGTATCGGAATCTCCACTTACAGAAGAACGAAATTTATTCACAATTTTTGAGAAAGAATTCGGCCGACCATTATCACCGATGGAATATGAGACGATCAGCAGTTGGGTGGATCAGGATCGGTATCCGGAGGAGCTTATTTTGCTGGCCCTGAAGGAAGCGGTATTTGCTGGGAAGGTACATTTCCGGTATATAGATCGCATTCTGCTAGAGTGGAGCCGAAACCGGGTTCGTAATGCACAGGATGCGAAAGAATATGCCCAGCGATTCCGTGGTGGCGGTCGCAATTAAAGTAGCAAACTGAGCCTTTTAGGTAGTAAATTGATGCGCTATGGCTGTCACATTGAAATGGCGATACATGGACAACGCGGAGTATCGCTTGTGCAACATGTAATGTAGGGCAGAAATTTAAAGTGAGCAAGTAGACTTTAATGATAGAGGACACACCCTTCCGATTAGGAGGGTGTGTCCTTTTTAAATTTTTTTTAGAAATATGCAGGGGAAGAAAAATTCCTGGCGTCTATAGTATTGGGAAGGGGGAGAGCGTCATTGATATAGAGAGAATCATTGAACGAATCCGGTCCGGTGATCGGCAGGCGTTCCGTGAGATCGTAGAGCTGTACAGCAAGCATGTATTTCATGTGGCCTATTCGGTACTGCATGACAGCAAGGAAGCAGAGGATGCCGCGCAGGAGGCGTTCGTTCAGGTGTACAAGTCTCTCCCCCAGTACCGGAACGAAGGGTTTAAAACGTGGCTGAGCCGAATTGCGCTTCATAAAGCGCTGGATATCAAGCGCAAACAAGACAGGCGGCCCGCAGAGCTCATAGACGTGGCACAATCCCTTGTGCAGCTCCCTTCCCCGGATGAAGATGTACTGGCCCGTCTCATCCGTGAAGAGCAAACGGTAGAACTATCACAGAAAATCGCCCAGTTGCCCCAGCAGCATCGAGATATTATTCAAGCTTACTATATGCAGGGCAAAACCTACGATCAAATAGCAGAAGAGACGCAGGTAGCTTTAAAAACGGTAGAGTCCAGACTCTATCGGGCACGACTATGGATTCGGAATCACTGGAAGGAGGAGGAATGGCATTGACTGACCAACAGGATAGACCGTGGATGGAAGGGCAAACGAATGACTGGCATGCATACATTACAGGAACTTGTTCGATAGAGGAATCTACCCGACTGGAAAAGCTCTTGTTGGAAGATGAACAAGCGCTGATGCTATATCTTGTCGCACTGGAGCAATTAGAGCCGACATTGGAAGAACACTCTGCCTGGATGGATACGGAGCGCTTCACAGATCAGGTAATGGCCGTTCTTCCTAATATAGAAGCTGAACCGAGTCAAATTATGTTCAAAAAACGTCGTTGGTTTGAAAAACCTGTGTTCCACTATGTTATTGCCGCAAGTCTGACGTTGATCTTGCTATCCAGTGGAGCCTTTGACAAAATGATGCCGCAAACAAGCAATAAGCCGGTTCCTTCAAAAGAACGCGTCTCTTACAGTGAAGAAGTCATGCAAGCTACGACAACCTGGCTCGATAAATTAAAGCCCTAAATAAGTTAAGGGTAAGATGAACAAGTTTAAAATCAACCTTCAGTTGGGAATTTTACCAAGATTCCATAAATAGAAAGGAAGTGTAGCGATGCCTTATACGGAACGAAGCAAGCTATTGGCATTTCTATTGAACATCATTCCGGGTGTAGGACACTATTACTGGACCAGAAAAGCCAATGCGTTTGTCTATACCATTTTGTTTTTCGGATGTCTGGCAGGGGGAATATTTTTGTCAGTGGTAGCAAGTGACGGAGCGTTTTTTTTGGTGGGTATGTTTATTGCTGCCCTTTTATGGGGACTCTGCATGCTGCATATCGTGATTAGCTTATTACGTTATGATCCTCGTGCAGTCGCTACTCCATACCCCCCTCATGCAGGACCCAATCCATATGGCTTTTACTCGCAAAGTGAACCTTATGGAGAGGCTGGTTTAACAGGAGAGGTGCCGGAGGGAGCAACAGACACAGGCACGAATACCACGGGGGGAGGTATGGGATCTGGTCCCGGGTATTATCAACAAGGATACTATGGTATGGCAGGATCACCTGCTTTTCAAAAAGGATCGGATAATGAACGATTTTTTACGATTTTGCTGTCATTCATTCCGGGTTTGGGGCACCTTCATTTGGGGCTGATGCAGCGTGGCTTGTCTTTTCTGTTATCCTTCTTTGGCTTTGGCGCGATCCTCATCTTTATTACTAGCATAACGAACGAATCCGGATTTTTGGCGTTTGCAGGCGTGTTGCCGATTATTTGGCTGTATTGCATGTTTGATGCGGTGCAGCATGTACATCGTAAACAAGCTGGAGACATTCTTCAGGACCGGACTTTGTTTGAGGAACTGGAGCATGGAAGAGTTGAGGGACGTCGTAGTAAAATGCTGGCTACCATTTTATCGGTATTTCCCGGTGCCGGACATATGTATATTGGGTTGCAAAAACGTGGACTACAGCTCATGCTACTGTTTTTAGGATTTATCTATATACTGGACGTGCTGCATCTTTCACTCTTTTTGTTTCTAATCCCGGTGGTCTGGTTTTACAGCTTTTTTGATGCATTGCAGCAGGTAAGCCGTTATGGGCAGGAGCAGCTGATCGACAAGCCTGTGATCGGTATGTTTGCTCAATATCATCGCTGGGTAGGCTTGGGACTGCTTCTGCTGGGTGCATACTACATCCTGATTAACGTACTTGTTCCGACACTGGACCGTCTGTTCCCGGATGGACAAATTTACAATTTAGTTGATATGTATTTAAGAACCATTATTGTCTCCCTCTTATTAATTGGCGGCGGTGTTTGGATGATGATCGGTAATTCCAAATTGAAGCGAGCAAAGGAGAAACGATAGAATGGATACTGAATTTTCAAAGAGTGAGGCTTCCTTTAAGGGAGCCCATCACTCTCAGAGCGACGTGACTGGGGCAATAGGTTTATTGGGTACTTCATCTCATAAGAATGGCACCTCCAAGAGCTCAAACGCTCCAACAGGTGTGTGGAAAGTTGGAAGGCTGTCCATGGGACTTTTTCTGGTACTGCTGGGCGGCGTAACGTTTGCCTCTAAGTTTTGGGGAGCGGGCATACTGGATCAAGCGTTGACGTGGTGGCCTGTCGTGTTTGTTTTGCTGGGACTGGAGATTTTAATGTATACCGCTTGGAAAGGGACACGTGAGCGCATTCGCTATGATCTGTTCAGTATGTTTATTACGGCGATATTGGTTTTTTGTTGTATCGGATTTGCCTTAGTCAGCTCATTGGGCATCACTCCGCAAGTCAGAGAAATGATGAGTTCTGTTCAGGAAACAAGGACTCTCCCAGACTGGCATGAAAAACTTCCTGCCGGAGTGACCAAGGTGATTGTACAGGGAGAAGATCCCTATGCGGTCAAAATTGACGCAACCACCTCACCGGAGGTGCATGTGTTCGGGAATTATATCTATACAGGCAATGAGGATGATTTCAAAGGAACGGAGCTGTATCAGACAAAGCAAATTGGAGACACACTATATGTACTTCTCAGCCAGGTTCCCACACGTTTTATGCAGACACATCATCAGCTTGACGTTACCATTGCTGTGCCTGACGGAATAGCGGTTACTGTGCGTGACAGTCAGGGGAATGTGATTGAAAAATAGAGAGGGCTTCTAGCTTCAGCTTTACATTTTGTATCATTCACGCGATACTTGTTAGGGAAGCCTGAGTTGCACCATGTGACTGGTTATAAGATGTAGTTGCTTACCAGGCGTAACTTGATGATATGCATTCGAAGCGAATGTAGTCGGAAAAGAGGGGAAAATGATTTCTTTAAATCCTGACACACTTACAGAGCGTGAAAATTATAAGCTGTTGACCGGGAGTATTATCCCAAGGCCGGTAGCGTTTGTAACGACTTTGAGCAGCGAAGGGGTGCTGAATGGTGCTCCGTTCAGTTATTTTTCCATCGTTGCTGCCGAGCCGCCACTGCTGTCTGTATCCGTACAGCGTGTCGATGGAGTTTCTAAAGATACAGCGCGTAATGCGATGGAGCACAATGCTTTTGTCGTACATATTACAGACGAAGACAATGTGGGGGCAGTGAATGTGACGGCTTCCCGTCTGTCGCCGGAGGAGAGTGAGGTTACACTGGCAGGTCTCACCCCAATAAAGAGTACAAAAATTGCAGTTCCCGGTGTGACTGAAGCGAAAATACGTATGGAATGTATTTTGGAGAAGGTGATACCGCTGGGAGGCAAGGAGGACACACCTGCCTGTGACCTATTAATTGGGCGCGTAGTGCAGTATCATTTATCAGAGGAAGCGTACCAAAATACATATGTGATTGCCAAGGAGTTGCGTCCGGTGAGTCGGTTGGCTGGAAACAACTATGCAAAGCTAGGTGAGCAATTCACGCTGGAGCGTCCCCAATAGGGGACGTTGTTTTTTTACTATATTGAAATTTGCCATCGCCCTTCATTTAATTTCCAAATTGAACTTCTTAATGATTTAATTCCGGTATCATTCGACTCAGTACAGTATGTTGCATGTATAATTTCTGAAGATAACAACCTTATGTTAAAGTCAGTAATTATAAATGGTATATGGTTCAATGGAGACCTACTCTTTAAAAAGGTTAATTGCATTGACTTGTCGTACTTTCTACCCGACGAACCATACTCAATATAGTCATGAGCTAATAGTTTTTCAAAATCCTCTCTTCGAGCATGCATTAACTGCTTTTCTAAACTTAATATTATATCTTTTAATTCTTTACTCAACTTATCACCCCAGTTGCCTTTTAATTTGCAGTTGATACCTTCATCGGATTAAAAAACTCCATTTGAGAAGAACAGATTAGGTTTTTATGTCGCCAGTAGGATAGGTTGCTTTTTTTAAATAAAAAAGAACGTTCCGTGCTTTCGCTAGGTACCGTTCTCAATATTCATTCAATGACCACTTTTACCATTCAATGATACGCATCTTTAATATATATAATTTATTCATTTTGAAGTTTTCAGTAGCAAGGAGCGATAGGTCGTTTCAAACAGAAATTCAAACGCCTCCAGATGCTTTTTAGCTTCAAACACATCACGACCCCATGCATAAATGCCATGATTACGCAATAAAATGCCTGGAACCTGATCATTCAGCACGTCTGGTACTAGCTTGGCAATTGAGGCGATGTCAGCATAATTTGGCAGTACGGGAATCTGAATGGCGGCATTTTCCTCCCAAATGTTAAAAGCCTTAATGAGCTCGATGCCTTGCACAGGTACAAAGCCCTGTTCGCCGTAATATTCGGAAATCAGGTTGTTAAATACGGTATGCACATGAAAAACTGCTCCACAGCCTGTCAGGCGGTAAATTTCGCAATGGATGAGCGTCTCTGCACTTGGCTTGAGGTTTGTGGCTTCTGCCGCTTTTCCGTATTGGTCTACGAACAGAAAATCCTCAGGAGTACGTTTGGTCTTATCCTTGCCGCTAGCGGTGACTGCAAAATAAAATTGTTCTGGGTGAAAATTACCAATTCGGATCGACAGATTACCGCTTGTACCTGGGAACCAGTTGCGAGAGGCGAATAGCTCCTTGACATCAGCGAGTTCTTCCAGTGAACGGCGTTTTTCCTCAAACGAAATGTCTGCCAAGTTAAAACTCATTACAGTACCCCCTGCTCCTGTTTTTGCTTTAAATCCTCGATAATATCGTCAAATGTCTCAAAGGGTACATGCGGTACGCCAAGCTCTTGACACTTTAATGTCAGATGTGAGCGGGAGTACACAAGGTCGGCAATTTTAGCTCCTTCAAAATCTGTCAGGCTGTCGCCAATCAAAATCCGTTCGTATTGCTCGGGAGGGTATTGACGAATGACGGTCGTTTTGCACATGCCACAGTCATTCTTACACGGCTCCTCACACCGATGCGGCCACGTGATCTGGATGTGAGCCCCGGAAAAATCCGCTCCGTTGCAAAAAATGTGATCCTGGGGGATGCCGAACGGTTCTAGCAATGGATCAATAAAAAAATCAATGCCGCCGCTAGTAACGAAAAATTCAATCTGCTGCTCTCGTGCAAAGTCCAAAAAGCGTGCAAAGCCCTGACGTATACCCGCTTGTCCAAGTACATATGAGATAACGTCTTCCTTAAGCTTCGAAGGCATCAAGGCGAACATCGCACCTACGCCTTCACGAATGGACATATGCCTGTTCACGATTTGATGCATGATGGGCTCATAGCCCACAGGCTTAAAATGCTTCATAATAGCGACAATATTATCACTGTTCGTAATGGTCCCGTCAAAATCACAAAAAATGACAGGCTTCTTGGCTGTGCTCATCGTTCGCCTCCCCACGTGTCGAGCGCAGATTGCAACTCAGGATGAGTGCGGGCGTATTGGGCCAGCGGGACATTCTGCTGCACCGCCTCAATCGCCTGCACAAAAGCGCGCCCACCAGCTTCCGTACCCAGTGGATGTCCGTGAATACCGCCCCCGGCGTTAACCACCACATCAGTACCAAAGTCGCGTACAATGAGTGGCACCAGACCTGGGTGTATCCCTGCGGAAGGGACAGGCATGCTGGTCTTCAGCGGTAGAGCAGGGGTGATCAGCTCGTCGCGAATCGCCATGTTCTCCTCACGCGGCATTGTCACTGAGCCGTAGGGGGAAGGGAAGAGAACGAGATCAGCACCAGCTAGCCGCATAAGCTGACCAAGCAGGACGGACGCCGATATACCATAATGAGGCGATGGGTATGCAGCACCTGCTAATGAAGGATGGGCTGCAATCGGTACCGAAACGGCGGGATCGCTGCTAAGCTCATGCAGCACATCATAACCATAGGCCAGCACGTTAAACAGTAACGCGTTCGCGCCTGCGTCAATAGCCTTGAGGGCTTGCGTCTTGAGCTGCGAGGTTGGACCGGTTAAATTAGCGGCATACAGCAGCTTTTTACCAGTTTCACGTTCAGCCGCTTCGGCAGCCCGGATACAGGCTTCGACACGTTTTTCAATCGGCGTCATCCCATTTTCAAACAAGATCTCGTCATCTTTGATCAGATCAACGCCGCCGAGAGCCTGACGGGTAAACTGTTCACGCAGTTCGTCCAAATTGAGCCCAATTACGGATTTGAAAATGCTCATGAGCAGAGGCCGGTCATACACGCCAAGCTGCTCACGCAAGCCGCTGATACCGAATTTCGGACCTGAAAAAGCAGAGAGGAATGCTTCCGAGAAACCCAGCTTCGTCAGCTTAATTCGGCCGTCCATCGAAATTTTGCCGAAGACCGTAACCAACAATGCGGGAATATCACGGCTGAAATTGACATCCGGGTAAGCGATCGTTAAGTCGGCGTACCGCTCACCGGGACCTCCATCGTGAATATCCACAGATTGAACAGAGCCGAGATGCTTTTGCATCGCATCCCGCTTGGCCTGCGGGAGCTCAGTCCAGCTGCCCACCGTCATGCCGATGGCAATAGATTGGGCCTTTTGCTTAAAATCAGCTTTGTCATCGTATATTCGGTAGGTCGCCAGGCAATAGCTCACTCAATTCCCTCCTTAAGTACAGCTCCCATCTCGCGGGATCGTTCAGCGCAGCGCTGCACCGCCGCAATCACCGTTTCGTAGAAGTCACCTTTGTCCAGTGTTTCCAATGCAGCTACCGTGGAGCCATTAGGAGACATGATTTTTTGACGAAGGGCAGAAGGCTCCTCTCCGGTTTGCTGGACCATGCGTGCTGCGCCAAGCGCAGTTTGCACTGTTAGTTCATGCGCTTGTTCAGGAGTCAAGCCACCGCGGATTCCCCCAGCAATCATGGCCTCCATTAAGTAGTAGACATAGGCAGGACCGCTTCCGGAAATGCCGGTCAGTACATCCATTTTCTCTTCCTCTATAACCGTTACTGTACCTACGGATTCGAACATCGTAAGCACGTTTTTACGTTGAGTTTCGCTGATCTCCTTGGAAAAACTGATGCCTGTGGCTCCCAGTCCAATCGAACTGGATGTGTTGGGCATCGTCCGTGCGATTGGCTGTTTGCGACCAAGCAACGTTTGCATGGTACGAATAGACAACCCGGCGATGACCGAAATGATCAGCTGTTCATCTGACAGAAGGGGACCGAGCTGTCCAAGTGCCCCGGCAGCATCTTTAGGCTTCATGGCAAGCACGATCACTGGAGAATGACGCAGCAGTTCCGTTTTGGCTGCATCCTCAGTTTGGAACAATACTCCGTATTGCTGTTGGAGTTCTTCAAGACGAGCCTGATTACTGCGGTTGATGACGGTAATACCGCCACGTTTAACGACAGAACGATTCGTCATCCCACGAATAATAGCCTCAGCCATTGAACCTGCACCGAAAAACGTAATTTGCTCGTTAATTAACACCTTTGTTTGTGATTCACACATGGATTCATACCTCCAAAGATACGGATTGATTTATGATATTATTCCCTGATTTGTCCAGTACCGTACACGCGGTATTTGGTTGAAGTCAAGGCAGGCAATCCCATAGGGCCGCGGGCATGTAATTTTTGTGTGCTGATTCCGATCTCGGCACCAAATCCAAACTCGAAGCCATCCGTGAAGCGGGTGGATGCATTGTGGTACACGGCTGCCGCGTCCACTTCTTGCAGAAAACGCTCAGCATGAGCTTTATTCTCAGTAACAATACACTCTGAATGCATCGTGCCATACCGGGCAATATGCTCCAGTACTTCGTCCAAATTGTTTACGACTTTTACATTCAAAATGTAATCATTGTACTCAGTGCCATAATCCTCTTCCGTCGCAGAGACAGCCCAAGGAGCTAGTTCTCGTGTCCGTGCACATCCGCGCAGCTCAACCCCAGCATCACGAAAACGTTCAGCCAATCCTGTTAAATGTGCTTGAGCATAATCCGAGTGTACGAGCAGTGTTTCCATCGAGTTGCACACGGACGGTCTTTGTACCTTCGCATTGAGTGTAATCGCTTCGGCCATTTCTACATTCGCTGTAGCGTCCAAGAACGTATGGCATACGCCAGCCCCGGTTTCGATGACAGGCACGGTAGCATTTTGCACAACATTTTGAATGAGTGAACGCCCGCCGCGTGGAATAATCACATCCAGCAAGCCGTTCAAGGTGAGCATTTCGTTGACGGAGGCACGGTCTGAATCTTCAATGAGTTGAAGCGCCTCGCGTGGCACGGCTGTTGCGTCTAGCGCCTGCTGTAGCACTTCAATGATCTTGCGGTTGGAGGAGAGAGCAGCCGAACCCCCGCGCAGCACAACCGGATTGCCTGTTTTCAAGCACAGGCCCGCTGCATCCACGGTCACATTTGGACGCGCTTCATATATGATGCCGATGACACCCAGCGGTACACGTATTTTCTCAATCCGCAGACCATTCGGACGTTCAATTTGCTCAAGCGTGTCGCCGACCGGATCAGGTAGCACCGCAATTTGCCGCAATCCTTCAGCAATAGCTCCAATTCGCTCCTCGGTCAGCTTGAGGCGGTCGAGCAGTGATTCGGACGTTCCCAGTTCCCGTCCACGTTTCAGGTCATTATGATTCGCTGCAATCAGCTCTTCTGCATGGTTTACTAGAGCTTCAGCCATAGCAAGCAATGCTTCGTTTTTTTGTGCTGTAGTCAGTCGGTTCATAACCCCGGCACTTTTTTTCGCGAGACTTGCTTTGGTTCGTACTTCGCTGAACTGGTTATCCTCTGTTATTGCTGTGTTTGTCGTTAAATCACTCATATTATGGCCTCCCTACATACATAATGTAATCCATTCATCCCTGTGGATCACCTCAAGCCGATGGATGGGACCAATTTTGCCCACAACCTCACCGCTAGGTAAACCTTGTACCATTTTAAGCTGTTCATCATCATAATTGACGATGCCGCGTCCTAATACCTTATTTTCCGGTCCCAGTACCTCAACGACATCTCCAGCATGAAAGCTGCCTTCGACACGTCGTACGCCAACCGGAAGCAGACTATGTCCTCCGTGTACTAACGCTTCTTCGGCCCCTTGGTCTACATGCACCGAGCCCAAAGGGGTGGACATAAATCCAAGCCATTGTTTTTTCATCGGCAGTGAGGAGAGGTGAGTATCAAAATAAGTGCCTGGTCCGTGTCCTTCGACGGCTGCGTCTAGATCACCATTTTCGCTTACCCGTCCCACATATACAGGCACACCGCCGCGTGTAGCCACTTTGGCAGCCTCGATTTTGGATCGCATGCCGCCAGTTCCTACTGCTGATCCAGAACCTCCGGCTAATGCATAAATCTCCTCTGTAATTTCCTCGATACGTTCAAAACGTACAGCGTTTGGATGCTTGCGCGGGTCAGCCGTATATACGCCATCGGTATCCGTAATGATAATCAAATGCTGGGCTTTGACCAGATTGGCAACTAGTGCAGACAGCATATCATTATCGCCGAATTTCAATTCGTCAATCGATACGGTGTCATTTTCGTTAAAAATCGGGATAACCTGCTGGCGCAGCAATTCTTCTACAGTCATTCCGGCATTGTTCATCCGTTTGCGGCTCAGAAAGTCACTACGGGTCAGCAGAACCTGCGCGATTACGAGGTCAAAATTTTTAAAAGCCTGCTCATAGGCTTGCATGAGAAGAGCTTGGCCGACGGCAGCTGCTGCTTGCTTTTCATGCAGCAGTTTGGGCCGAAAGGGATACCCAATCTCCCGAAATCCGGCAGCTACAGCACCTGATGTAACCAGCAACACTTCATGGCCTTTTGCACGAAGCAAGCTGATTTCCCTAGCAAAATAAGCGATGGCTTCCCGATTCAGGCCACCTTCCACTCCAGTCAGGGAGCTACTACCGATTTTAATGACGATACGTGTTGACAAGACGTCCACTTCCTTAATTTTACTCTTTTTAATGCAAAAAAACTTCCATCCTTTGTATGCAAAGGACGAAAGTTTGTGCTTCCGCGGTACCACCTTCATTGATGATTCATGATCATCCCACTTAAAACCTGTTAACGGCAGGGACCGCCTGATTGCGCAGGGCGCTCGGGGATAGGAGTTGGGAGAGAGTCCAGGTAAATTCTTGCAGCCTATCGGAATTTACTCTCTGAACAGGACCGAGCCTCTCTTAATAGTCCCTTCAACGCGCTAAATGATATTGGATACAGAATACCACGAAAAGACTAGGTTTGGCAAAGAAGTTGTAGCTGGAAAATACGGCTTAACCAAACAGGTTTAGCTTGCCAATTCGATCAGCCGCCTCGGCCAGTCGAGCTTCTGAGCTCAGAAGCCCTGCTCGCACATATCCTTCGCCGCCGCTACCGAACCCAATCCCTGGAGCGACAGCTACCTTGACTTCACGCAGTAGCAGATCAGCAAAAGAAGCCGAAGTATAGCCCTGCGGCACAGGCAACCAGCTGAAGAAGGAGCCGCTTGGACGCGTCCCCTTCCAGCCTATTTGACCAAGGGCATCATAAAAAGCATTGCGGCGTGATTCATAGCGAGCAACCAGCTCGGTTACGCATTCCTGTGAGGACGTCAGAGCTGTCGCCGCTGCTGCCTGAATACCTCCAAACAGGCTTACATAAATATGGTCCTGTAGCAAATTAATCAGCGAGATGATCTTGGCATTACCGAACGCGAAACCAACACGCCAGCCGGCCATGTTGTATGTTTTGGACAAGGTATAGAACTCAATCCCCACATCCTTAGCCCCCTCGGCCTGTAGGAAGCTTACAGGCCGCTTGCCATCGAATCCAATAGCGCCATAGGCAAAATCACTGGCAACCACAATACCGTTACGTAGCGCAAATTCAACCGTATCCTCGTAAAAGGAGAGTGGGGCAGTTGCCGCAGTGGGATTATTCGGATAATTAAGGAACATTAATTTGGCGCGGCGGCGATCTTCTTCGGAAATGGCTTCATAATCAGGCAGAAAATGGTTCTCTTCCTTTAAGGGGAGAAATGACATTTCCGCTTTAGCCAAGGCTACGCCAGACCAGTAATTCGGGTAGCCGGGATCAGGGACGAGACACACATCGCCGGGATTGAGCAAAACTTGCGGTAGCTGAACCAAGCCTGTTTTTCCGCCAAACAGGATGGCGACCTCGCTTTCCGGGTCAAGCGTTACACCGTAATCCTCCTGATAGCGCTGGACGATGGCTTCTTTGAGAAAGCTGTAGCCGCGGAAAGGAGAATATTTATGATACAGCGGGTTATCCGCTGATTCCTGTAAAGCTTTTACAATATGAGATGGAGTAGGAGTGTCCGGGTTTCCCTGTCCGAGATTAATGACATCATGCCCTGCTGCAATTTCACGGTTTACATTTTGTACAAGTGTGGCAAAAAATTGAGTGGGTAACTGTTTCATGACGTCAGCCGAGGGAATAGAAAAATGAGTCATCAATGTACACGACCTTTTGGAATAGTTTAAGAAACAATCTATCACGATTTTACCGAGTTGTATAGGGGGAATTGAGCTTGTATGGTTGCGTAATCCAGACTAATCGGGCTATGATGGGAGAAAATACCGGACAATGGGACACGGGAAGTTCCGGCTCATAGAGAGGATGAAGAACTTTGACGTATCAGGAAGCTCAGCCATTCGGTGTGGCACTTATACAAGCTCATATAGAGATAGGAAATCCTCCCGAAAACCACAATCATATCCGTTCTTTAATGGAACAAGCGGTAAAGGCCGAACAAAAGCCAGATCTGATTGTTCTACCGGAAATGTGGAATACAGGTTATGCCTTGGATCGCATTCATGAGCTGGCGGACGAAGAGGGGACGGAGACTCGGGCATGGATAGCGGCATTTGCCGCCACTTATCAAGTGAATGTAGTAGCAGGGTCGATCGCAGAGAAAAAAAGCGACGGTCATGTATACAATACGATGCTCGTTTTTGACCGTACAGGCAAAGAGGTAGCGTCGTATTCTAAAATTCATCTGTTCCGACTTATGGATGAAGAGAAATATTTACAGCCTGGCGAGGAGAAAGTTGTATTCGCACTGGATGGCGGAATACAGGCTGGGGCGTCAATTTGTTACGATATCCGTTTTCCTGAGCTGGCTCGCAGTCTGGCCCTGTCTGGCGCAAATTTGCTGATCGTACCTGCAGAATGGCCTCATCCCCGGCTTCACCACTGGCGTACCCTGCTGACCGCACGGGCTATTGAAAATCAGATGTATGTCATTGCTTGTAACCGGGTAGGTCGTAGTGGAGATACCGATTTCTTCGGGCATTCGCTTATCATAGATCCATGGGGAGAAATGATTGCCGAGGGCGGAGAGCAGGAGGAGATTCTCACAGGCTCAATTGAGTCTGCCTTGGTTCAGGACGTGCGTGGGCGTATTCCAGTGTTTGAAGATCGGCGTCCCCTGCTGTATGACCGATAGTCAGTATAGAAAGGATAATCCATGCTTAAGGAACGCATTGAATTTTTGTGTAAAAAGAAAAACCTATCCCGTAAAGAGTTAGTAGATGGATTAGTTACACCTGCACATTTTGCGAATATATTGGCTGACCGTTACCCGCTGGCTGAGGATTTAGCTGAGCAAATTGCTGAACGTCTAGGTGTACAATCTTCCTACCTATTACGTGCATCGGCAGAGGATGAGGAGACGCTGGCTACAGCGGATACGATTTTCACAGAGCTGTCCAAGCTGGCTAATCCCGCTACGGAAAGCTATGTGGATCAGTTGGAGGATCGCAACGATTCGCTCGTGGTGGAAATGACGACTTATTTGATGAAGGCTGTTTATTACCAGCAGCTAAATGACCCAACAGCCTATGAATATTTGCATCAAACCTATTTGAATTTTTATTTGGAGAGGTTTGGTCGCTCGGATGAGGTGGAGTTGCCCGCACCACTAAAAAAAGCAATTTTATTTTATAAAATTCAATATTTCCGCTCTAAAAATCATTATTATGATGTACTAAATAACGTTACGCAGCTCATCCGCCTGGTGGATGAGGGAACCGAAAACTGGCTGAATGCGCAAAACATTATGATGGAGGCCTGCATTCAGGTCAAGCAATTTGATCAGGCCAAACAGGTGTTTGAGCAAACAATGCGCAGGGTATATGATGATCGGCTCTTTCACCGTCTGACGGGCCTGTACGTGACTTATAGCGGATATTGCTTTGCTATGGGTTCTGTACAGGAAGCACTGTTAACGTTGTCTATGGCGGAGGCGAATTTGGTCTATTTGGAAAATGCGGCAGATATGCTTACGACGATCCTGAACAATCGGATTATTATGCTGACATCGATTGGCGAGCTGGATAAGGCCTTGGAAGAAGTAGTGCGTTTTGAAGCATTGGTGAGTCGGGAGAGAGAGGAAATGCAACAAATGATGCTGCCCGTTACGCTGATATACCGTTGTGAGATTGCATTTGCCCGAAAAAACTGGGGACTGCTCTCACAGCATCTGGATCAGCTACGTAAAACTAATCTGACAACGGATCAGCAAATGGGGCTTGATTTTTATGAAAGCCAGCTTGCGCTTGCCCAGGGAAAACAGGATACTTTTTGGACGCATGCTCTGCAATGTTTGCCTTATTTTGAAACTCTCCAGCATCCAGCGCGGCTTGAGCAACTATATGAAACGCTGGCTGTAGTATCCGAGGACAGTCGTCGCTATAAAGAATCATCAGCGTATTATCGTAAGCTGGTCTATCTTTTGCGTAAAAAATAGGCTGAATGCACTCGTTTTTCACAAAACATTCAGATGATCGTGCAAAAGAATGCTCTGAAGTGCGCAAAATTTTGTGCAAACCGCCCCAAAGCTCAAAACTAAACCGACAAAAAACAGTTTAAAGCTGCTGTTTTTTCGGTTTTTTTGTATGCGTCAAAACGTATTGTGGTGTTGGATACCGTCTTCTATACTGAATTCATAAGGTACAACAATACAAAATATGAGGTGCAACCACATGATGAACTTTTTCGGTAAGAAGAAAAAACAGCAGGATGCGATAGAACATGCAGATCAACTGATGAATAAGGGCTTGTCCGGATTATTTATGAAAGGTCTGGTCCCCAAAGAGCATCGGGAACAGATCAACCAGAGCTTAAACTCGGCAAGACAAGCTCAAACGGCGGCTAACGGAGGCTTGGCGATGGCAGCAACTGCGGTTGTGATTTCGGTAACAGATACCGGGAAGCTCGTGAATTTTGATCCGATTGTGGTGCTTGTACTAGATGTGACGGAAGTTAGCGGCAATCGATACCAAAAAACGCTGGAAACGCTCGTATCTAAGCTGCAAATTCCGCGACCTGGAGATGTGGTGGGTCTGGGTAGCAATCCGGCAAATCCATCAGAGCTGATTTATATGGGGCTGGTGACAGCGTAAATGATTGGCGGGCGTTTCACCATTCTTGCGAGCACATTTTTTTAAATAAATGATTGAAAAAGGGGTTTTGGAGAATGAAAGGATTTTTGAGTTTGATCGGGGTACTTCTGGTGTTTGGGGTAGGATTTTCGCCTTTTCTGGCTGAATATTTATGGGATGATCCATTTTTAATTATGGGAGCCCCGTGGTATCGGCCGTTAATTTATACAGGCTTTGCGCTTATATTTCTACCGGGTATTTTAGGTTTGTTTTTTGGTGGCGGTAAAGTCAAGAAGGGTGTTCCGGGGGTTGGAATCATTACAAGTGTTCAACAAACAGGGACATATGTAAACAATCAGCCGCAGGTAAAGCTCGGGTTGACCGTAACCAAACAGGGTGAAGACAAATATGATACTGCTTTGACGACGATTATTCCTTTGACCTCCATGGCTCAATTTCAGCCAGGCTCGATTATTCCGTTGATCGTATCTGAGAAAGACAAAATGAAGGTAGGTCTTGACCTGAAAGGTCAGGTGTCGCAAATGGATTTGCAAGCGTTAATGAATGAGCAAATGGTCAAGCAGGGCGTATCGCCTGAGCTGATGGAAATTGCCAAAACCGGTGAACAGGCCTATGCAAAGATAATGGATGTCACACCCATGGGTGAAGCGGGGCCCAATAAAATCAAGCTTCAGTTTACACTGACAATAACGAAAAGCAACGGCGAGACATTTAATGTAACCACGCAAAAGGAAGTTTTTTCTTCCCAACTATCCAAACTGCAGCAGGGAAGTATTATAGAGGTGATATATTCGCCTCAAGATCCTTCGAAACTGGTTATTAAAACACAAGTGAGTGAAGCCGACGTGCAGCAAGCATTTGGTTCATCCTGATAAAAAAATCGTTGAATCTGTTTCAGATACAGCCCATAGGTGTATTATAATAGTATCCCGACACCAGGAGGTTGATAACGATGGATAACCAAAGTAGATCCGAACTGGCGAATAGGGATGGCCTGTCACGGCCGAGAGGCTTAAATAGACAGGTTGTCGGAAACAACTTTGAAATGGGCTATGATCAGGATAAAAGTCCACCCCATGTAGGGAGACCCTGATCACAACAAGGCGAGGACAGGCACTTTGGGATCACACAGCACATTGGAACTGAGGTAGGACATTCTTGGATACCAAGACTAGAGACCTTAAGGAAAGAAGTGATGCGGGATGGATAAAGTGGAGTTTCCGAGCAAGTGTAGAGTAATCAGGCGAGGCTGACATGGATTTCAAATGAACATGAAATGTGGTTCGTTGAAGACAGAGGGAAGCAATCGCAACAGTGTAATCGAACCCGTGATCTAAATGCCGTATTGAAAGTATAGGGGCGAAGCCCCAGGACCGTCTTCCTCTCTAGCTTGGGCTGGGGAGGAAGACGGTCCTTTTCACGTTCGATGCTACTTTTGAGAAAGTTGCTTGACCGTTTCTCGGAAGGTATCAATAAAAGCTTCGGCAGCTTTAGACAAATAACGTCCGTTCCGGTAAGCAATCGCCAGGGTACGGCTGGGGGTAGGTTCGGCTAGTGGCAGCAATGCTGGAACAAACTCGCTGCTGGCGGCGCGGGCGATAAAACGGGGAACGAGCGTCACTCCCATACCTGTCGCTACGAGCGATTGGAGTGTCTCCATATTGGTGCTTTCAAACACCACATTAGGTTCAAAGCCTGCCTGATGACACAGATCCATCGTCAGCTTGCGAAAGCCTTGCCCTTTTTTCAGGACGACAAAAGGCTCGTCTTTAAGTTCTTCCATGTGCACTGGTTGCGGCTGATTACCGTTTTTACGCAGGGCTAGGGGATGACCTGGAGGAACAGCGAGATCAATCCACTCTTCACCGATGGGTACATAAGAAAGTGTAGGTTCTACTAGAGGAAGAGAGAGCAGGCTGAGATCGGTATCGCCACTTGCCGTTTTTTTCTCCAGATTCATGGATGAATCTTCGACTAACACGATTTCAATGTCTGGATGAGCCCTCTTGAATACAGGCAGCACATGTGGCAGCAAATGGGAGCCCGTGATAGGCATACTGCCAACGACGACCTTCCCTTTTCTCAACTGAGAGATATCGTCCATTTCCTGTCGGAGCTGTTCCACCGCGTCGACTATTTTTTTTGCCTTTTCCACAAAGCTTGCTCCGGCATGTGTTAGTTCCACCGTGCTGGTGTTGCGTTGAAATAACAGTACACCAAGCTCTTTTTCCAGTTTGGACAATTGCTGGCTCAACGAAGGCTGAGCGATATGCAGTTTTTCTGCTGCGCGTGAGAAGTTTTTTTCCGCTGCAATTTGCAGGGTGTACTGAAGCTGTCTGAATTCCATCGAATTTCATACTCCTTATCTTATAAGCTTTTCCTATTACATCATAGACTGATTATACAATAATAAAATTAAATGCCCAATCCTAACGAATCTCATGTGTCACAAGTTTTATATAAGATGAAGCGTTTTTTCACAAATAGAGTCTTTTAATATAGATAATTAATTCCCTTAACATTCTCCTGATAAAACATAATTAATCTTAGTTCTGGTTGTACAAAAAAAGGTCTGGGAGGAAAATGAATGCTAAAATGTTGGGGGATACATACGAAAAAATCGGTAGCTGCACTCCTAGCGACGATGATGCTAACCGTAAGCGGCGGGACAGCGATGGCAGTCGAGAAGGACACGACAATTAAAAATGTAATTATTCTGATTCCAGACGGCATGGCTAATGACGCTACTGCATTGGCTAGATGGTACAAGGGATCATCCTTAACGTTAGACAGCATGGCAAGCGGGATGGTGCGTACACATTCTGCGGATGCACCGATTGCCGATTCTGCTCCGGCGGGTACAGCTTTTGCCACAGGACATAAGTCACATACTGGGTATGTAGGCGTTCTTCCAGATGAAGCAACGATGCCCGGACAGCAACCGATCGCAGCAGGTGACGCCAAAAAGCCTGTAGCTTCCATTCTGGAGGCTTCCAAGCTAGCAGGGAAATCAACCGGAATTATTGCTACTTCGGAGATTATGCATGCGACACCAGCTGATTTTACCGCACATTATCCTGACCGCAAAAATTATGATGCACTCAGCATGCAACAAGCCTACAATGGAGTTGACGTTGTGTTAGGTGGAGGCGGCAAGTTTTTGGAGCCAGCAGGGCGTAAGGACGGCCAAGATTTAATTGCTCAAATTAAAGACCAGGGCTATGATTTTGTCACAACACCTGAAGGGCTGAAAAATTCGATCTCCAGCAAGCTCTGGGGCAGCTTTTCTCCTGAAGCTCTTGCATATGACCTGGATCGCGATGCATCGAAGGAACCTAGCTTGGCAGAAATGACAACGAAAGCCATTGATGTGTTATCCAAAAATGATAAAGGCTTTTTCTTAATGGTAGAGGGCAGTAAAGTGGATTGGGCTGCACATGCTAATGATCCAACGGGAATTATTAGTGACGTGCTTTCATTTGACGATGCAGTGAAGGTTGCTCTTGATTACGCCAAGCAAAACCAAAATACTGTCGTCGTAGCAGTGACAGACCACGGAAACGGTGGATTGACGATTGGTAGCAGTGATACAACTAGCAATTATGACAAAACGCCTTTAGCTTCTTTTATAGACCCATTGAAAAAAGCGAAGCTGACGGGTGAAGGCTTGGAATCCAAGCTGAATGCAGATCGCAGCAATATTAAAGAGGTGCTTTCCACGTATTTTGGCATCACCGATTTGTCAGACGAAGAAGTAAAAACAATTAAAGATGCCAAAGAAGGCAGCATGAACTATGCCGTCGGACCAATTATTAGCAAACGCGCCAATATTGGCTGGACTACAGGTGGACACACAGGGGGTGATGTCGTGTTGTACACGTACGCGCCGAACGGTGACCGTCCATCCGGTGTCATCGACAATACAGATGTAAATAAGTATATGACACGTGTACTTGGACTGGATTTGGATACAGTCAGCAAGCAACTGTTTGTTCCTGCAAAAGCCGCTTTTGAAGCTAAAGGAGCCAAGTTTACTGCGGACACGAAAGTCATTACGGTGACCAAAGGCAGTAACAAGCTGGAGCTTCCAGTATACAAAAATATTGCTACACTGAATGGTAAAAATTCTACGCTCAACGGTGTAGTCGTATTTAACGGCGTTGATTATTTTGTACCCCAGCAGGCGATTGATTTGATTCAGTGATAAATAGACCTATCGAGAGAAGCTGTTTCTTCTATAACGGAGGAACAGCTTTTTTTGTGTGTAGAGATGAATATGTAGTTTTTAAGGTGAGAATGAAATTGGTTTTCAGAAAATGGGATTTTTTGTGAAACTAGTCACGTTATATTCTCTCTGATGTTGCTAGAATAATACATGTACGATATAAGCCACTGATGATGTATAGTCCGGATGGACGAGGGAAGAAGGGATGAGTCACGGACGAATTATTACTGCGTCTGGCTGATGGCAAGGAATGGACGCATACGGAAATGACGGAGCTGCTGACACGTCTGGATAGTGAGCCGACGCTACGAGCACAACTGCGCCAACTGGCAGCTCGCACCAAATTGGAGCGTTATGGCAAAGGTGTTTTTTTACGAGGATTAATTGAATTCTCAAGTATATGTCGTCAGAATTGCATGTACTGTGGGCTGCGTGCTTCGAATAAACAGGCAGACCGTTACCGTTTGCAGCCGGAAGAAATTCTGGCCTGCTGCGCGGAGGGGTATGAACTGGGTTATCGGACCTTTGTTTTGCAAAGTGGGGAAGATTACTGGTTTACGGCTGCCCGGCTGACGAAACTAATTCGGGAAATTAAAAGCCGTTTTGCAGATGTGGCGGTTACATTGTCCATCGGTGAACGGGATGACGAAACTTATGAGCAACTATACGAGGCGGGCGCGGACCGTTTTTTGCTCCGGCATGAGACAGCTTCACCCAGTTTGTACGCCAAGCTGCATCCGACGATGACGATCGAAAGCAGGCGTAGCCGGCTGCTGGCTTTGCAACGGATCGGCTTTCAGATCGGGGCTGGATGTATGGTGGGATTGCCGGGACAAACGAACAGTGAATTAGCAGATGATTTGGTCTATTTGCATAGCCTGTCGCCAGATATGATCGGGATTGGCCCCTTTTTACCACATAGCAATACGCCGCTTCGTGAGGCCAGCCAGGGGAGCATGGAAAAGGCACTTGATATCATTTCATTATCCCGGTTGGTCGTTCCAGATGCGCTTATTCCGGCATCCACGGCCATGGGGACGATTCATCCCCAGGGAAGGGAGAAGGCGCTTCAGGCGGGAGCGAATGTGGTGATGCCTAATTTGTCGCCACTGGCGGTGAGGCCTAAGTATGCGATTTATGAGAATAAAATATGTTTGGGCGATGAGTCTGCCCAATGTAGACATTGCTTGGAGCTGCGAATCCGTGGAGCGGGATTTGAAGTCGATATGGGGCGCGGCGATAGTTTGAGAGTGCAACGACAGCTTATGAGACAGGGGACCGTGTGAGAACGTGACGGAAACATTGCAGTAACCATAAATAAGGAGATGGGTATACGTGAGTGGAGTACGGGAGAAAGTGTCGGCAGATTTTATTAATGAAGCAGAGATAATGGCCGCAGTGGAGCAGGGGAAACAAGAGGCAACAAATCGACAACGCATTTTGGAAATTTTAGAAAAGGGTAGAGCCTGCCGCGGGCTGAATGCAAGTGAAGCGGCGGCTCTTTTGCATGTAGATGATCCTGAATTATTGGAAGAGATGTTCAAATCTTCGCGGGCCGTCAAAGAGCAGATTTATGGCAACCGGATTGTGCTGTTCGCTCCTTTATATGTAAGCAACCACTGCGTTAATAACTGCGAATATTGTGGGTATAAGCATACCAATGATAGCTTTGCGCGTAGCCGCCTGACCCCGGAGGAATTGGTGGAGGAGGTTAGAGTGCTTCAAGAACTGGGACACAAGCGACTTGTATTAGAAGCGGGGGAAGACCCAGTCCATTGTCCCATTGATTATATCGTCGATTGTCTGCGCCAGATCTATGAGGTCAAGGTAGATAACGGCAGCATTCGGCGGATTAATGTGAATATTGCATCTACAACCGAGGAGGACTATCGGAAGCTGGCAGAGGTGGGTATTGGTACGTATATTTTATTTCAGGAAACGTATCATCGGGAGAGCTATCGCAAATTTCATCTGCAGGGACCCAAACGGGATTATGATTGGCACACCACCGCAATGGACCGGGCTATGCGTGCGGGTATAGATGATGTGGGGATCGGTGTGTTGTATGGCTTGTATGATTTCCGGTATGAAACAGTAGCCATGCTGAAACATGCAGAGCACTTGGAAGAAACCTTTGGTTGTGGGCCTCACACGGTCTCGGTTCCACGATTGCGTCCGGCTGAAAATGTAGATCTGGAGCGATATCCGTACCTGGTCAACGACGATGATTTTATGAAAATTGTATCCGTTCTTCGACTGGCTGTCCCTTATGCTGGGATGATCCTGTCTACGCGCGAGGAGCCGGAATATAGAGACCGTGTCATTGGTTTAGGCGTGTCACAGATTAGTGCTGGATCAGCTACAGGCGTAGGCGCCTATGCAAAACAGGAGACGGAAGATAAGCCTCAATTTGAGGTGGGAGACCATCGCTCTCCATCGGAAATTATTAAAAGTTTGTGCCGTGGCGGATATATGCCAAGCTACTGTACAGCTTGCTACCGTGAGGGACGAACCGGAGATCGCTTCATGGAACTTGCCAAATCCGGACAAATTCACAATGTGTGCCAGCCAAATTCGCTGCTGACCTTCCAAGAATATCTACTGGATTATGGGGATGAGGAAGCACGTGAATTGGGAGCTGCTGCTCTGCGTGAAAATCTGGAGCGTATACCACGTGAATCAACGCGCCGTTTGACGCTTGACAGACTTGAACGATTAGAAGCAGGCGAGCGCGATTTGTATTTTTAGCAATTGATAATAATAGCATTTGAAAATAAAAAGCAGTCGCGTTGGAATCAGCGCGGCTGCTTTTGTATGTCTAGAGAAGAGAATATTAATGACGAGATTTTAAGAATAACTTCCTGCTTCAGCGGCTTGCTCCCAGGCCAGCATAGCAGATGGAAAGCATTCAATAGCCCGGGGGAAGACCCCCTGGACATAAGCGATAAACACACCATAGTTCACAATCGGCACGCCGGCCGCTTTCGTTTCAGACATTCGGTGAAGCATTGTACGCCGATTGAGCATACAGGCACCGCAATGAATAACCAATGCATATTCACTCAAATCATCAGGAAAGCTGGAGCCGGATGCATGCTCAATAATGAGGCGTTTACCTATCGTTTGACGGAGCCAACGTGGAATTTTCACTCGACCAATATCGTCAGATTGGCATTGATGAGTACAGGCTTCGGCAATGAGTACACGGTCTCCGTCCTTGAGACGTTCAATGGCTCTTGCACCTCGCACCAGTTCGTCCAGATCGCCTTTGTGACGGGCAAACAGAATGGAGAAAGAGGTAAGTGGTATATCCTTGGGCGTGTCGGCCGCGACTTTCATAAAGACCTGTGAATCGGTAATGACCAGGCTGGGCTTGCGTCCCAGTCGCTCCAGCGTCAAACGTAGCTCATGCTCTTTGGTCACGACAGCGATGGCATCGCTCTCTAGCGTATCACGGATCGTTTGCTGCTGCGGCAGAATCAATCGGCCCTTTGGCGCAGCTTTATCAATGGGAACCACCAGCACGACCAGATCGCCGGGTGACAACAGGTCACCTACGATACGAAAGCGATCTTCGTTTTGGGGGAGTGTATTTGTGATGGCCTTTTTCAGTTCTGCGTCCCCTCGGAGCACAGATGCACTGAAAGGAATCAGTGCGAGATTCAATTCGGTCTCCAGCGTTGCAGCCATTGGATCTGATTCAGCAAGGGTATCTATTTTATTTAGTACACCAATGACAGGAATCTTTTTGGTGCGTAGCTTCTCGAGCAGCTCGTACTCGAATGGTCCGACTCCAACAGTGGCGTCGATGACCAGCAGAGCCAAGTCTGTACTATTAAGTATTTCTAGCGTTTTGTTGCGGCGCAACTCCCCGATCTCACCCTCATCGTCCAGTCCGGCGGTATCCACCAGAACAATGGGACCCGCAGGAAGTAGCTCCATCGGCTTGAAAACAGGGTCCGTAGTCGTTCCTCCTATAGGTGATACCACAGCGGCGGGCTGGCCGGTCAAGGCGTTCAGAATGCTGGATTTGCCTGCATTTCGGCGACCAAGCAGAACGATATGTGGTCGGTTACTTCTTGGAGTATCATTCATTCCCATGGTGAGTTCCTTCTTCCTGCCCCGGAATTCCGGGCTTGGTTACGGTATAGGGATGGCACAATTGGTCAATCCGCGCACGGGTCAGCTGACCGCGATCCTCTGCAATATCCTCTGGTGTGCGACCCTGTGCAATGGCTGCTGATGCAATGGAAGCAGCTTCATCATAGCCAAGCTCAGCGACCAGCGCGGAGGCCATCACAGCTGAGCTGTGCAGATTAGCAGAGCAGCGTTCCTCCTGTACGATCAGACCGCGCACACACCGTTCCTCGAACAGTTGAACGGCATTGGTGAGAATATGCAGCGATTCCAGCAGCGATTCGGCAATCAACGGCAGGAACGCGTTCAGCTCCAGCTGTCCAGAGGCAGCAGCCATCGTGATAGCCGCATCTTCGGCCATCACACGCATCGCTGTCAATCCGGCCATTTCTGCCATCACCGGATTGACCTTGCCAGGCATAATAGAGGAACCAGCTTGGACCGGAGGTAGCAGGTATTCACCGATACCACCGAAAGGACCAGAGGCTAGCAGACGAAAATCGCTAGATATTTTGAGCAGATTTACCGCGGCGGATTTAAGTAGACCTGACACCTCGACGAAGACATCCATATTTTGAATCGGATCCATGGGGTGGTCGCTACGGCATAGCCCTAATCCAGTCTCGTCCGCCAGCTTTTCGATCATCCGGTAGCTGTAAGCCCGAGGCGCATTCATACCTGTGCCAATCGCCGTGCCTCCAATAGGGATTTCTCGTAGCCGCTCTTCGGCTTTATAGAGGCGCCAACGGTCACGCCCTATAGCTTTTGCGTAGGCGCCAAAGCCTTGCCCGGCCATCATAGGCAGGGCATCCATTAGCTGTGTGCGACCTAGCTTGAGCAGGTCGGCATATTCTATTTCTTTTTGCTGTAAAGCATTTTGCAACGAAGACATCGTGTCACACAAAGGGCGCAGCAGGCGTATCGCTGCAATTCGTAGCGCCGTGGGATATACATCATTCGTAGATTGGCAGCAGTTCACATCATCCAGCGGATGTACAAGCTCGTATTGTCCTGGCTGCCCCCCTAGCTGTACAATGGCCAAATTAGCAATGACCTCATTTACGTTCATATGGGTACTGGTGCCTGCGCCGCCTTGCATGGCATCCACGGTAAACATATCTTGATGCCGTCCTGCGAGTAATTCATCGCAGGCATTTACAATGGCAGAGACCCGGTGGGCAGACAACCGGGTCTGCTCACCATTCACTTGAGCGGCGGTTTTTTTTACCAACACAAGAGCGTGAATCAGATTTCTGTTCACGGGCCTGCCGCTGACTGCAAAATTGTTCATCGCACGTGCGGTATGAATACCGTACAAGGCATCCATAGGAATTTTCATGTCTCCTAGTGCATCCCGTTCGGTCCGCATAACTTTGACCAGAGGAGAAGACGGAGTCATGTTATAGACCCGTCGCCGGAATGCGTGTCATATGCAGCAGCTGACGTGCACTTGCAGCTCGTTTTTCCTCAACCCGGGCATGAACCAGATCTGGCTCGACCAGCTTGAGGGCTTGAGTTGGACATTTTCCAATACAGGCCGGTCCGCCGTCCACACCTTCGCACAAATCACATTTGCTGGCAATCATGCGTTCTTTAGGTTGCAAACGACCCGACACATTGGTGTACAGTCCGTCTTGCACGACCGGCTGCCCGTCTCTGTATTGAGGCACCATGGTAATCGCACCGTAAGGGCAGGCGATCATACAGGTTTTACAGCCAATGCAGCTTTCGCTATTAATAAGAATGCAGCCGTCTGCGTTCGTAATGGAGCCGTTCGGACAGGCATTAGCACATGGAGCATCCTCACAGTGACGACACTGAACAGGTGCAGTGACTCCGAATGATTTGATCACCTGAAGGCGAGGGTGAAAATGAAACTCGTCATCTGGCGAGATAAAGGGGTTCTCCGGCGAATGTGCGATAACACAGGCGATTTCACAGGTGCGACAGCCGATACACTGATCGGGATCAGCTAAAACAAAGCGATTCATACAACTCGACTCCTCTCTAACTAACAGCAAAATATAATTTCTAATGATCATACTTATGTGTTGAGCGCACTAATGAATGGAATAATCGTTATGCCCTTTGACGGGCATATCATTGCTACGGCTCTGCTTGCCGGGTCCACGCTTTTGGAAGGTCGTGTGCAGCAGATGGTGCGATACATGACCTAGCGGCTCACCCAGAAATTCATCGTACAGCTTGATGATAAAAGGGTTCTCATGCGATTTGCGCACCTGAGATGCAGCATCGTGTCCATAGATGGACGATTTACGTGCACGATAAGCCTCGATTTTTTGTTTTTCCAACATGAGCTTGGGTTGCCCTCCTCCGCTGATACAGCCGGCTGGACAGCCCATGACCTCAATAAAATGATAATCACATTCACCCGCCTGCACACGATCCAGGAGTTGGTAGGCATGTTGGAGCCCAGCGACGACTGCCACCTTGAGCTGCAGCTCGCCCACCTGTACCTCTGCTACTCGAATGCCTTCCTCGCCACGGACAAAATCCAGCTGGAGCTTGGGCAGCTTCTCATTCGTCAGCAGCTCATAGCCTGTGCGGATGGCAGCTTCCATAACTCCTCCAGTTACCCCAAAAATAGTGCCTGCGCCTGAATATTGTCCTAGCGGTGCATCAAATTCTTCATCAGGCAGGTTCATAAAATCAATGCCGCGCTGCTTGATCCAGTATGCCAGCTCACGCGTGGTCAGCACCTCATCCACATCACGATAACCGTCGGATTCCATTTCGGGACGATCGCATTCAAATTGTTTGCAGGTACATGGCATGATCGCGACGCTGTAAATATTCGCAGGTTCCACCTCATCCAGCTGTGCACCATAGGTCTTGATCAGCGCTCCCACCATTTGCATTGGCGATTTGCAACTGGATAGATGGTCTAGCAGATCGGGGTATTCAATCTCGGCAAAACGGACCCAAGCTGGACAGCAGGATGTGAACATCGGTAACGGTCCACCCTCGGTTACGCGGCGAATCAGCTCAGTGCCTTCTTCCATGATGGTTACGTCAGCTCCGAAATTCGTATCATATACTCGATCAAAACCGAGGCGACGAAGGGCAGCGGCCATTTTGCCGGGCGTCAGGGTACCAAACGGCATACCAAATTCCTCCGCGAGTGACACGCGAATGGCTGGGGCGCACTGCACGATTCGAAGCTGTCCTGGCTTCTTCATCATGTCAGCTACCTTATTCAGGTTATAGCTATAATAGGCAGCAAATAGCGGTTCGCCGATGTCGGCAGGCATATCGCGTTCACGTATACGTTCCTGTCGTCTGATGGCGGCTGCCTGTGGAGATGAATCTGCCCAATCTGAGGCGTACACGCTGCATATTTGCACACATTGACCGCAAATAACACAGCGGTCTGCGTTCACGGTTTGAGGTTCTCCAGGCAGTCCCTCTATGGCATCTACCGGACAAACACCCGCACAGCGTCTGCATCCAGTGCAGAGCGTTGGGTCAATATGAATGACGGGGTCTGTAGAATCAGACGTCCTCATACAAGGAGGCGAAGAGATCTTGTCTGTTGTTGACATGTTTTTCTACCTTTCTGCGGCTGATTTTGACCTTACAGGCGTGGGAAAAAGACTTCCCGCCGAGGCTCTGGAGGCGAGTCGGATATACCATTGGCCAGCCGTAGCACATGATTTGGACAGGCTTCTACACAAGCAGGCTGTCCGTTCTCTGTTTCCGCGCACAGATCGCATTTGCTTGCCGCAGTGCGGGGAAGCGCGGTTCGATTTGCACGGTGAGTCAGGCCGGACTGCGTGATAACGTGCCCGGCTCGATAGACCGGAGACACCTCGATTGCCCCGAAGGGGCAGGCCAAAACACAGGAGGTGCAGCCGATGCATCGTTCCTCATCAATCATAACTACGCCGTCTTCCTGACGAATGGCCTGCACCGGACAGGCATGTGCACAGGGGGCATTCTCACAATGCCGGCATTGCACCGGCACGTACGTATCCCCAGCTCGCACTACATACACCTTGGGCACCACAGGCACGCTGACGGTTCCGACCGAAGCGCCTACGCCGCTCGCCTGACCGTGAACGGCAAAACACGCCAGTTCACAGGCTTTGCAGCCAATACATTGCCCGCCATCCGCAACGACGAAAGAGGAGGCAACAGCACTTGTTCTATTGGCTGAACCCATTCTGCTCGTCGAACGGTTTAACGTGTTTCGTACGCCGCTCATCTTGTCACCTTGTCAGCTAGAACGGCTTCCTGGACGTTCATCTGTCTGCGAATCTTTTGGTACGATTCATGTACATCCCGTTCAGCCTGCGCTTGGTCGGCAATCCGTTCCAACCGGATGGCGCAGTATTTCAATTCTGGGGTTTTGGATACCGGATCGAGAAAATCGGCGGTTAACTCGTTACATGCTCCGACCCACCAGTGATAGGTCATGTAGGTCGCACCTTGTTGCACACGGTCGCTAATTTGTGCCCGCGCCATGATGCGTCCCCGACGGGAGGAGATGGCAACAATTTCGCCATCCAGAATATTCAGATCTGCTCCGTCTTCTGGGCTAATCTGAATAAATCCAGGCTCATCAGACAACTGGCGTAATGCACGGCAATTCCCAGTCATCGTACGCACCGAATAATGGCCTACCTCACGGACTGTGGATAAGACAAGCGGGAATTTTGCATCCGGCTGTTCTTGCGGCGGACGCCATTCGCAGGCGAATAATCGTCCTTTACCACTAGGTGTGGAAAATTGATTGCCTTTGTACAAATACGGTGTACCTGGATGATCCTCTGTAGGGCAGGGCCATTGCACGCCGCCTTGTTCCTCCATTTTTTGGTAGCTGGCACCAGCGAATAAAGGACTGAGGCTTCGCATTTCATCCCAAATTTCCTCTGTGTTCGCATAGGACATAGGGTAGCCCATGGCGGTAGCAACCTCACTAATGATGGCCCAGTCAGGCTTTACATCACCTTGCGGCTCGACGGCCTTACGGATACGCTGAAAGCCCCGATCTGCCGAAGAATACACCCCGTCATGCTCGCCCCAAGAGGTAGAAGGGAGGATGACATCCGCGTGCAGCGCCGTTTTGTTCATGAAAATATCCTGCACCACGACAAATTCCAATTGTTCTAGCGCTTCACGCAGCTCGGCAGCGTTCGGATCGCTTTGTACAGGGTCTTCGCCGAAAATATAATAAGCCTTCAGCTTGTTCTCTTTCAGAATGAGATGCGGTACTTCTGTAAGTGAATATCCTTTTTTACGCGGTAGCTCAACACCCCATGCTTTTTCAAACTTTTTGCGAACTGCGGTGTCAATGACATCCTGGTAACCAGGATACACATTAGGTAATGCACCCATGTCGCAGGAGCCCTGAACATTGTTTTGTCCACGTACAGGTCCAATACCTACATTTGGCTTGCCCAGATTTCCGGTCAGTAGGGCAAGGGAAGCAAGCCCTTTTACCACATCAACAGCCTGTGAAAATTGACATACGCCCATTCCGTACAGAATTGTAGCGGTAGGAGCCTTGGCATATTCCCTCATAGCCGCCCGAATGTCAGCCGCCTTGACACCTGTGATGCCTTCTGCATATTCGGGCGTATATTTTTTAATGCTATCTACGTATTCGGCAAAGCCTTCTGTGTTTGCTTCCACATATCTTTTGTCATAAAGCCCTTCATGCACTAGCACATGACCAAAAGCGTTCACCAAAGCCATGTTCGAGCCGCCTTTTAGAGGTAGCCACATATCTGAAATGCGGCCCGTTTCAGTCATGCGTGGATCACATACAATAATTTTGGCACCTCGTTGCTTGGCTGCTACGATGCGTCTTGCGACGATTGGATGCGTTTCGGGCGCGTTGTATCCAAATACGAATATGAGATCAGAGTGTTCAATTTCAGGAATAGAGTTGGACATAGCCCCGTCCCCGAGCGAGTAAGTCAAACCTGCTACAGAAGGGCCGTGGCATACACGAGCGCAATGATCAATATTGTTGGTGCCAATGACTGCCCGCATGAATTTTTGCATAACATAATTGGCTTCATTTCCCGGACCGCGTGCGGAGCCCGTCCCCATGATAGAGTCAGGACCATACTTTTCCTTAATTGCTGACAGTCGTTCGGCAGTATACTGAATGGCTTCATTCCACTCCACTTCCTCCATGACTCCATTTTTGCGAATCATGGGCTTGCGCAAGCGTGCAGTCAGAATCTGTGGATCATTCAGAAAATCCCACCCATAATGTCCTTTCAAACACAATGTTCCTTCATTTGTACGACCATTAGCCGGCTCTGCGCCAATTACCTGTCCTTTGTCCACTAGCAAATGAAGCTGACAACCGCTTCCGCAGTAAGGACATACTGTTAATACCTTGTCTGCCATGTGTGCAGCACCTCTTTTTATATGAAATAGATGAAACTCGTAACATGAAAAAAAGCCAATACAAAAATGCCGCTTCACGCTGCATCCTGTACTGGCTTATCCGCGAGCGAGGAGATAATCTCCTTCCCGCTAATCCAACCGGGGTATGTGTTGTAGTTCAAGAGTAATGATAATATGTCCGTCTCCATGGACGGAGGGGCAGACCTCCCAAGTGTAGGTGAAGGGACTGCCAAGTGTTTTTTCGGCTTCCCTCATAAACTCCTTTTCCAGATAAGGACGAAGGACGTTCCAGTAATCACTGACCTTTTCCACAGCGCCTTCATGAACGAGAATTTCGGACAGATTAGACAAAGTACCCTGGATCTCTACTGTAACTCGGAGTGGTGAGTTGAGAGAAACCTTAACGTTGTCCGGTCCTTTTCCTCGGTAATGCTTGACAATACATACGGCCAGCTTCCTGATGCGCTCACGGTATTCCAATTCGGTATTCAACATCTGGACACTCCGCTTCGAATCAAAATAAAGGCGTACTTGCCGCACATGCCAGACAGCCTCTGTAGCTAATTTAGAAAAGGAAGTAGACGTCCCAACCAAAATGGTCTGCCCAGCACGGCGTATCACTCTTCTATGGTAGAACAGGTTGACCCGGAAAGATGTGAAATTCATTACACCTAACCAAAATTTTACATAGTTTAGATTGGAGATAGGTGTGCTGGGAATTTAGCGAGCGAGGAAATCTACACACTAGCAAATACATTGACCGAGGAAAAGTATGGATGATATAATCAAAAAAGGAAAAATCATTGGGTATTATTGAGCCATATTTAAATGGGCTTTTCTAAGTGCTAGTTTTGTAAGCGCGTACAATGATTATTTTCCCTACATAACACGGAGGAGGCGATCAATAGATTCATTTTATCCAAATAAGTGTCTTTCTTTTTTTTTTGTTTTTATGCAACCGGTTGCACGATTTACCCACTAAATTTTATCAGGAGGGTGTTAACTTGCTAAGAAAAAAAACAGGGAGTTTTATTTCTTGGTTGATTATATTGTCGCTTTGCTTGAACTTCTTCGGTTTACCTAGTGGTGCTTCGGCCAGTAATACAGATTATACAGCAACCTATATGAATTCCACAGTGAATGCTCTTCCATTGCCAACCGCATCGGCTGCTACTTCTACCGTTAGTGCAACATATGCACCTTTAGCAACACCTACAGCAACTCAAAACGGATTAACGGTTCACTTTAAGAAGCCTTCAAACTGGAATTCAACAATTCGAATCCATTACTGGAATTTGAATCCGTCAACCGTTTCGATTAGTGGGGCGTGGCCAGGAATTCTGATGAAGTCGGACGGAAACGACTGGTATAGCTATACTATTGCCGAGGCGACAGGCTCAAGTCTCATTTTTAATGACAGTAGTGGCAAACAGACGGCCGACTTGTCTCGCAGTGTGAAAGAGGGTTGGTATTACACGGATAACGTATGGTATGATGCCAACCCGGAAACTCCAAAAATTCCGGCGGTTTCCATCTCTCCCGTGCCGAAAACATACGATTCGGCTCAAACGGTAACGCTTTCCAGCACTAACAGTAGCGACAAGATTTATTATACGGTAGACGGTTCGACACCTACGACCTCCTCGACCTTGTATACCACTCCAATTCAGGTTGCTTCCTCTTTGACTATCAAGGCCATCGCCGTCAATTCAATCGGTCAAACCGGAAATGCATCCTCTTTCGATTATGTAATTGACCTGAATGCCGATCTGCAAGCTCCGACAATCACAGCGAATTTGCCTGCCGGGCATTCCGGTTCCTCTGTGACTGTATCCTTCAACCTGAAAGATAACAAGGCGGCAACGACCAAGGCATACTACACGGAGGATGGTACGGAACCGACCACAAGCTCAAAAGTCTACATCCTCGGTAACGCATTGGCCGGATTGACCGGACCATCCATCCTTATCTCCAAGACCACGACATTAAAATTTCTTGTTATAGACGGTGCTGGAAATCAAACCAAACAGAGCTTTGTTTATAATATTGGAGACAAAGGTGATTTTCGGGAAGACACTATTTACTTCGTGATTACTTCCCGGTTCTATGACGGTGATCCAAGCAACAATGTGCACGCATGGGATGATGCCAAGGCGCGTAATCCAGATTCAGACCCTGCTTGGAGAGGAGATTTTAAGGGGCTGATTCAGAAACTCGATTATATCAAAGCCCTCGGATTTAGTGCCATCTGGATTACACCTGTTGTGCAGAATGCCAGCGGTTATGATTATCATGGTTACCATGCTATAAATTTTGCCAAAGTAGACCCAAGGTATGAATCGGCGGGAGCTTCTTATCAGGATTTGATCAATGCAGCCCATGCCAAAGGGCTGAAGGTTATTCAGGACATCGTCGTCAATCATACCGGCAATTTTGGTGAAGAGAATCTGTACCCCATGTTTAAGAAAGATCCGGCTAAACCGGATACCGGTAACAACTTGGTGAAAACTACGGATAAGCTGCCGCCAAACTATGATTCCATGACACCCGATCAGCAGTATCAGGCAAGGCTCGCTCTAATGAAGAATACGGAAACGAACAATAACATTTACCATACAGAGAAAAGTCTTTCCTGGGAATCCTATACTGTTCAGACTGGTCAGATAGCGGGAGATTGCGTGGATTTGAATACAGAAAACCCTGCAGTTAACAAATATTTAATTGATACTTACAATCACTATATAGACATGGGTGTGGACGCTTTCCGTGTCGATACAGTGAAGCATGTGAGCCGGTATATTTTCAATAAATACTATATTCCTGCCTGGAAGACAAGAGGAGGCTCGGATTTCTATGTTTTTGGAGAAGTAGCCACCCGGTACAGAGATGTTTGGAACAGCGGAATTCCAGCGATCTCAACACCATTCTATACTTGGAAGGCTTCAAAATCGTATCCGGGCGATGGGAAAAATGACTATGCCTCTAATAAAATGTCGGTTGAACAAGAGTGGGCGGATAACTCTACTACAGCAGGACAGCCAACCTCGAACAATGCTTTCTTAATCGGCAATACCTATCATACACCTGACTATTCGAGGAAATCGGGCATGGATGTGATTGATTTCCCGATGCATTGGGCATTCAAGACCGCGCATGAAGCTTTTAATATGAGAAGTGGCGACCAATACTATAATGATGCTACGTGGAATGTAACCTATGTCGACTCGCATGACTATGCACCTGATCAGGCTCCGGAAAATCAAAGATTTGCGGGCACACAAGATACTTGGGCCGAGAATCTTGACCTGATGTTCACCTTCCGCGGAATACCCGCCATCTTCTATGGCTCCGAAATCGAATTTCAAAAAGGGGCAGTCATTGATCCGGGTCCAAACGCACCGTTAAGCAAAACGGGACGGGCTTATTACGGGGATCACATAGAAGGCAGTGTTATGGTACAAGATTATGGCAAATACACAAACGCTACTGGCACGCTTGCGGAATCACTCAACCATCCTCTGGCGAAACATATCAGACAGCTAAATTTAATTAGAAGAGCTGTTCCTGCCTTGCAAAAAGGCCAGTATTCTACAGAGAATGTAACGGGCAATCTTGCGTTTAAGAGAAGATATACCGACAGCGCCAAAGGCATTGACAGTTTTGCGTTGGTCACCATTTCAGGAAATGCAACATTTTCCGGGATTCCGAACGGAACCTATGTGGATGCAGTGACCGGTGATTCCAAAACCGTTACGGATGGCAAAATCACCTTGACTTGCTCCGGTAAAGGAAATGCAAGGGTATATGTATTGAATGGCAGGGGTGGAATTGGAGAAACGGGAACCTATTTGAAGTAAACTGTCAGCGGAGGTTGACGCTGTACGATATGGAGAAACACTGAATCTCAAGGTTTAACAGAAAACTATAATGATATAAAAATAGAGTCATACCAAAGGTCGAAAGGAAAAATAACCTTCGGCCTTTGGTGTTTTAGTCTTGCCTCAATATTTTCTCTAGCACGCTTATAGGTCAAGACTATCACTTCTATAGATATCATATCTTAGACCAATCAGACACGTCGTGGTATATTGTTGACATCCAAGAGAGAGCCGTACAGCTTCTCTCCACTAGGTTCGAAAAACACAGGGGTGAATATTGATGAGTAAAAAGACCATGTTCGAGAAAATTTGGGATAACCATGTCATCTATCAGGAAGCGGGCAAGCCGAGTATTTTGTACATTGATCTTCACCTCGTACATGAGGTAACTTCGCCGCAGGCGTTTGAGGGACTACGTCTTAGCGGGCGCAAGGTGCGTCGTCCAGAGCTGACGTTTGCCACAATGGATCATAATGTACCGACAAAAGATCGTTACAACATTACGGACCCGATTTCCAAGCAGCAGATTGATACATTAACTCAAAATTGCCGCGATTTCGGTGTCACACTATATGATCTGGATACGGTGGATCAAGGTGTCGTTCACGTTATGGGGCCTGAACTGGGTCTGACTCATCCGGGAAAAACGATTGTTTGTGGTGATAGCCATACCTCCACACACGGGGCGTTCGGAGCGCTCGCTTTTGGTATCGGAACCAGTGAGGTAGAGCACGTATTAGCAACGCAATGTCTCCAGCAAGCAAAAGCAAAAACGATGGAAGTTCGTTTCGTAGGGCGTCGCAAACCTGGTGTGACGGCAAAGGACATGATTTTGGGTGTCATCGCCAAATACGGTACAGATTTCGCTACAGGCTATGTTATTGAGTACACAGGTGAGTCCATCCGCGAGTTGAGCATGGAAGAGCGCATGACAGTGTGTAACATGTCCATTGAAGGCGGAGCTAGAGCAGGTATGATTGCACCGGACGAAACGACCTTCAACTACTTGCGTGGACGCGAGCATGTGCCGCAAGGAGCTGCTTTTGAGCAAGCAGTTGCTGAATGGAAAGCACTTGTCACCGATGAAGGCGCCGAGTTTGATGTCGTACTGGAGTTTGACGTAGATGCTTTGATACCACAAGTAACCTGGGGCACCAGTCCGGGTATGGGGACAGATATTTCCTCAACCGTACCGATTCCGGCAGAATTGCCGACAGAAAACGAACGTAAAGCAGCTGAAAAAGCGCTTGAATATATGGATTTGAAGCCAGGCACACCGATCACGGATATTGCGATTGACTACGTGTTTATCGGCTCCTGTACCAACGGTCGGATTGAAGATTTGCGCGCTGCGGCCGAGGTAGCCAAAGGCTACAAGGTTTCTGACAAAGTCACGGCAATCGTCGTACCAGGTTCGGGTCGTGTGAAGATTCAGGCTGAAGAAGAAGGACTGGACGTCATTTTTCAAGAAGCAGGATTTGAATGGCGCGAAGCGGGTTGCAGCATGTGTCTTGCGATGAATCCAGATGTGCTTCAACCGGGACAGCGTTGTGCGTCAACTTCTAATCGCAACTTTGAAGGTCGTCAGGGACGCGGAGGACGTACTCACCTTGTATCTCCAGCAATGGCAGCCGCTGCGGCGATTCATGGACATTTTGTCGATGTACGGGATTGGAAATTCAAGCAGGAAGAAGTTGTCCGCTAGGATACGGAGGAGGAATTAACGATGGAAGCTTTCACAACTTTAAAAGGAATTGTAGCGCCTGTGGATCGGGTGAACGTGGATACGGATGCTATTATTCCTAAGCAATTTTTGAAACGAATCGAGCGCACAGGCTTTGGGCAGTTTTTGTTCTACGAGTGGCGGTTTGATGAAGCGGGCAATATTAATCCTGAATTTGAACCGAACAAGCCTCGTTATGCAGGGGCATCTGTTCTGATCTCTCGCGCCAACTTTGGTTGCGGCTCCTCCCGTGAGCATGCGCCGTGGGCAATCATGGACTATGGGTTTCGTTGTGTAATCGCACCGTCTTTTGCGGATATCTTCTATAATAACTGTTTTAAAAACGGTATTTTGCCGATCAAGCTGTCTGAAGAGCAAGTAGAGGAATTGTTCCAGCGCACGGCGAAGCATGATAATTACCAATTAAACGTAGATCTGAATGAAAAAACGATCACTGACGATTACGGTCTGCGTATTGAATTTGATCTGGATGAACATCGCCGTCAATTCCTGCTGCAAGGCTTGGATGATATTGGCTTGACCCTCCAGCATGAGTCTGAAATTCTGGCTTATGAGCAAAAACGTGCTGCGAAACAAGGCGCATAATGTTCATCTCCAATCCAGCTTCATTATGAAGAAATATAGTTGATTTATTTGATAGACAGACAGCCCGTACTGGCAACTCTTTTGCCTGCGGGCTTTTATCATGTTTAGAAAATAAATTGGTAAATAAGGGGTTGACGGTTCGACTCATCATGGTATTGTAAATGTAAAATGGTTGAAGGACTATGTCTGTAAGTAGCACAAAAAATACATATATAAGTTAGGGGAATGAGGATGAAGAAATATGGTTGGGTGATACTAGCGGCTATTTTGATTTGGTTGTGGCCGTCCTCCCCTCATGTGAATGCGGCTGGAGCAGAATTGTTTTTGGATGGCAAAAGGGTGGAAGCGCCTGCAGATGCCAAGCCTGAAATGGTCAATGGTAAAGTCATGGTACCGCTCAGGGTGGTTGGGGAGCAGCTTGGATATCAGTTTAAGTGGGAACCTCAAGCCTATAAAATTTCAATACAAAAAAACAGTACCGATATGTCTATGTATGTAGGCCGTACATCGGCTGATGTGAACGGAAAAACAGTTAGTTTGGATGCACCACCTGTGCTGCGAGGCAGCTCGACCATGGTTCCATTGCGTTTTGTTGGGGAGCAAATGGGGTTAAAGGTGGATTGGAATAATGAAAATAAATCCGTAAATCTCAGTCAGAAGACTGCAACTCAACAAGCAGATAAACAGTCTAAATCCCAACAACCGTCGCAAACGTCAACACAGAGTCCAAAAAGCACAAATAAAACGTCTACAACAACAGCGACGACAATAAATCCAGTTGAAGCAGACAAGCATACGGAAGTCGTACCATCAACATCCAAGGAGCAAAATGTAGAACAGACCACTGCAAATGCGGTGCTTGTACAAAACATTTCTTTTGAGAGTGAAACGCTAAAGATTTCTCTGAACAAAGATCTAACTCCTAAAGTATCCAAAATGACGGGACCTGACCGTATAGTTGTAGATTTACCGGAGGGTTCACTGTCGGCAGGTCTTCTCCAGTCGTTCCCGGTTCGCAAGGATGGCACGCGGGCGTTGACAATTAGTGACAGTGAGGATGTACAGGAAATCAGATTTGCTCCTGCAGATGGAACAAAAGGAGGAGCACGTATTGTCATTGCTTTGAATCAGACACGTGATTACGATCTTTCGACTAATGGCGTAGGCGATATCACCCTTCAGTTGCGTGAACGTAGTGTGAATCCAGAGATAGTAGCACCAACGTATGTCGAAGGACGGCGAATCGTCGTAATTGATCCAGGACATGGTGGTAAGGACCCTGGAGCAGGCAGTGTGACTGGACGACATGAGAAGGAATTTACATTGGCGGTAGCGTTAAAGGTCCAGCAACTTGCCCAAAATGATCCTGACATTCAAATTGTATTGACTCGCAATGGAGATACGTATCCTACACTGGATGAGCGCCCACAGCTCGCTAATAATCAACAGGCCAGCGTGTTTGTTTCCATTCATGGTAACAGTATGCCGACCTCCAATAACGGAAAAGCTAATGGGTCTGAAACCTATTATGCACGTCAGGAAAGTTTAAGCCTGGCCACGATCATGCATAAGCATCTTGTAGCAGCAACTGAGTTTAAGGATAACGGCATTAAGGTGGCAAACCATGTGGTGACAAGAAAATCACAAATGCCTGCTGTACTGTTGGAATGTGGCTACCTTAGTAATCCGTCTAATGAAGCTGCCATGTTCACAGAAGAAACACAGCAGAAGATTGCCGAAGGTATTGTCGATGGCCTGAAGGAGTACCTTGGAACAGGCACAGGAATAACTGAAACACTCAACTAAAGAAGGCTTGTGATATAAGCTATTTTTACCTTTTGATGGAAATTCATAAGGGTGAAAAGTAGCTTTTTTCATTTTTCGGACTGTGACTTTTGACGGGAAGCGAATGGTCCATATTTTTAGTCAAAATTCGACAAAAATAGTTCTTTGGCACGTATATTTCTGTTATGATGGAATATATTCGCAACTTTTGGTGTGAGATAACGTCTATAAGGTTGTCTGATATTACATAAGCGCGTATATCAGGTCGCCGCACCGGAGCATGTGGCAAAAAAATTATGAATGGAAGGGTGACGAATGAAGAAATTTGGTTTTTTGTTGTTATTATTTGTCTTCATGTGGGCGGTTCCGGGTTATGGACATGCGGCTTCGAGTGGAACACAAATCTATCTCGACGATCAACAGTTAAGTGTCCCTAGTGGTGCTAAGGCACAAGTAATTGGCGGAAGTACGATGGTTCCGCTGCGCGTAATTTCTGAAAATTTGGGATATGACGTGACATGGAAGCAGCAGGCGCGAACCATAACGATTGAGAAGGACAGTACCTCGATCCGAATGATAATCGGAAGTAAGACGGCGACTGTCAATGGAAGCGACATTAGTCTGGATGCTTCGCCTCTGCTGCGTTCCAATTATGCCCTTGTACCGCTTCGTTTTATCGGCGAGCAAATGGGACTGGACGTAAAATGGGACAGCAGCTCCAAGTCCGTAAAATTATATACCCGCAGTAGTGGGTCTGGAAACGGGGAATTTACACCTCCCAAGTCCGGAAATAACAGTACAGGTACAGGAAGTGTAACTGCGCCAACCAATAATGCGAGTTCAGGTGTGACACAGGTGCAGGGAGTCAGTTTCAGCCAAAACCGCTTAACGATCACAACAGCGAGTGCCGTCAAGCCGAAAGCGTTTACGATGACAGGCCCCGATCGGGTAGTGGTGGATTTGCCAGCAACTGCGTTTGCAGACAATTTCGGAGATCAGCAGAAGCTGGATAGCAACTTAAATGGTTCGTTGGACATTGAGAATGAAGCGGATGTGTCCGGTATCCGATATGCTTTATTCCAAAAGGAACCATCAACGGTGCGCGTTGTTATTGATTTGAAACATGCCATGAATTATACCGCATATAATGATGGATCGAATCGTGTTATCGTCGATCTGGCCTCCAAGGATTCAGTGAATACAACGCCAGATGCAACGTTACCGGATGGGTCACAGCCTGATGACACACAGACATCCCCGGTTAACAGCAATGGTAAAAAGGTCGTTGTTATTGATGCTGGACATGGAGCAAAAGATTCCGGGGCAGTTGGTATTTCGAGAAAAAATTATGAAAAGACCTTCAACCTGGCGATGGCCCTGAAAGTAGAAAGCATATTAAAACAAAACCCCAAACTTGAGGTTGTGTTAACACGTAGCGATGATACATTTTTGGAGCTTAAACAGCGCGTAAAAGTGGCTGAAAATCTTAAAGCCAACGTGTTTGTGTCCATTCATGCTAACAGTAGCGGTAGCTCAGCTTCCAACGGCACAGAGACGTATTACCAGCGTAGTGCAAGCAAAGCGTTCGCCAACGTTATGCATAAGTACTTTGCTCCTGCGACGGGTCTGACAGACCGAGGCATTCGTTATGGGAATTTCCATGTAATTCGGGAAACGACGATGCCAGCTGTTTTGCTTGAAGTAGGATATCTGAGTAATGCAAAAGAGGAAGCAACACTGTTTGATGAAGATTTTCAAAACCGGGTGGCTCAAGGGATTGCAGATGGAATCACAGAGTATCTCGACGTAAAATAAATCTTCAACAAATCGCTTGCCAACGTCAAGTAAGGAGGGGGACAGACATATGAACAAAAAAATCGTAATTGCAGGTCTGCTGGCACTGTTTGCCATTGCAGGTGCAGGGTGTGCCTCTAAGCAAACATCGGCTCCTGCGACTCCATCTCAGGAAACACAAACTTCAGCTGCACAAAATAGTACACCCGAACAGACGACCCCTGATCCATCAGCTCAGTCTGCTGAAAATAATGGAGCGAGTCAAACACCTGCATCTCCGTCGACGGAGCCTACAAAGACCAAGACAGACACGGAAAAGTCAGGAGATCGTCAAACACAGCAGATCACGGTGTACTACACGGATACACAAGAGAACGGCTTAAAAGAACAGAAAAAGGAAATTACCTATCCAAGCGAGCTGGAAAAATTCCAAAAAGCGTTTGAAGCTCTACAAAAGAGCGGTGATTCTGCTCTGGTTCCATTGTGGTCCGAGAAAATTACCGTGCATAAGATCAAATTGGATAACGGTGCATTGACCTTTGATATTTCCCTGCCGGATGAGGCTCGATTGGGAGCTGGCGGTGAGGAATTGGCTATCGATGCCTTGAAGCAAACGATGTTCCAATTCAAGGAAGTCAAAACGCTGGATTTGCTCGTAGATGGTCAATCTCTAGAGTCCTTAATGGGACATGTAGATTTGGAGCATCCTATGAGCCGCTAATCGATCAGACTGTATGAAAATTTCTTGGGAATTTACACACTTTTCACGTGCAATCTGTGACAGATAATGATAATATAGGAGTGTATTTCTCGCCTATGCAGGCAGTCATGCACAAATAGTATTCGTTTCTTTCCGGATGATTATTTAGAGTGACCGTCTTGATGCGGGCTATCCCGTATCAAGACGTTTTTTTTGCTAGGAGGTAGGATTTCCGTGAATGCAGCAACCGCACGTCATATATTGGACACCATCGGTACGATGTTTCCGGATGCCCATTGTGAGCTGAACCATGACAATGCTTTTGAATTAACGATTGCCGTGTTATTGTCTGCTCAATGCTCCGATCAGATGGTCAATAAAGTAACGGCAGACCTGTTTCAAAAATACAAGTCACCTGAGGATTATTTGGCAGTTCCTCTTGAGGAACTGGAGCAGGATATTCGTAGAATCGGCTTGTACCGAAACAAGGCCAAGCATATTCATAACCTCTGCCGGATTTTAATAGACCAGTACGGGGGAGAGATACCTTCGGAGCATGATCAGCTGGTCAAGCTACCTGGTGTTGGCCGCAAGACGGCTAATGTCGTAGTATCTACTGCCTTTGATGTACCAGCTATTGCGGTAGATACGCATGTAGAGCGCGTTTCCAAACGGCTCGGCTTTGCAGGGTGGGATGATTCAGTGCTTGAGGTGGAAAAAAAGCTGATGAAAAGGGTGCCTAGGGATGAATGGTCTGTGACCCATCACCGACTCATTTTTTTCGGACGCTACCATTGCAAAGCTCAAAACCCTCAATGTCAGGTATGTCCATTGCTTGATGTGTGCAGGGAAGGCAAGAAACGTATGAAAACGTCTCTTATCAGAAAAGATAAGAAACGTAGAGCTTAAAGACCCGAATGACCTATAAAGGTAATAGAGGGTTTAACCATTTATGTGTAGAAAAGGATGAAGAGTAATGAAGTGCATTTCGGTATATACAGACAATTTTGAGGCGTTCTCCGATATTTTTGAGCAAATTGTAACAACAGAGTTTGCTGAAAACGAAGAGCGCGAGCTAGAGGGAATCACAGTTAGTCATTCTGGTGATGTACCCGAGCATTACTTGGAGCGTATGTCACAAAAGCCAGAAGTGGTTGTAATGAAGGATAAATCCCGTGGGATTACGATTTTACAGCATGGTCAAGTATTTGAAATTTTGCTGCCAGTGCTTGAGACTGCAGCTAATTAAGTGCAATTTGCGGACGACATGCGTTGCATGTTCCGGTGTAGGCGGCTCGGCTGGTCTAACCAGCCTGTAGGCGCATATTAACACAAACCTTGAAGAACGTCATAAAACGCTGGATATGGACGATTTCACATGTTTAAATATGAAATCTTCAATTACATTTTCAGAGGAGTTTCTTAAATGAGCATTTATGATTATTCAGCCATTGCGATGAACGGCAAGGAGATTGTCCTTAGTGATTATAAAGATAAAGTAGTGTTGATTGTAAATACGGCCAGCCAGTGCGGATTTACATTTCAATATCAGGATTTGCAGCGTCTATATGATCAATTTAAGGATAGAGGCTTGGTGATTCTCGGTTTTCCATGCAATCAATTTGCCGATCAAGAGCCGGATTCCAATGAAAGTGTGCAAACATTTTGTACTCTGAATTATGGTGTCGCGTTCCCTATGTTTCAAAAGGTGAATGTACGTGATGAGCAGGCTCACCCGTTGTTTACATATCTTGCTTCGTCGTTGCCCTTTGAGGGCTTTGATGAAACGCATTCGGTTGCCAAAATACTTATTCCTTTAATTCATGAGCGTCATCCTGAGTACTTACCAGGAGATTCGATCAAATGGAATTTCACGAAATTCCTGATTGATCGGAACGGGAAAGTGATCAAACGATTTGAAGCAACGACTGACCCTCTGGATATGGAAGAATATATTGAAGCATTACTGTAATGATCTGTTTTGGATATTATTAATAAACTTATGGTTTCCATTTACAAGAACAGCGTTCCCGAAAGCCAGGTACAGGCAGGGAGCGCTTTTTTAGTTTTTTTAATGTGATGATTCTCACAGTGGCTTAGGAATGCTACAATATAGCTATTTGGTGCAGATAAGACAAGGAGTGAAACCGTAGCTTATGATGCAAACGATTACAGGAGACGCAGAAAAGTGGTTGAATACGATAGAACAGATACAGAATACCTTTCGTAAAGCGGGGGATGAAGCGGGAGCGAAGGCAGTAGGGGATTTGCTGGAAAAAGCGCATGCACAAGAGCTGACCATTGCCTTTTGCGGACACTTTTCAGCAGGTAAATCGAGCTTGATTAACAGCCTGTGCGGTAAAACCGTGCTGCCATCTGGACCGGTACCTACGAGTGCTAATGTAGTGTCCATCCGTCATGGACGTTCGAGAGCGCTTATTCATCCAGCCCGATCGGCAGAAAACCCGGAGCCGGAAATCGTGGAAGCTTCCCTATCTGAGCTTGCTGAGTATTGTAAAAATGGTGGGGCCTATGAATCCGTTGAAGTATGGGAGGATATCCCGATATTATCTGGCGGAGGAGTGCTGCTGGATACCCCCGGCGTAGATTCCACAGACCACGGACACGCGATGGCGACGCATTCAGCTTTACATTGGGCTGATATTGTTTTTTATGTGATGGACTACAATCATGTCCAATCTGAAAACAATTTGTCCTTTGCCAAAAGTTTGTCGGATTGGGGCAAGCCGTTATATTTGATCATCAATCAAATCGATAAGCACCGAGAGCGGGAGCTATCATTTTCACGTTATCGTAATGAGGTGGAAAGCAGCTTTCATGCTTGGCAGGTACATTACACGGACATCCTGTTTACTTCCTTGAAGGAGCAAAATCACCCCTGGAACCAGTGGGAACAGTTGACGTGCTTAATTCCGAAATTGCTGGAGCGCAAAACAGAGCTTTTGGCTTATAGTTTAGTGTCCTCTATGCACCATTTGGTAGATCAGCATGTGGAGACAGTGCAGGCTGCTGAAGAAGAGGAACTGAACGTACTGCTCAAAGAAGCAGGTGGAGAAGAAGCCATTTTGCGCCTGGACATAGAGCAGAAAACCTTGCAGCAAGAAGATGAACACTGGAGGATGCTTCCAGAACAGGAGCATAAACGGCTGCGTCAAGAGCTGGATCATCTATTAGAACACGCTCACCTCACGCCTGCGGAGCTACGTGAAGCGGCTGGCGAATATTTAGAGAGCCGTAAGCCGGGCTTTAAAACAGGGTTATGGTTTGCCGGAGGCAAGACAGAGCGAGAAAAGGAGCGCCGTTTGGATCGGCTGGCAGAGATGCTGGCTGATCAGGTGGAGGGACAGCTGTTGCCACATGTGCGTGAGTTACTGAGGTCATGGGGAGAAGGTCAAGGTTTGTGGACCGCCGCGATGGAGCAGGAGCTGGATGACATCCGCCCTGTAATGGATCGGCAACTGGTAGAGCAGACAGTAAAGGAAAATGCTTTGTCTCCTGAGTACACGTTGAACTATTGCAAGGACCTACGCGCTGCTGTGACCGCTGATTGCCGCCGTAAGGCGTTGGCGCTGGTAGACCGCCTGCTGGCCCAGCTTGCGGTTCGGGTCAACTCCCACCGTGAGGCTCTCGCGGATGCGCGCACAGCGTTGCTGGCGCAGGCGGACGCGGCGAGCCGCTACAGCACTCGCGTGCAAGCCTCAGCTTCGCACGCCAACCTGCTGCGTAGCTTGCTGCCGCAGGCTTCCGCGCCTGGCGGGTTGCCCCGGGTGGGCACGCCTGCTCCTGCGGCTGAGACCGCCGCTGCTGCCCCGACAGATACGGCATCAACTGGTGCCGTGCGTCCAGACATTGCTGGCTCGCGCAACGGATCGGTGCAGTCACAAGCAAGCACGACGACAGCGCGGTCTGCCGCCGGGGGCCGCCGTACGCGACTGGATGCAGCAGCGACACGATTGAAGGCCGCCGCTGCATTAATAAGCCCGTACCCTGCCATGCAGGCGGCTGTTCGGGATTTGCATGCGCGTGCCGCCGCACTGGAGGACGGGCGCTTTACATTGGCGCTATTCGGAGCGTTCAGCGCCGGGAAGTCCAGCTTTGCCAACGCTTTGTTGGGCGAAGCGGTGTTGCCCGTATCGCCGCATCCGACGACAGCAGCGATTAACCGCATTATGGCGCCTACAAGTCATGAGCGCCATGCCACGGCTGACGTCCACATGAAATCAGTGGACGCATTACGGGAAGATCTTAAATACTCTTTTCGGTTATTAGGATTGGGAGAGCCAGCGTCCGTGGGCTGGCAAGAAGCCGTAAATGCGTTATCACCGGAAGGCATTCATCCTGCGGGAAGGCCTCATTACAGCTTTTTGAAGGCTGCTGCGGCTGGATGGAAAGAAGCTGAAAGCTTGCTAGGGCAACAGCTTCAGGTGAATTTAGAACAGTATCGGGATTTTGTCGCATCCGAGCGTAAATCATGCTTCGTAGAGCATATCGACCTTTACTATGATTGCGCTTTGACTCGTCAGGGCATCGTGCTAGTAGATACGCCAGGTGCCGACTCTGTGAATGCGCGGCACACGGGCGTGACCTTCAATTATATGAAGCATGCAGACGCCCTTGTATTTGTGACATATTATAATCATGCGTTTACACAAGGGGACCGACAGTTCTTAAATCAATTGGGCCGAGTCAAAGAGACATTGGCGCTGGATCAGACATTTTTTATTGTCAACGCATCTGATTTGGCTTCTTCTGAAGAAGAATTACATTCTGTGACTCAGCATGTACAGGAACAACTTCAAGCGAACGGAATCCGCAAGCCGCGTATTTATCCGCTTTCCAGCATGCTGGCGTTGGAAGCAGCCGAGCGGGGAGAGCTTTCGCTGCGTTCAGTTTCACGGTTTGATGCGTTTGAAGATGATTTTTCGGCATTTGCAGCCGAAGAGCTGGCAGGTTTGTCCATTGCAGCTGCTATGCAGGAGCTGGGACGGCTGCGGAACCGAATAGAACAACATGCTGCTGATGCTCGGTACAGCGCTGAAGAGCGAGAGATCCGAATAGAGCAATTAAATCGAATCCGTAGGGAGCTGGAGGAGGTGCTCCTTGGTTCGACTGGTAGCAATGGTGGATCTGTGTTGTCGGACGAAACCGATGAACTGCTGTATCATGTACGTCAAAGGTTAGCCTACCGAACGGGTGAATTTATGGCAGAAGCGTTTCATCCATCTGTTCTGCGTGAAGGAGTAGGTGATCTTCGTTCGGCTTTTGCATCTTGTGGTCGTGAACTGCTGCGATTGATCGAACTGGAGCTGTCTCAGGAATTGCTAGCAACCACACTCAGACTGGAAAAAACCGGGCAAGCTTTAGTGCGTAAGGCTATCCAACAGTGCGTAGATCACATGAACCATCAGTTGAATGGATTAGATTGTACAGTTCCTGAATTCAGAGAATGGGCTGTTCCCGAACTGATGGATATTTCCTTGCAGGAGTCCATTCAGTGGAAGGATTATTGGAATAGCTTTAAAAATCCAAAGCTATTTTTTGAAGGGACGGGGCGTGCGAATTTACAAATTAGACTGGAGCCCATATTACGCCAGCTAATCGGGGAAGCTGTGGATCAGCAGCGAGAACGATTGTCTTCTTTTTACGTTGCTATGATGCAAGAGGAACAAACGTGGCAGAAAGCACAGCTACGAGAGCAAATGCTGGAGACAATTCGTGGCATGGAGCACGCACTTAAGGGCGGTGAGAAGCCACAAGTTTGGGAAGAGCTTGCTGATCAGCTTGCGAATTTAGAGTCCATATAAATATGTTCACGATTGCTTTAAGGTCAGGACACCGGGTTGTGGGACAATCCGGTGTTTTAAGCATACTTCAAAAAAGAAAGGAAAACTGAGGAAATAGCCATATTCAATGATAAGAAAGCGATTTAATTTGTCTAATCACCTACCAATTGGGAACCTGCCTGAAAACGGCCCGTTATCCTCTTTGCCGCCTTGGAACACGGATGGTAAACTTCACTAAGCCATATAACAACGTCGTGCAACTAATGGAGGGACTTGACATGGAAGTGCTCAGGCAACTGCAAGTTTTTTTTCGAGAGAGGAGACATTATCTATTTCTTTCCATTCTATGCCTTGCGATAGCGACGGCCTTGGGACTGGTGTATCCGAACCTGCTCCAACGGCTCATTGATAACGCTATCATTCCCGGTGAGTTTGAGAAAGTTCCAGTTCTGGCTCTGACTGTACTGGGAGTCGTGATCATCAAAGGGTTTATGCAATTTTTACATGGTTTTTTTGGTGGACGGCTAGGTAACTACTTGGCGTATCGACTTCGCAATGCCTGTTACGAAAAGCTGCAATTTCTATCCTTCAGATATTATGACACTGCCAAAACGGGGGATCTTATGTCCCGTCTGACGGGGGATTTGGAGGCGATCCGCAACTTTATCGGGTTTGGTTTTGCCCAGCTCCTCAATGTGCTACTGATGGTCGTATTCGGCTCTATCATGATGCTGTATATTAATTGGCAGCTCACCCTCTTTACGATGATCAGCATGCCATTGCTACTCTTCGTCACATTCAAATTTGAATCACGGATTCATCCCACCTTTCAGGAAATGCGAATTGCTCTCAGCGCCCTGACAACAGCGGTACAAGAAAATATTACAGGTGTGCGAACCGTTAAATCTTTTGCTCGCGAATCCTATGAAGTTGAAAAATTCTCCGTACGTAATGAGCAGTACAAGAGCAACCAGATTCAGGCTGCTTCCTTATGGAGTCGATTTTTCCCCGCGATGGAACTGATTGCCTCGGTCAGTGTGGTTCTTCTCCTGGGGATGGGTGGATATCTGGTTATACAGAAGTCAATGACCTTGGGGCAACTCGTCGCCTTCTTTAGCTTAATTTGGTATATTATCGGTCCCATCTGGAGCATTGGTTTTCATATCAATAACTATACGCAGTCCAAAGCTTCCGGTGAAAGGGTTTTGGAGTTGCTAAACCAGTCTGTAGATGTAACTGATGAAGCTAATGCACTTACACTCAACGCCGATCAGGTGAAGGGACATGTGACGTTTGAACATGTTACCTTTGCTTACGGAAATAAGCTACCTGCTGTTGTTGACATCAATCTGGATGCGCCACCGGGATCGGTCATTGGGATTTTAGGAGGAACAGGGTCCGGGAAGTCGACCATAATTCAACTACTCATGCGAGCTTATAATGTGAATGCAGGCAGCATCAAACTGGATGGTACGGATATACGTCATTTGAAAATTCGTGATTTACGTGCTCAAATTTCTTCCGTGTTTCAGGAGACGTTTCTGTTCTCGTCCTCCATACGCAACAATATTGCATATGGATTAAGTCATGTCAGTATGGATGACATCATACGCGTTTCCAAGCTGGCTCAGGCGCATGAATTCATCACTGAATTACCGCTTGGCTACGACACTGTCGTCGGTGAACGTGGATTGGGACTGTCCGGAGGGCAGAAACAACGGATTGCCATCGCACGCGCACTACTCAAAAATCCAAAAATTCTGGTTCTGGATGATGCTACCAGTGCGGTCGACATGGAGACGGAGCATGAAATTCAGTCCGGTTTTCAAGAGGTTATGCGTGGACGCACAACGTTTATTATAGCTCACCGAATCTCCTCGCTTCGTCATGCCAATGAAATTGTGGTGCTTGAGGAAGGACGAATCGTCCAACGTGGAACACATGAACAGCTCATTGCTACTCCAGGTCCATACCAAGATGTGTATCATATTCAATACGCCGATTACATAGCGGAGGCTCCAGGCGGTGTATCCGAAGGACAGGTGAGACCATGAATATTCCAGTAGAAAAAGCCAAACCGTTAAAGAAGCCGACCAATGAGCGCTTTGTCTATCAAGATGATGAGGTTATTGATAAACCGTTTAACTGGGCGGAATTCAAACGTTTGCTAGCATACATGAAACCTTATGCCCGTCAGATTCTGCCGATTCTTCTGATCATGATGATTCTAGGCACGATTACTAAGCTGACGGTTCCATATTTGATCAGTCTGGCCATTGACAAGGCCATTGCTCCTGCATCGCCTGCACTACCTAGCGTAAAGTTATTGTTGCTCATCACGGGTGCCGTGCTCTTGTTATATTTAATCCAATGGGCAGCCAGCACGTACCGTATTAAATTCACCAATATTATTGGTCAGCGGGTTATTTACGATTTGCGTGAAGATTTGTTCAAGCATATTCAGAAGCTTTCCTTCAACTTTTTTGATAAAAGACCAGCAGGTTCTGTATTAGTACGTGTAACGAATGACATTAACTCGCTACAGGATTTATTTACGAATGGTGCAGTGAACGTCCTGATTGACTGCGTACAGCTTTTCGGAATTATTGTCATTTTGCTGCTTCTTAACTGGAAGCTCGGTTTGGCAGTGATTGTGACTGTTCCGATCATGTTTTTGATTTCGACCAAGCTGCGAGTACGCATCCGTCGCGCCTGGCAAGAAGTACGCATGAAGAACTCGCGTATCAATTCTCATTTGAATGAATCTATTCAGGGAATTCGTGTGACACAAGCGTATACGCAGGAGCAGGAAAACATGGCTTATTTCGACGATATGAACAGCTCCAGTAAAAAATCGTGGGATAAGGCTTCTGCCATGAATCAGGTCTTTGGCCCACTTATTGATATTACCGGAGGATTAGGTACGCTTGTGCTGTTCTGGTTTGGAGCGCATTTAATTCAGACAGATCAGCTGACGGTGGGTTTGCTGGTTGCATTTGCCAACTATGTAGGGAACTTTTGGGAGCCGATTAATCGGCTAGGTCAAATGTATAATCAGCTACTGGTTGCGATGGCTTCGTCAGAAAGAATTTTTGAATTCATGGATGAACAGCCGAATATTGCAAACAAACCCGGAGCAAAAGCTTTGCCGCCTATTCGGGGTGATATTCAATTTGATAAAGTCATTTTTGAATATGAAAAGGGGCGGCAGGCGCTTAAAGGTATTAATCTCTCTGTCAAGGCAGGTCAATCTATAGCGCTTGTAGGTCATACTGGATCAGGTAAAAGTACAATTATTAATTTGCTCAGCCGTTTTTATGACATTACGTCAGGGAGACTCACTATTGACGGTTATGATGTGCGAGATGTCACAGTGGAGAGCTTACGCAGCCAGATTAGCATCGTGCTTCAGGATACATTTATTTTTTCGGGAACGATACGTGATAATATCCGATTTGGCCGTTTGGATGCAACGGATGAGGAGATTGAAGCGGCTGCGAAGGCGGTCAATGCTCATGAATTTATTGTTCATTTGCCAGATGGCTATGAAACAGAGGTAGAGGAGCGTGGGGGGATGCTGTCCATGGGTCAGCGCCAGCTCTTATCCTTTGCCCGTGCCTTACTGGCTAATCCGCGAATTCTTATTCTGGATGAGGCCACAGCCAGCATTGATACAGAAACGGAGTTGAAAATTCAGGAGGCCCTTCAGGTTCTATTGGAAGGCAGAACTTCTTTTATGGTCGCTCACCGTTTGTCCACCATCCGGAATGCTGATCATATCGTTGTACTGGACCATGGGGAGATCCAAGAAAGTGGTAATCATGAACAATTGATGAAAAAACATGGAATATATCGGGGGCTGGTGGAAGCACAGTTCAGATTTTTGTAAAAAAAAGATCAAAAAATCGCGTTTTTTGTAAATTAAAATGCCGAGCACTATTGCATTCTTGGAGCTAAACCCTGAAAATAAAGATGAAAAGAGATCAGAGCAATATCGTCAGAGGGGGAAGAGTTCAAGATGTGGGGTGCTCCTTTTTCTGCCAAGGCTAAGAAGATGCTACTGCTGGGTAGCGGCGAATTGGGAAAAGAAGTCATTATTGAAGCTCAGCGGCTTGGCGTGGAATGTATTGCTGTAGATCGCTATGAGCTGGCTCCAGCAATGCAGGTGGCCCATCGCTCTCACTGTCTGGATATGCAGGATGCTGAGGCGTTGAAGGCACTAATTCGCAAGGAACAGCCCGACATAATTGTACCTGAAATCGAAGCTATTGCTACGGGTGCTTTGGAAGAATTAGAGCAAGAGGGATTTCACGTAGTACCAACGGCACGGGCCGCTCGTCTTACGATGGACCGTGAGGGTATCCGCAGGTTGGCTGCCGAGAAATTACAGCTTCCGACTGCTGCCTACCGTTTTGCAGATCATTTTGAGCAGTTACGGTCGGCGGTTCAAGAGCTGGGCACGCCATGCGTGGTCAAACCCTTAATGAGTTCGTCGGGTAAAGGGCAGTCTGTATGCCGGACACTCGAAGACGCAGAATCCTGCTGGAATACGGCGCTGGAAGGCGCACGTGCCAAAACGACACGTGTCATTGTTGAAGCTTTTGTCCCGTTTGAGAGCGAAATCACCTTATTGACCGTCAGATCGGAATCAGGCACGACTTTTTGCCCACCGATTGGCCACATTCAAAAAGATGGGGATTATGTCGAATCCTGGCAGCCTCATGGCATGACGGACAAGCAGCTTTCGGAGGCGCAGGACATTGCCCGTACGATTACGGATGAACTGGGTGGTTACGGATTGTTTGGCGTAGAGCTGTTTTTAACGGCTGATAGCGTCATATTCAGTGAAGTATCCCCGCGTCCGCATGATACAGGTATGGTGACCATGATTACGCAGGATTTGTCTGAATTTGCGCTTCATGTACGGGCAATTCTCGGATTCCCGGTGCCATCCGTCACGCTGCTTACACCAGGAGCTTCAGCTACCTTAAAGGCAGAAGTGGCTACGCGCGATTTCGCAATAAGCGGTCTGCATGATGCACTATTGCTACCCCGGACACAGGTGCGAGTGTTCGGGAAGCCTGAAACCAAGCCGGGACGCCGGATGGCTGTAGCGCTTAGCGCTGCAGAAGATGTGGAAACAGCACGGAAGACAGCCAAAGAAGCTGCCAATATGCTGAAAGTGGAGGTAAATCATGTCTAACAGTGTGATGATTCCAGTACTGACAATTCGTTCCGTAGAGCTTGGCGATTGTGAAGCCGTAACTGGACTACTCAGAGAAGTCGGATACCCGATGACTTGTGGTGTTATGAAAGAAGTTATGGGAACAGCGCAGGAGGACAGTCAAGCGAATATGATGGTTGCAGAAATGGATGGTCGTGTAGTCGGAGTAATCGGCATGCATACGGCTCAAAGCCTGGCCTATCCTGATCCTGCTGTACAAATCACCATGCTGGTCGTGAGCGGGGAGTATCGCGGCGAAGGCATTGGCAAGCGGTTGGTTGCTTGTGGTGAGGAGTGGGGGCGTGCGCAAGGATGCTATCATTTATTCATTACTGGAGCGAATAACCGCATCAAACAAGTAGAGGCCCGTGCTTTCTACAACCGAATCGGCTTTGAGAAGCAAGGCTACCGTTTCAGCAAAAAGCTTAGATAATCAGCTTGCAACAAACAATCTAATACTTAAAGCCTCACTATTTTTAACTTCGTCCTGTTCGCCATTGCCGAGCAGGACTATTTTTTTTCCAACTTTTATACCATTGATGATGCTATAAAACATGATATACTGCTAGAGTAAAGATTACAAAGTTGTAACCTGAGACGTTCACACCAAGGCACTTATACAACAAGGAGATGACGAAATGAAGAATATGTTGAAAAAAACACTGGTGATGGGAAGCCTAAGCGCCATTTTATCCGCAGGATTCATCGTTCCGGCATCAGCTTCACCAGCTGACGATTTATCTGCTCAATTACAACAGTGGTTTCAAAATAACGGATACACAGTCAATATGTCCAACGGGACGACGACAATAACAAAGACGGTCATTAAGGATTATTCTGAAAAGGACAAGGCTAAAACAAAAACAGCAAATCCTTCTTCTGGCAAGCAAACGACGAATCAGGGTAACCAAAAGGCTTCAAAGTCTGTTAACAAGCAACAGACCCAAACACAAAACACCAATTCAGGTGCAGGTCAGTCTACAGATTCTAATGCACAACTCAGCAAGTCTCAATTTGCAGCTGAGGTTGTAAAGCTTGTAAACAATGAGCGCAGTCAAAAAGGTCTGAAGCCCCTCACATCTAATGCGAAGCTTACAGAAGTAGCCTTAGCGAAGGCGAAGGACATGAGCACGAACAATTACTTTTCCCATACATCTCCGACTTACGGTTCACCCTTTGATATGATGAAAAAATTCGGTGTAACTTATACGTATGCGGGTGAGAATATTGCAATGGGACAAAAAACACCACAAGAAGTGATGAAGGCCTGGATGAATAGCCAGGGACATCGTGAAAATATCTTGAAGGCAGAATATACACAAATCGGTGTGGCTTACTACAATGGATATTGGGTACAAGAGTTCACACGTAACTAAGTTGATAGAGAAAACGTTCTAAACGTCATTTCTGTTTATAAAAAGATAGTGACGTACGTAATGTAAAGACCCGCTGACAACGTTCAGCGGGTCTTTTTATGTCGCTCATGTCACTTCAGGCATAAATCATTGCTCTATACCAGAAAAGACATAAGGGACGTGCTTATAGTATGATGACAGTAAGCTGAATGGATAACAGACTACTTTTGGAAAGCTAGGTGAACAAATGAGCTACGAAATCGTGCATGAAGGTGCTTTTGCTATGCTTAAGGTGCAGTTGAACCCCGGAGAAACCATTAAAGCAGAAATGGGAGCGATGGTTTCCATGTCTTCCAGTGTAGATATAAAGGGGACGGTAGACGGTGGGCTGTTACGTGGTTTAGGCAGAATGCTGAGCGGAGAAAAATTCTTTTTTCAAGAGCTGAGAGCAGCCCGGGGACCCGCTGAAGTACTGCTAGCCCCCGCAAGCATAGGTGATGTACAAGCAGTGGAACTGGATGGCACGTACAGGCTGTTGGTCCAAAAGGACGGTTTTTTGGCCTGTACGGAAGGGATTGAGGTTAGTACCAAAATGCAAAACCTGATGAAAGGTTTATTCTCCGGTGAAGGTTTTTTTATTGTAGAAATCAGTGGCCGAGGCACAGTATTCCTATCCTCGTATGGAGCCATTCACCCCATTTATATCGCGCCAGGAGAGGAGCGTATTATTGATAATGCTCATCTAGTGGCATGGCCGGATTATATGGATTATAGAATTGAAAAGGCATCTAAAGGCTGGTTGTCCAGCGTAACGAGTGGGGAAGCTCTTGTATGTCGTTTTCGCGGTGAAGGAACGGTACTGATTCAAAGCCGAAATCCGGGTAGTTTTGGACAATGGATTAGAAGTTTCATCCCTGATAGCAAATAGTTCCTTCCGTCTAATCCCGCTGATGAGAGGAAGGGCTATTCGCACAAAAAGTATAATAAAAGGATGGGAATTTGCCATCCTTTTTTAGTATGTTCATGGAAAATTATATGGGATTGTAATCATTGATTTTCGCTTGAACCAGAACGGTTTATTTGCAAAATGACAGGAGAAGCTTTATGTTTATTTCACCAAGCTATCAGGAGGGAACACGAGTGAATTCATCAAAATGGATTTGGCGGTCTGTCGGTTCCGTTTCCATTGCCGCCACACTGCTATTATTGTACGGATTTATTGCAGCAGTACGAAGTATTACGGCTCCAGAGCCATTGGTAAGTACTCAACCTGTACAATCCGGTTCATCGCAGACACAAACTGCACCATCGGCTACTGCTCAGACGGAAGAGTTGCGTGTAGCTGCCATTGGCGATTCGTTAGCCAAAGGAACGGGGGATGACTCCGGAAGTGGTTTTGTGCGTCGGTCGGTGACTTTGTTAAATGATCAGGAAGGACATAAAGCTCGGCTCATAAATAATCTAGGGATTAATGGACTGACGACTCAAGGACTATTAACCAAGTTGGATGAGCCTGGTGTGTCTTATGTACTGAAGAAGGCTAATGTGATTATAGTTTCGATTGGCGGAAATGATTTATTTCAGGGCGCACAGGCGGCCCAAACCGGCAAAGAGCCACCTACACTCAGCGGTTTGCGCAAAGCTCTGCCTGATGCAGCCAAACGTCTGCAAAAGGTGCTAACAAAGGTAGGGAAAATTAATCCGAATGCTAAAATTGTCTATGTAGGATTGTATAATCCATTCAGTGATCTGCGGGAAATGAAAATTCCCGGTAATCTTGTGGTAACAGAATGGAATATGGCTGCCATGGCAATTACCAACCAAAACAGTAACATGACGCTGGTTCCAACTTTCGATTTATTCGAGCAAAATTTGCCCGTCTATTTATCATCCGATCATTTTCATCCCAACGGACAAGGCTATCAGGCAATCGCTGAACGTATCGCACAAGGATTTGCTGTTACCGCAACGAAGGGTAACGATCATGTAAATCCTAATCAACAGTCTACAAGTAGCCAACCTGCAGAAGCGAAAAAGGGAGGGAACAAGTAATGAGCATCCAATCTGCTGACAAGACCGAGGCTGGCGTGACCCAAGATTCGACATCCACGAATGCAGTGTCCAGTCTTCATTCCTCCAATCAGGTTGGTAGCGCAGAGAGAGACAGCAGCAATAATGAAATCGTGCTCTCTGTTCAGCATGTTAAAAAACGAATTAAACGCAAAATGATCATTCATGATGTAACGTTCGACGTTCGCGCAGGTGAAATTTTCGGATTTCTCGGCCCAAATGGAGCAGGAAAAACGACGACTATTCGTATGCTGGTCGATTTAATTAAGCCTACGGAAGGGACGATAACCGTATGCGGTCATAATGTAAATCGTGACCCTGAGCAGGCTTTACGGCATATTGGTTCTATTGTGGAAAATCCAGAGGTGTACAGCTACCTGACAGGATGGGAGAATTTAGAACATTTTGCCCGCATGCAGCCTGGTGTTGATGAACAGCGCATCCGCGAGGTGGTTGAGTTGGTTCGGCTCGATCGTCGCATCCATGATAAGGTAAGTACATATTCACTGGGGATGCGCCAACGTCTTGGTATAGCTCAAGCCTTGCTTGGCAGACCTAAGCTACTCATTTTGGATGAGCCGACGAACGGGCTAGACCCCAAGGGAATCAAAGAGATGAGAGCTTTTATCCGTTTGTTAGCGGCAGAAGGCATGGCTGTATTTGTTTCCAGTCATTTGCTCAGCGAGATCCAGTTGCTATGTGATCGTGTGGCAATTATTAGTCGGGGAAAGGTGCTGGCTGTTGGTGGGGTACAGGAACTGGTTGAGACACACTCACATATGGCTGTATGGCAGCTGGAGCCTCGCGATCAAGGCCTTGCCCTATTGCAAAATTCTCCGTATGTGCACATAATTACGAACGTCGATGAATTAATTGATGACAGCATTGTTGCAGGCAGCGGAGTCGATGCTATTTTTACAGAAATGGATGAAGAGCATATTGCGAAGCTGGTCGCACACATGACAGCTTCCGGTATTTCCGTTAAAGGTGTAACCAAAATTAATCCTACACTGGAGCAACTATTCCTGAAAATGACGGAAGGTGAGATACTTGAATAATATTTTACCGCTCGTACAAAATGAAACCCTTAAAATTATCAAGAAGAAACGATTTTATGTCATTTTACTTGTTTTGCTTGTGCTTGTGCCGATTTTTACGTACGCTCAGATGAAAGTGGCAGAAAACAATCGCAAGAAATTCGGCAATGATTGGCGGCTGGAACTGCGTCAAGCCATTACCGATAACCAAAACTCGCTGGGCAGCGATAGGGTTCCCGAAGAATGGAAGACCTATCGTCGGGTCTTTGTGCAGCAGATGCAATATTATCTGGAAAATGACGTGAATCCTAATGAGCCGAGTGGCGTCACTTTTACCAGAGAGTTTATGGATAACTCCATAAATCTGTTCGTTCCGTTGTTGATCATGGCCATTGCTTCGGACTTGGTTTCAGGAGAACGGACGACAGGCACGATAAAAATGTTGCTGACTCGGCCGGTCAGGCGGTGGAAAATACTGCTGAGCAAGCTGCTGACACTGTATATGTTCGTTTCGCTCATCATTTTGGCCGTATTTGTCATTAGTTATCTCATATCAGGCTTGTTTTTTGGTTTTCGTGGTTTTAATGTTCCGGTATTTACCGGCTTTCAAATTGTTGGATCGACGGTGGATTTGTCTGCTGTACATGCAATTCCACAATGGCATTACCTGATGCTGCAAGCCGGATTGATCTGGTTTGTCAGTCTGGTGGTTGCTTCGTTAGCCTTTATGGTATCTGTTCTGGTACGTAGTACAGCTGCAAGTATCGTGGTCATGATGGCCGCGCTCATTTCGGGCACTATACTGACCAACATGGCTTCATCTTGGCAGAGCGCCAAATATTTATTTATGGTTAACCTCGGATTAACCGATTATTTATCTGGAAGCCCTGCCCCGATTGAGGGAATGACCCTGCCATTTTCTTTAGTTGTACTGGGCATTTGGGGGGCTGCGGCGTTGATTGTTTCATTCGCCGTCTTTACGAAACGGGATATATTGAATTAAAATGGACAAGGTAAAAGAAAACATCTGTTTGCATTTTTGGTGAAAACCATCAAGAATAAGGCAAAACACGGTTATGATTAGACAAAGGGGGAGCATGAATGGTCGACAAAATCGACTTGTCTGCGGGAGCTTCCAGTACACAGAACGGAGCTTCAGAATATGGCGCGGACGACATTCAAGTGCTCGAAGGGCTTGTGGCAGTTCGCAAACGGCCGGGCATGTACATCGGGAGCACCAGTTCTTCGGGACTGCATCATTTGGTATGGGAAATTGTAGACAACGCGGTGGATGAACATCTCGCCAAGTTTTGCTCTCGCATTGATATCACAATGCATAAGGACGGTTCTGTAACAGTATCAGACAACGGGCGCGGTATTCCTACGGGAATGCACAAAATGGGAATCCCTACGCCTCAAGTTGTATTCACCATTTTGCACGCCGGAGGTAAGTTTGGCGGTTCGGGATATAAAAAGTCCGGGGGTCTGCATGGGGTAGGTGCGTCTGTAACGAACGCTCTTTCGGAATGGCTTGAAGTGGAAATCTACCGGGACGGCAAGATTCACCGTCAGCGGTTTGAATATTGGCAGGACAAGAAGGGCGTGGAGCATGTCGGTGAACCGACCACAGGCCTTGAAGTGCTGGGCAATACTAACAAGACGGGTTCAAAAATTACATTTAAACCGGATATTCGCGTTTTTCAGTCAGGAATTCATTTTAACTATGATACGCTGGCTGAGCGTCTTCAGGAAATTGCTTTTCTGAATTCCGGCCTTCGTATTCAGCTTAAAGACGAACGCAGCGGAAAGTCAGATGAATATTTTTATGAGGGTGGAGCAAGTCAGTTTGTTTCTTTTTTGAATGAGGGCAAGGATGTACTGCATGATGTCATTCATTTTAATGCCGAGAAAGAAGACATTGAAGTGGAGATTGCCATCCAATACAATGCCGGCTACACAGAGACGATTGCTTCGTTCGTTAACTCCATTCCGACACGTGGCGGGGGTACGCATGAAACAGGCTTCAAAACCGCTTACACTCGTATCATGAACGACTATGCACGCAAAACAGCGATGTTGAAGGAAAAGGATAAAAACCTGGAGGGCAACGATCTACGTGAAGGTATGATGGCTGTAATCAGTGTCAAGATGGCCGAGGTTGAATTTGTCGGTCAGACAAAAGATCAGCTGGGTAGTGCTTCGGCGCGGAGTACAGTGGATGCCATCGTGTCTGAACAAATGCAGCGCTTTTTGGAGGAAAATCCACAGATAGCGCAAACCTTGATCAGAAAGGCAGTTCAAGCATCCAAAGCGCGTGAAGCTGCACGTAAGGCTCGGGACGAAATGCGCTCTGGCAAGAAACGTAGTGAAAGTTCTAATTTGAATGGCAAACTGTCGCCTGCGCAGTCTAAAGATTTTACACGTAATGAGTTATTTATCGTGGAAGGCGATTCGGCTGGAGGATCGGCCAAACAGGGACGGGATTCCAAAATTCAGGCGATTTTGCCACTAAAGGGCAAGCCGATGAATCCGGAAAAATCAAAGTTGGCGGATATTATGAAAAATGATGAGTACCGTGCTATTACGGCAGCGATTGGCGCGGGGGTAGGAACAGAGTTCACGCTGGAAGACAGCAATTATTCCAAAATCATCATTATGACCGATGCAGATACGGATGGCGCGCACATTCAAGTACTGTTGTTGACGTTCTTTTATCGGTATATGAAAGAACTCATTGATGCAGGACGCATATTTATTGCTCAGCCGCCATTGTATAAAATAACCCGCAAGTCGGGTAAGCTCGAAACAGTTCGTTATGCCTGGACTGACGAGCAGCTTGATAATTACTTAAAAGAGTTTGGACGGAATTTCGAGCTTCAACGTTATAAAGGACTCGGGGAGATGAACCCTGATCAGTTATGGGAAACGACAATGAATCCCGAGTCACGCACCCTGTTGCGCGTTCAGATTGAGGATGCTGCCAAAGCTGAACGCCGTGTGTCCACATTGATGGGTGATAAGGTGGATCCGCGTAAGCGCTGGATCGTGGAAAACGTGGATTTCACGGAATACGTAGAGTAGTGCTATTAAATGAGGTGTAGACATGAGCTTATCGGAGCAATTTTTGCCAGCTTATCTGGAGGAAATGGTCGGTGACCGCTTTGGCCGATATTCCAAATATATAATTCAGGATCGGGCGATACCTGATGTACGGGATGGATTAAAGCCCGTACAACGCCGGATTCTGTACGCGATGTACGATTCGGGTAATACCCCGGAAAAAGCGTATCGCAAATCCGCCAAAACCGTTGGGGACGTTATGGGTAATTACCATCCTCACGGTGATTCATCTATTTACGATGGGATGGTACGGATGGCGCAGCCTTGGAAAATGAGCCACGTACTGGTGGATGGCCACGGCAACTGGGGTTCTCAGGACGACGATCCTGCGGCAGCTATGCGTTACACGGAGGCACGTTTGTCTCCGATTGCAATGGAAATGCTACGTGATATCGAAAAACGTACGGTTTTGTTCAAGGATAACTTTGATAACTCGGCAAAGGAACCCGTCGTGCTGCCCTCCCGTTATCCTAATCTGTTGGTAAACGGATCTAGCGGGATTTCAGCGGGGTTTGCAACGGAAATTCCAACTCATAGCTTGCGTGAGGTGATTGACGCCACCATCGCAGTGATGGAAAAGCCGCAGATCGAACTGGAAGAGATTATGACCTTTATAAAAGGCCCAGATTTTCCGACTGGCGGACTCATTATGGGTGGCGAAGGCATCAAGGATGCATACAGAACAGGCAAAGGACGCATTTATATCCGTTCCAAAACGGAAATTCAGTCTTTGCGTGGAGGCAAGCAGCAACTGGTTATTACAGAGATTCCATACCAGGTTGTTAAATCCAGGCTCGTAACCGCTATGGAGAACATCCGTCTGGAGAAAAAGGTAGAAGGGATTGCCGAAGTTCGTGACGAGAGTGGACGAAATGGCCTGCGTATTGTTGTCGAGCTGAAGAAGGAAGCGGATGCCGAAGGTATTTTGGCATATCTGCTGAAAAAAACCGATCTCCAAGTGGCTTATAACTTCAATATGGTAGCCATCGTAAACAAAGCGCCGCACCAGCTTGGACTAAAATCCATTTTAGAAGCGTATATTGCTCACCAGCGTGAAGTTGTCACAAATCGCATTAAGTTTGAGCTGGAAAAGGCGGAGGACCGCGCACATGTACTGGAAGGTTTGGTCAAGGCGCTGAACATTCTGGATGAAGTCATTGCGGCTATTAAAGCTTCCAAAAATCGTCAGGATGCACAAAATAATTTGCAATGGATGTTTGGCTTTAGTGAACGGCAGGCGGATTCCATTTTGACTCTGCAATTGTACCGTCTTACGAATCTTGAAATTACCACCCTTGAAAAAGAACTTGCTGACATTCAGAAGAAAATTACTCAATACCGTTCTATTCTGGAAAGTGACCGCAAGCTGATCAGTCTGATCCGCAAGGAGCTGCTGGAAATTCGTGAAAAGTACGGCATTGACCGTCGTTCGGAAATACAGGGTGAAGTAGAAGAGATTAAGGTAAATCTGGAGGTCATGGTTGCGGCAGAGGATGTATTGCTAACTCTCTCGAAAGATGGCTATGTGAAACGTACGAGTATGCTGTCGTTCACTCGTTCTGGCGGGGATCGTTCAAATTCCGGAGTTAAAGAAGGGGACTACATTACTCAGTTCCTTGACGTGAATACACTCGATGTGCTGCTCGTCTTCACCCAGCGTGGACAATACTTTTTGCTGCCTGTGCATCAGATACCGGAGTATAAGTGGAAAGAGCCGGGCACTCCAATCGTTAATGTCATTTCGCTATCGAAGGAAGATCGAATCGTAAGTGTTATTCCGATCAAAAATATAGAGGAAATCGGCAAAAGCCTGGTGTTTGTAACAAAGAAAGGGCAAGTCAAACGAACGGAACTTACAGAATATGCCACAAAGCGTTCCAGTGCTGTAGCAGCCTGCAAGGTGGCTGGCGACGATGAGATATTATCAGTAACATTAAGCGACAATAGCAAAGATATTATGTTGATTACCCGTGCGGGGATGAGCATACGCTTCAAGGAGCAAGAGGTTAATGCCATGGGCCGCGTTTCAGCGGGGGTCAAAGGTATACAACTGGCGGAAGGCGATGAAATTGTCGCAGCACTATGGGTAGAAGAAGACGAAGGAGAGGTGCTGGTACTAACCGAATCCGGTTATGGTAAGCGTACGCTTCTGCTGGATTATCCTTCTCAGGGAAGAGGCGGTAAAGGAATCAGCACCTTCGAATTCAAGGAAGGCAAGCGGGTGCGTTCGAACGGAACTCGAATTGTGGCTGCCTTCTACTGTCGTGAAGCTGTTCAATTATTTGTCATCACATCAGAAGGACAGACGATGTCCTTCCTTTCGGAAAAAGCTCCTTTAACCGATCGCAAGGATACAGGCAAACTGCTGGCTCCGGTGGAGAAGAAGGACGAAATTGTAAATGTGCTGCCGCGTAGTGAGCCTCAGAGTTCGCAGACAGTAGAATAATTGTAAAGTCAAGCGTTTTTTAGCTCGAAAAAGAGGGGTCCTCACGTGCCATTCCAGCACGAATGAGGACCTTTTTGCCGTCATGCTGTCGAACCTTGACCTGTCTCCAAATCCGAAGTGAGACTTCCTTCCCCTTTTCATTTGATGCTCCAAAAACGGCAGGAAACTGAGGGGAAATGGCGAAAATTTAATGTGATGAAATACAATCCGGACGGTGGCCCATATGGTAACTTTGATGCTTTTACTGACCCTGTTATTCAAAGGAGTGAGGCAAAATGCAAACGACCGAATTTGCAAAAATCTGGTCCAGAATGGCTAAGGATTACAAGGTTCATATGGAGCAGCAACTAGCTCCATCACTAACGGAGGCTCAACTCACGGTGCTGGAGGTTCTGAACGAATACGGACGCATGAAGCCGTCTCAACTAATCCCATATCTCGCCACCACACCTGCGGCAGTTACGATGCTATTGGACCGGATGGAGCGGAATCGACTGGTCACCCGGTTCAGAGACGTAAAGGACCGTAGAATTGTATGGATTGTTATTTCAGATCAAGGCAGAGAAGAAGTGGAGCGCGGATTGCAAATTCGCGACGATTTTCTGGGTTCTGCGCTTAACCGAATATCTCAGCACAATCAGAATTTGCTGGTTTATTTGTTGGGGAAAATTACAACGAAGACGAAAGCGGCTGTATCAGCCAGTGAAGATGAGGGAATAAAGGAACAAATAGAGCGAGCAGAATAGCTAATTAGTGGATACATGGAATGTAGCTGTACACAGCAGATTAGCTTTCTAAGGGAATAGAAATGCGCGGATAGATGCCGATCCTGGTGTCATTTCCGCGCTTTTTTGTATCCCAAGTATAGGTAGTGTTTGGGGGAATGTTGACATTTACATAAGAGATGATAAAATAATAGTTATAAATAAATAACAATTCGTATACAAATAGTTACTAGTTTATGTATATGGGTAATGAATATGTATGGGGAAGAAGGATGGTTCTAGTGAGCGACAGAGAGGAAGACAGACTAGAGGTGTATCGGATTATTCAATCGGTAAGGGAGGTTAACAAGACGATATTTTATGCTTTCTGGAACGAGGAGCAGCATTTGGATCTAACGGCCATTCAGCACATGGCTTTGGCCATTCTGAATAAACGCCCCAATATTGGGTTATCCGAGCTGGCAGAGATAGCTCATGTGGGAAGCAGCTCTATGAGCGGGGTGGTTGACCGCTTGACCAAGGCGGGATATATCGCTCGCGGACGGCATGAGCATGATCGCAGATCTTTAGTACTGACGCTTACGACAGAAGGAAAAGATATAATGCAAAAGGTAGACGCCATGTGGATCGAGCGCGTCTTGCCAATTCTGGATATCCCGGAGGAGCAGCTAGAGTTGCTCTTGGATGTTCATAAACAAATGATCATGAAATTAACACCGAAGGGAATGAATCAACTTGAGCAGTCCTCAAATGACACTACCAGGTAATGTCCGCAGAGCACCCATTGTGGCCGCTCTGTTGATTGGCGCAATTGTTGCAATTTTAAACCAGACATTGATAAGTGTGGCTTTACCGAAAATGATGAGTGATCTGAATGTAGATGCCAATATAGCTCAGTGGCTTAGCACAGGCTTTATGCTCGTGAACGGGGTATTGATCCCGGTGACCGCATTCCTGATTGCCCGTTTCTCTACTCGTAAATTGTTTATTAGTGCAATGACTATTTTTTCAATCGGCACGCTGTTATGTGCAATAGCGCCGAGTTTTAGTATATTGCTGATCGGTCGGCTTATTCAGGCTGCGGGTGCAGGGATTATGATGCCATTAATGATGGTCGTTATCTTGAACATCTACCCAATAGAGCGTCGTGGCCGTGCAATGGGAACGCTGGGACTTGCGATGGGGTTTGCTCCAGCCATTGGACCAACCTTATCTGGTTATATAGTCCAGCACTATGACTGGCGAGTATTGTTCTGGATCATCTTGCCGATTTCTGTGATTTCGATTGTAATCGGATTTATTTTTCTGAAAAATGTAACCGAGCAGTCCAAGCCTAAGCTGGACATTCTCAGTGTTATTTTGTCTACACTCGGTTTCGGTGGGCTGTTATACGGCTTTAGTGATGCTGGAACATCGGGTTGGGGGAGTATTCCAGTGGTGTCTACACTCATCGTCGGGACGATTGCGCTTATTTTATTTATTGTCCGACAACTGAAGGTAGATGAGCCTATGCTGGAGTTTCGTATCTTTAAATACGATGTGTACAGCTTGACGACAATCATTAATGTTATTGTGACGATGGCTCTGTACGCCGGTATGATATTGCTTCCAATTTATTTGCAAAATATTCGCGGATTTACACCACTCCAGTCTGGTATGCTAATGTTACCAGGAGCGATTCTGATGGGGGTCATGTCTCCTGTGACGGGGGCTATTTTTGACCGAATTGGAGCGCGCTGGCTGTCTGTAATTGGATTGTTGATTATGACTGTAACGACTTGGGAATTTACACGTTTAACCGAATCAACCACCTATATGACACTGTTAATCAATTATACGGTACGAATGTTCGGGATGTCATTGCTGATGATGCCGATCCAAACGGCCGGACTGAATCAGCTTCCGCAACGATTAAATGCCCATGGTACGGCGATGGGCAATACGCTGCGTATGATTTCGGGCTCGATTGGGACAGCAATTCTAGTGACGGTGATGTCTACTCAAACCAGCAATCGTTTGACCACGATGGTTGCATCCGAGGGACTGAACGTTACGGACAAAGCGGGAATGCTGGCTGCTAGCAATCAAGCTACGATCTACGGTATTAACTCGGCATTTATCATTGCAACACTATTGAGCGTGACAGCTTTGGTATTGGCGTTTTTTATCAAAAATACGAATGCACAAAACGCTCGTGCCCGTCAACAGCTGGTGAACAGCGAGAAGGGGAAGACCATGGCTTCCTCATCATAAGCATGGATACATTTTCATTTGATTTTTGTGCAAAAAGAGAACCCGCATTGCATGTTTGTTTACATGCAGTGCGGGTTCTTTGTGGTAAGTCTACTCAATTATCCGAAGCAATCATTGTATCATAAAGCGACAAGGGCCACTTACTCCAAGGAAATTGGACAGGAGGCAGTGAGTGGAAGCTCATTGCTTCCTTGCTGACCGGATGCGGTGCTCCAGCGAGCAAGGACCAGAGGGCCAGTTGTTGACCGGGGCGGCTCAGATTACCGCCATATTTTTGGTCCCCATAGAGGGGACAGCCGATTGCCTGCATCTGTACACGAATTTGGTGCGAGCGTCCGGTGTGCAGCTTAATTTTCACAAGACTGAGTCCAGCAGCTTGTCCGGCAACCTGGTATTCCAAAATGGCTTCCTTGGCACCAGCCGTGCCGGGTCGAACCGTTTTGACCGTGTTGGTACGGCTGTCCTTAAGCAGGTAATGGGTTAGACGGCCTTGGAGGGCCTCAGGAACGCCATTCAGAACGGCTGTATACAGCTTGTGAAAATGACGGCTTCGAACCGATTCTGACAAACGAGAAGCCGCTTTGGACGTTTTAGCAAAAATCATGGCTCCACCTACAGGTCGATCCAGCCTGTGCACTAAACCCAAAAAGACGTTACCAGGCTTATTGTGTCTGATTTTCAGATCTTCCTTGAGTAAAGACAGCAGATCGGGATCGCCGCTGGCATCCTCCTGTGTCGGAACATTGACAGGCTTTACAACCGCCAGGACATGATTGTCCTCATATAGGACGGGAATATTCGGCTGTGCATGCTCTTGCCGAGTAAGTTCATTTTGATTCATAAGAGGAATTAAGCCTCCCAGCGTCCGAGAATACCACAAGGCAAATTCAATCCAGAGCGTGTGATCGGCAATCCGATTTCACCGGCGCTAATTTGTCCGCCATACTTTTGTTGCATCGTCATGCTCAGCATGTTACGCAATACAGTAGGTGAAATACCTGTCGTGTAGGAGTTGATCAGCATGAACAAGGGTTGGTCCGAAATGATGCTCATGCAGGATTCGAGAAACGGATACAAGCTTTCTTCCAGCTTCCAGGTTTCTCCGTTAGGTCCACGTCCATAAGAAGGAGGGTCCATAATAATGGCATCATAACGGTTGCCCCGACGTTGTTCCCGTTGCACAAACTTGAACACGTCGTCTGTAATGAAGCGTACCGGTCGGTCAGCCAGACCGGACAATTGAACGTTTTCCTTTGCCCACTGCACCATACCTTTGGCTGCATCCACGTGAACTACACTGGCTCCGGCATACGCTGCGGCAGTAGTGGCTCCTCCCGTGTATGCAAACAGATTCAATACGGAAATAGGTCTACCTGCGCCTTTAATTTTATCCATCATCCAGCTCCAGTTGGCGGCTTGCTCTGGGAAAAGACCAGTATGCTTAAAGCTGGTCGGTTTAATGTGGAATTTAAGCGGTCCATAGCTAATCGTCCAACGCTCGGGGATAGGCTTTTTCATATCCCATTGGCCGCCCCCGGAAGAGCTGCGGTGATAATGCCCATGAACATTACGCCATTCGGCTGTTTCCTGGGTCAAAGGCCATATGATTTGCGGATCGGGACGACGCAGGACAATATTACCCCAACGTTCCAGCTTTTCACCACCGCCTGTATCCATTACTTCATAGTCTTTCCACTCTTGTGCTACATACATGTACAATCCATCCTTCAGCAGTCAATTCGGGATTTAGACAGCAAGCTGCGCAAAATCCCCACATGGAGTCTATTGTACAACAAACCTTAGCAACAATCGAATGGTTCCATGAATAAGTAAGTAGTGAAATGGAACGAAAATATTTTTTTCGGATATACTTGTAATTAGAGCGCTTCCATATTAAAATGAAATCAATCCCACTTGTACGTACAACTATTCGATTTTCATTCTATTTATGAAAAGGAGATTTGGTTGTACGTACATAATATTTTTACAACAATCCATAGTTTTTAATAGTGAACAGTCGCATATAATGCGACTTTTTTGCGTATATGTTTACCAAAATACACTTCATGCTTAAAATTTTTATTTGACAATGAGAATCATTATCAAATATTATTTGATTAATAGGGAGTGAAAGCATCCCATATTTCAAATAAAGGTGAGGGATGAACTTGGGTAAAATCATGATTGCTTATGCTAGCATGACCGGTAATACAGAGGAAATCGCGGAATTGATCGCCGAGGGTGTTCGTCAGGCAGGGCATGAGGCAGAGTTGAAGGCTTCGTATGATTGCAGCGCGCAAGAATTGCTCGCATATGACGGATTTCTGTTGGGTGTATATACATGGGGAGATGGTGAGCTTCCTGATGAATTTTTAGATTTTTACGAGGAACTAGACGAGCTTGATCTGTCTGGTAAAAAGACTGCTGTATTTGGCAGTGGAGATACATCTTATACACAATTCTGTGGCGCAGTGGACTTGGTAGAGGAAAAAGTCAAAGAACGCGGCGCATCAGTCATTCAGGAGAGTTTGAAGATTGAATTCAATCCACTCGATGATGAGAAAGAGAATTGTCGAGCTTACGGAAGACAATTTGCGCAGGCTGGCATTGGAGTGTCCTGAGAAGAGAGTGAGGGATAGGTATGCGCAATAGCGATAGCTTAAGCGGCTTTCCTCTTCTGCACGACTATCAGCTTGAAGAGATGTGGAGAACTCCGCAGTCAATCCATCAATCACAGAGAAAACGAGGGCGTGAGGGTTGGAATTGGCGGCAAAGGGTTCAATATGCGATAGGGCATGCGCTGAACGAATACTTTGGAATGGAAGTAGAGGTACGGCGAGAAGTCCCTGTTCAGTATGTGCTGGAGAAGTGGTGGCCTAAGCAGTCGAACAGTTTTGAATCTTTGTTCCATTACTGGGATGTCAAAAATAAAGTGTCAGGCGAGTTGTCAAAAATATGTGCCTTAAATAATGACTTATTGGTGCCTGTGATGTTGTATGAACAATTTTGTACAGCGGTACCTGAGTTGGAGGTCGATATTTCGCTGATTATTCAGGCAGCCTGGCAACAATCAGAACAAGCGGATTCATTGCTGATTCAAAAGTATATGGTGGACTACAACCCTAACGTTATTAGTACATTTCATCATTTAACAAATGTATTTTGTTATTATGCATTTGGAGCTCTTCCTCAGCTTATCGAAGTATACTGTCTGCTAGAAGGGAAGAAGGTTCGTTTTCTTCCTGGTTTGGCTTCTTTACAGCAATCTTTGGATTACGTACGACTACTAAAAGACTCCAGAGAGGATATGCATGGTACGGCAGAACGCTGTCGTTGCAGGGGATGTATGGGGCAGCAAGCTTCTCAGCAGAACAGAGCGAATAAGGACAAGAAGGAAGAGCGGGAGGCGAAAAACTGTAGGGATCGGTCAGTTGGACCTACGCTTTTCTCTTAGGATTATTGTGTGAACCTTTAAATGTAAACTATCCCTTTTCATGAAAGAGCCTTGGAAACAAGGTTCTTTTTTGTGAAAAAAAATTCTGAAAAAACTGAAAATTTATATTGCCTGAATAGATAAATATATCTATAATATTTCAATGTACAATAGTTATATGAAAATATTTAAATATAATGAAGACGGTTTGTGGACTATGGATCAGCTTGTCTTACGTACATAAACAAGTCCTGTCTTGTGCATGGCTCGCTGCCATGTGTTTATTTATGCTTTACATTTGGTTTAATGGCCTAATATTTCAATTTTAAAATATTAGCGTTGAATAATAAAAATTTTTTGGACAACAGGGGTGGAACAAGTGAGTAAGAAAACTGTATTGCCGATTCTCATCGTGCTGCTCATTCTGAGTGGTGGAGCTATTGGCTACTATTATTGGTATCAGGCAACACACTTTGTTAAAAGTGACGATGCGCGCATTCAAGCCGATCAGTATAAGGTAATGCCGCAAATCTCCGGTGAGATTAGCCAAATTGATGTTGAAGAAGGAGATGTGCTGCAACGCAATGAACCGATTGCCGAGCAAGATGTATCAGGACTGGATGCAAGCATGATCAGCAAGTCTGTACTGCGTGCGCCGATTAACGGAACTGTTATTAAGATTTATTCGAAAGAGCATGAAATTGGAACACCGGGTAGTGCTGTAGCGACTATGGTTGATATGAACAACCTGTATGTATCCACGAATATTGAAGAAACCGATATTAACCGTATTAAACCAGGACAGCTTGTTGACATTACGCTTGATGCAGCAGGCGATCAGGTCATTCAGGGTAAGGTTCGTAAAGTGGGCGAAGCTTCCAATGCAGTGTTTTCGCTCGTTCCTGCTGTGAACACAAGTGGTAACTTTAATAAGGTGACTCAACGTGTACCTGTAGAAATTGCTGTGAACAAGCCGAAGGACATGAAGCTTATCCCTGGGACGAACGTGGAAGTAAAAATTCATACATCTTAAAAAGGAGGGGTCCATGTGGCTGCCAATGAAACTGCTGCTGCTCCTTCGACAGATTCTTCCAAAGAACGCTGGCTTGCCTTTTTTGCTATCGTTTTAGGCGCCTTTGTCGCCATTCTGAACAACAGTCTGATCAACGTCGCCATTCCACGATTGACGACGGATTTAGGGTCAACGACGACACGTATTCAGTGGGTTATTACAGGTTACACGCTTGCATCCGGCGTAATCGTCCCGATTACCGGATATATGGAGCAGCGTATCGGGTACAAAAAGTTTTTGATTCTTGCGCTCAGCGTGTTCTCACTGGGAACAGGAATATGTATTTTTGCATGGAGTGATTCTTCCCTGATTGCAGCGCGTGTACTGGCTGGTCTGGGCGGCGGTGTCATTATGCCGCTGAGTATGACGATTATTTACAAAATCATGCCGCGTGAACAAATCGGGATGTCCCTTGGTATATGGGGGATCGCCGCAATGGCCGCACCAGCTGTAGGGCCTACGCTGAGTGGCTACTTAATTGAATGGTTTAACTGGCGTTTCTTGTTTATTGTCAGTCTGCCGGTTGCTTTATTTGCCATTTTAATGGTCATCCTTCTCATCAAGGAGCCGCCTAAGGTTACGCCGAAACCGTTTGATCTGCCAGGATTTTTACTAGCGGCAACCTGTGCAGGAACACTCTTGTACGCACTGACAAACGGCCAGCGTGATGGCTGGACTTCTTTTGGGATTGTATCTCTGCTGTTTATTTCTTTCTGGGCACTTGTCTTTCTCATCTATGTAGAAAGCGGCAAGGATAATGCTGTAATTGAAATTTCATTATTCAAAAATTCAAAATATACGATTAGTGTTATCGCCTCCAGTCTGGTCATGATGGGGATGTATGGAGGAACGTTCCTTACACCGTTGTTTTTGCAAAATATTCAGCGCGTGTCACCGATTGATACTGGTATTATCCTCATTCCACAGGCCATTGCCATGGCGGCCATGATGCCTATCGCCGGGAAGCTGTTTGATAAGTTCGGCATTGTGCCTTTGGGACTTGTAGGCCTGACACTAACCAGCTTTATGACCTATCATCTTCATCAGCTTACGCCAGATACTTCGCATGCCTGGTTGGAAACCGTAATGGCATTACGAGGTCTGGGAATTGGTATTTGCATGATGCCATTGTCCACGGTCGGCATGAATGCTGTTCATCCGAGCAAGGTAGCCAATGCGTCTACAGCGTCCAATCTTGTACGTACTGTGGCTGCATCTATGGCGATTGCGGTACTGACCGCCATTATGCAAAGCCGTTCAGCTGCTCATGCCCAGCAAATTTCGGAGTCCATTACACAGGACTCAGCTCATACGCTACAGGCGACATTGGGTAGCTCATGGATGTCATCCATAAGTAGTTTAATCACACTGGATGCTACATCGAGAGGAATTGGGGATACGTTCCTCATTTCATCTATACCGCTGTTTTGCACGATTCCACTCATCTTTTTGTTTATTCAGAGGAAGAAAGCAAAGACACAGCCGGAAGCTTAATAAAGAGAAATACAAAAATATCGACTGGATGGCTTACATTATTTCCACGGACAGAAAGAAAGGGAATTATCATGAAAATATTGAGAGTAGAAAGTACATTAGCGGCTTTAGTCCTCGGCGGCGCAGTGCTGGCAGGCTGCTCCAGTAATAGCGGAGCGGCTCAGGACATGGTCGTTCCAGTTAAAATTAGTCAAGCACAGCAGGGGATTATCGGACAGGGAAATATTTATACAGGTACGGTAACACCTTCGGAAACCGTCAATATTGTGCCTAAAGTAGGCGGTAAAGTGGTTGAGCTGCCTGTGGATATTGGTTCTGAGGTTAAAAAGGGCCAAGTCCTCTTCAAGCTTGATGATAAGGATATGCGTAACAATGTTGCAAAAGCTCGCGCCGCAGCAGCAGCCGCAGCAGCTGGCGTAAGTACTGCTCAAGCATCCCATGAATCAACGATGGTTCAAGCAACTTCGGGCTTAGTGCAGTCCAAGAGCGGTGTGATTCAATCCCAAAGCGCAATCAATCAGGCTCAGGGGGCTATTAATCAAGCAACTACAGCCGTAGAACAAGCGACACATGGTGTTTCCTCGGCAGCCAATACGGTGAAACAAACACAGCAAGCTTTGGCAGATGCACAAAAGAATGTAACACGTACACAAAGTCTGTTTGATGCTGGTGCGAGCACCCAAGCACAATTAGAACAAGCAAAAACCGCAGTTGTGAATGCGGAAGCGGCTTATAATAATGCACAAAATGCGCAGGCTAATGCAAAAGACCAATTGATAGCTGCTCAAAAGGCTCTAACTACAGCCCGTAACAGCTATGATACAGCAAAAAATAGCTACAGTAATGCTAACAGCGGCTACAGCAATGCGCAGAATCAGCTTAAAGTATCTCAAAATACGGCTGGCATCCAGTCTAGCCAACAATCTCTTAAGCAGGCACAACTGAATGTAAACATTGCTCAGGATGCATTGGATGACACCGTTGTTACATCACCGATCAACGGTATTGTGGGTACGAAAAATGCAGAAGTGGGCGAAATGGTATCCGCTCAGTCTCCTGCGCTAGTCATTGCTAACCTGAGTACGGTCAATACATTGATTTATGTCCCTGCGGAACAGATCAACAATGTAAAAGCAGGTGACAAGGTACAGGTTCGTGTTGCAGCTTCCAACATTGTAACAACAGGTACAGTAAAAAATGTAAGCCCGTTGGATGCAAGCGGAAAAGGTTATCCTGTAAAAATCTCAGTAGCCAATCCAGACATGAAACTGAAATCCGGCATGTTGGCTGATATCAGCTTTGTCGCTGCCAATGCGCAAGAAGGCATTGTTGTTCCTACTGCGGCAGTTCAAAAGGATCAAGGTAAAGAATATGTATATGTAGTAAGCGGCGACCATGCGAAACGCAAGGAAGTGAAAACTGTTCAAACGACAGGCTCACAAACACTCATTACCAGTGGCTTGAGCAAGGAAGAGAATGTGATCGTGAATAATCTGGCATTGCTGTCCGATAACTCACCGATTACAATTACCCAATAACTTGGTTCTAAACTTGCGTTCTTTATAATAGTAGAAATTTATTATGGATACATTCCAAGGCAGCCCGCAATTGGGCTGTCTTGTTTTTATTTCATTTGCACATTTTACATAGGGTTAATGTCGATCTGGGACTTTTTTTGACGAACATTGGTAGAATAGGATAGACTAAATTGGAAATAGATAGTTTACGAGATCTCAGACAAGCGATCGGAGGAATTGTGAGATGGAAGTGAAATTGGTTGTAGATTATGAAGCTTATGAGAATGGCCAAACGATGGCTAAATCTATTGAGGAACTGGCAGCCAAGCCGGAGAGTGCCCAAGTTACGGATCTGATCATTGGAGATTGGGGCGGCGCCTATGAAAATTCACCAGATGATTTTATACCCGTGTTAGTGAGGCTAAAAGATCAATTTCCTAAGGTGCGCAAGCTGTTTATTGGTGATATGGAATATGATGAGTGTGAGGTATCATGGATTAACCAAACGAATCTGTCCCCGCTGTTAGAAGCGTTTCCAAAGCTTGAATCCTTACATATTAAAGGAAGCCAGGATCTGAGCTTGGAACCCCTTCGCCATAATCATCTTCAAGAATTGGTTATTATTTGTGGCGGTCTACCTGTGAGCGTCCTTCAGCAAATCCGTAATGCCGAACTGCCTGAACTGCGCAAGCTGGAGCTGTATTTGGGTGTCGAGGATTATGGTTTTGACGGTAAACTGGAAGATATTTTACCGTTTTTGGACAGCAATCCTTTTCCAAAACTTACATACTTGGGACTCAAAGACAGTGAGATACAGGATGAAATTGCCATTGCTGCTGCTAATGCCCCTGTGATTGGACAACTGGAAGTGCTGGATCTCTCACAAGGTACTTTGTCTGATCAAGGAGCAGAAGCGTTGCTGGGTAGTGAAAGTATAAAAGGACTGAAACATCTGGATTTGAGCTATCATTATATGTCTAGTGAAATGATGGGGCGCTGGAAAAACTCAGGTTTATCTGTGAACGTAGAAGATCAACAAGAAGCAGATGAAGAAGATGATTGGCGCTATCCATCACTGACAGAGTAATTTGCTCCAATGGATTTCTAAAACGGATTGACTTTAAAATTAAAAAGAATAAAAGTGAGGCGGCTCTATGATGAAGATGTGGGATAGTAATGTCAACGAGCCGTTTATCTTGTTCGGTAATTCGGGGAATCGTCGAACTACGGGGCTGCAGGAAGCACGAAGCAGATTAATGCTTCCGTCAGCTCTGGAGGTCTCCTATACAGATGTGTTGGGGGCCATTCGAGAGAAGCAAAGTCTGAGCGAACTGATGGTCAGGATAGCTGCACAAGCTGCGCAAGATAGCGTGAATGGCAGTGTCCAATTGCAAGAGAGCATTGATCAATTATTGAAAGGTCGGGTGGACAGAGGCCCGCTGCTACGTCTGGATGCACCGGGCGAAAACTATGAGGTAGAGCGGGAGTTGATTGCTCTGGGCGCCCCGGATGCCGAGGGAGATGATTCTCTGTTGCCATGGCCGGAATGGGCACATGGCACAGGTATACTAGCGGCAGAAGCGCGCCGTTTGCAGGAACAGCGTGGTCGCATTTGGCACCCGGCACAATGGTTCCGGGGCTATTGCCGACTGCTGGCTTGGCTGCGGCATGAAGTAGATCGGCTCTGGCCTTCGTCGCGCTGGATGAACGATCCTGCGGAAGTAGCCGTCATGTTTGACAAACGGCGTTGTAGCGCCGTATTAGACCAGGCAGACATCAGAGTCCCGCCTGTGCTTACAGCTTCAGGCGGTGCTTTTCGTGATGCTGTTGATCTGCATGCAGCTATGAAAGAGAGTGGGTTTCACCGCGTATTTGTGAAAATATTTTGCGGGTCAGGCGCTTCTGGTGTCATGGCTTATCAGGTACATCCCAAAACGCATGCAGAGCTGGCGGTGACTACGATTGGAACAGAGATCATACACGGACAGCGAGTGTACTATAATGCCGGACGATTGCGTCGTTATACAGACAAGCAGGATATTCATGCCATCCTTAACTGGCTATGTTCGGAAGGGGTACATGTGGAACGCTGGATTCCCAAAGCGACCTTGAACGGACGTGTTTATGATGTGCGTCAACTCGTGTGTGAATCAGAGGCTTGTCATGCGGTTTTACGTTTGAGCCACAGCCCTATTACAAATCTACATTTGCGTAATGAGCGACTCTTGCTGGAGGAAGCCGAACTACCACAAAGTACGGTGGAATCGGTTCAGCATACTGCAAAAGCCGCCATGAGGGTCTTTCCGGCGTCCATGGTTGCTGGACTGGATGTGCTTGTTCCGGCTCACGGTGGTCGTCCCTACGTATTGGATGTTAATCCGTTCGGTGATTTACTGTACCGGGTTGAACATCAGGGTTGGAATCCATATGAATGGGAAATGTTGCACCTTGCTAATAGGAGCGTAGTTTTGGAAAGGAAAGACAGATAATGACTGATATGAATCAAATTGTTGGCTCTCATGATATTGTCATGATTACGCTGGATACCCTGCGTTATGATGTAGCCAAGCTGGAGGAAGAAAACTGTCCGAATTTATGCGGCTCCGGGTCGTGGGAAAAGCGCCATACACCAGGGAGCTTTACATATGCTGCACACCATGCTTTTTTTGGCGGATTTTTACCGACCCCGGCCAATACGGATAAGGCTTCACATGTCAGGCTGTTTCACACAAAAGATACGGGACTGCGTACGCATCCACATACCTGGCTGTTCGATGCTCCGGACATTGTGTCCGGGCTGGAGAACGAGGGCTATCGGACCATCTGTATCGGCGGCGTTATATTTTTTACGAAGAAGAACAAGCTGGCCAAGGTGCTGCCCGGATATTTTCAAGAGAGCTACTGGCGCATGAACTTTGGCGTTACCAACCCTCGTTCAACAGAGCATCAGGTGAATCATGCCTTGAAGCTGTTGGAAAAGGCAGACCCTGCACAGCGTTTGTTTTTGTTTATGAATGTATCAGCCATCCATGGGCCTAATCATTATTTTGTAAAGGGTTCTTCAAAAGATTCAGTAGAGTCTCAACGAGCAGCTTTGCGGTATGTGGATGGTGAACTTGGACGCTTGTTTGATGCTTTGCGGAAGCGTGGCAAGACGTTTTGCATGGCTTTTTCCGATCATGGTACAGCTTATGGGGAAGACGGCTACGAAGGGCATCGCCTGGCGCATGAGGTAGTGTGGAATGTGCCTTACCGCGAATTTATACTGTAGGACAAAAAGAAACGTAGTTTGCACTGGTAAATGATCAACAATCCAATCCAGCGCGAGGAAGGAGCAGAAATGAAAGCCATGAATCTGAATCACCTGCATCCAATGGGCCCAGCAACCCAGACTTCTCCGGGAATGGACACTAATTTAGTAACGTCTAGATTTCAGTGGCCGGATACTCCTGTAGAATGGGCACGTGCGATCCGAGAAGCTCCCTATCGCTCCTATCTGTATTCTTACCCGCATAAAACGGCCTATCGTTCGTTCGATACACCGCTCCCATTGCAGAAATTGTGGGAGAAAGAAGAGTTAGAAAGCTATTTTTTGTATATGCATATACCGTTTTGCGCAGCTCGCTGTGGATTTTGTAACCTGTTCACTTTGCCGGACAAGCGTCAGGATGTGCATAAGGAGTATGTGGATGCGCTAGAAAGACAAGCTCGGCAATGGGCTCCAATTATGGGGGGTCGGCCTTTTTCGCGTTTTGCGATTGGCGGTGGTACACCGACCTTATTGGAGGCTCCTTTGGTGGAGCGTTTATTTGACATTGCGGAAAATATTATGGGATTGGACCCCAAGCGAGCTTCTATTTCAGTTGAAACCTCTCCAGACACTGTAACTGAGGATAGGCTGGAAGTGCTCAAGCGCCGCGGTACAGATCGTGTCAGCATGGGAATCCAGAGCTTTGTGGAATCAGAAAGTGCCGCCATATACCGACCTCAGAAGCCAAAGCTTGTTAGAGAGGCGCTTGAACGGCTGGTAGAATACAATTTTCCTTTGCTCAACGTGGATCTGATCTATGGCCTGCCTGGTCAAACGGTGGAAACCTGGCTGTATTCTCTGGAGGAAGCTCTGTCTTATTCGCCAGGAGAGATTTTTCTTTACCCGTTATACATTCGTGAAAATACGATTTTAAAGCCTGGCTATACCGGGCTGGATCATGATATTCGCCTTAGCTTGTATGAAGTAGCGCGTGAACGGCTCAAACAGGCAGGATATGTACAATATTCCATGCGCCGTTTTGCTAAAAATGAGGGTACATCCAGCAAAGAGCTTTTGCCCTACAGTTGCCAGGAGGAGGGCATGGCTGGATTGGGGTGCGGAGCACGCTCTTATACACGCGATGTACACTATGCCAGCCGGTATGGTGTCAGTACAGCAGCCACACGTAGTATTATCGCGGATTATGTGGCGGCGGAGCGTCATGATCTGGCTGACTACGGCTTTATTTTAAATGCGGATGAGCGTAAGCGGCGCTTTATTCTGAAGGCACTTCTTCATCGGGAAGGTTTGGAACTATGCGCCTATGCAGAGCGCTTCGGTGTATCCCTGGAAGACGATTTTACAGGAATGTCACTGCTGCTAGAATCGGGTATGGCTGTGGTCGAGGAGGGCACGCTTCGACTTACGGAGGAAGGAATGGCCTATTCCGATGCGATTGGGGACTGGATGATTTCCACATCAGTACGTGAGCGTATGGAAGGATATGTAGGCGCATGAGAGCGACCTTATATTATCGTGGTTCGTTGACCTCATGCAACTATGCTTGCCCTTACTGCCCATTCAGTAAAAACGTCGATAGTCGGGAAACGTTGAACAAGGATCGGGCGCAGTTGGAGCGTTTTGCTGATTGGGTACGGGAGCAGGGGGCTTTAGGGCACCAGCTCTCCATTTTTTTTAATCCGTACGGAGAAGCCTTGATTCATTCCTGGTATCGTAAGGCTATGATTGAGTTTTCTCACATGGCGCATGTGGAAAAAGTGGCCGTACAGACGAACCTTTCGGCTAAGCTGGATTGGACAAAAGAACTAAATCCAGAGACGGCTGCGCTGTGGGCTACATATCATCCTGGAGAAACCAAAGAGCAAGCTTTTATATCGCAGGCTATGAAGCTATATGAACTTGGCATTTCCTATAGTGTCGGTACAGTTGGATTGAGACAGGCGTTCCCGGCTATTCGTTCTTTGCGGGCGCAACTTCCAAAAGAAGTGTATATGTGGGTCAACGCCTACAAGGACCGACCCCATTATTATACGGATGCCGAGGTTGCCGAATTAACTGCGATAGATCCCTATTTCCAATGGAATTTAAAGGATTATAGTAGCCAGGGGCGAGCATGTCGCGCGGGAGCAGATGTATTCTACGTCCAAGGTGACGGGCGAGTAAAACACTGCTATCAGGATCGACGTGTGATTGGGCACCTGTACAGAGACGGTCTGGAGGGGCTGAGCGCCCAGCGTCCGTGCCGGATGAAAGAATGTGGCTGTTATATCGGTTATATCCATATGGAAGAGCATCCATTTCGAGAAATGTATGGTAGTGGTTTGCTTGAAAGGGTGCCGCGTACAACCATGATGATCCATTAGACAAAAAAGAGAAAAAAAGAGCCGCCCTTGCCATCAGGCAAAGAGCGGTTCTTCTGTTTGGAAATAAGTTTGTACGATTGTCCTATGCAATTTAATTAAGTTTGGACAATAGCAGTAATTTCTTCATCCAGATCCAATCTGACCTGCTCGCGATAGGCACGAATATTGTATTCGGAATGAAGATATCTCAGAATCGCTTCTATCATATTAGCTTCCACTAGATATTGACTGCGTCCCTGGACATGAACTTCGGCTGTATAGCCTGTATCTTCATCCCAGCTTAGCTCCACAACCACATCGGTTGGTTGTACGCCCTTGCGTTCAGCCATATGCAGGCAAATGGCATTGACAATCTCATCCATGCTTAAAATCATAACTTAGTAACGTCCTCCACGAGAATCATCTGGTCTACGGCGATTTTTGATAGCTCGGTAGATACCTACACCAACCATAATCAGAACATAAATAGCTAGAACGTTAACGACCAGACCAAGCAAGCTACCCAATGCACCCATGTTGCCGAACAATCCGCCAAAGAGCATACCAGCCAAGCCGCCCAGCATCATACCTTTGAGGAACCCGCCACCGCCACCAAGGAACCCACCGGTTCTGCTTGTGTTGCCCGTAGTAGCACTAGATTTAGTTCCACTATCAGACTTATTGATGCCGCTGCTGTCATTCGCTTTGCTTGGTGTAGATTGGTATGATTTTGGTCCGGATTTAAATCCGCCACCACGCCTTGCATCAGCTGTAGATGGTGCGATCATAGCAATGAGTAGGGTGAAAGCCATCATCAGCATCATCATATTTTTCAAAGTGAATGTCTTTTTCATGTAAATATAATCCCCCTTAGTAATTTGTGTTATAGGTCAAACAACCGCTTACCCGTAATACGATATAGCATGGAAAAGGGTTTCAAAGAATTTTAAATTTTAAAAAATTAAACGATAACGTACATAAATCCCATACACGGATTGATAAAAACGTTCAGCTTTAGGGTTTAAGTAAAAACGGATTCGTGTCCGCTCTGACATCACCGGCAAGCAGCATGCGCAGCACCATTTGGCACCATTCCAGGCCTGCTCTAGCATTTAAAAGCCCTTTTTGCACTAAAATATAGTCACCGAAATTCTTACTGCCAAAGTGTAAATTTTCTGCGGGAATGTCGTTCAGTATATCCTCTAGATGCTGGATTTTCTGAATAAAATAACGTTTACGTTCTTCCAGCATACGATTGGCGCTCGTTTTGTCCGTCAACCAGAGACAGAATAATCGAAGGCTTAATTCGTCCCGTGTAACCGGAGCAGCTAACGTTTCCTGAGACCATTGCTGAAGCATATGGATTCCCTTGTCGGTAATGGTATACATTTTTTTATCAGGCTTGTCGGATTGCTGAATCCATCGGGAGGCTAGCAGTTCCTTGCTCTCCATACGGGCCAGTAGCGGATAGATCTGACTGTGCTTGGCCTGCCAAAAAGGCTGTATACGCAGCATCAGATCATAGCCGGAGGATTCCTCTCTGGCGAGTAGCCCCAACAGACCATACGATAGTAAATTCATATATCTTATCTCCTTCATCCATCTTAGTGACGGTTGTAACAGCTCTGCGGCAGATCATCTGCGGCTTCATAAAAAGTGTACACTGAAACTGTATGGTTTGACAACTTTCACACTGGTCGTTCACAGGTTAGCCAAAATTAGCTGGGGGCATTCTGTATGTATATGTGCTTTTTTTCATAGAAACAGGGTAGTTTAAGCACGTATGTACGCGCCTGAACTACCCCGGTAACTAGATATAGTGTTTACTGGTTATTCCCATCAACAACAAGTGTTAACGCTCCTGTATCTGGATGTATTACCATGCCATGAACGGGCGTATTCGGAGGGAGAAGGGGATGGTTTTTAATAAGCTTCACTGTAGTCTGTACCCCTTCTTCAATGTTGTCAAAACCTTTTAACCATTTATTCAGCTTAATACCTGAATTCTCCAATGTACTCAGCACTTCCTGCGAAATTCCGCGATCAAGCATTTCATTAACCATGTGATCAGCGTTTAATGCAGCCATACCGCATTCATAATGACCTACAACGAGCACTTCGTCTGCTCCCAGCTCGTATAGAGCGACTAGCACACTGCGCATTACGCTTCCAAAAGGCTGTGAAATAATTGCACCCGCATTTTTGATGATTTTGACATCACCGTTACGCAGGTTCATGGCTTTGGGGAGCAACTCCGTTAGCCGCGTATCCATACAGGTTATGATAACCATTTTTTTATTAGGGAACTTGCCTGTTCTATAGGCCTCGTATTCTTTGTTTTCTACGAAAACACGATTGTACTCTAAAATTTCTTGGATGTGATCCACGATTGTTCCCTCCAGATTCTAATAAAGTTTAATATGTACCGCCCAACGTTTGATCCAGGTATTAGGAGCTGGTCGTACATGTTGTGTGTTGATTATACTTTTTAATATAATTATCATCAAGTATAGGTATCTAAAAATTTTAACCATTTTAAGTTAAAGAGGTGTCTCTAATTATGGAGCAACAAACGTTGGATCAATGGACGGCTTTAAAGGAAATTGCACACAAAATCAGTGGTTACGGCGAAGCAGTCGGCTTGCTGCACTGGGATTTACGGACAGGCGCTCCACGCAAGGGCGTTGACATCCGGTCGGAGACGTTGGGCATGCTGTCCACGGAAATGTTCAAGCTGATGATCTCGGATGAAATGGGGCAGTTGCTACAATTTTTTGCCGCAAAAGACAAGCTGGAGCAACTGGAAGACAATGATCGCAGACTGGTAGAGGAATGTCGCAAAAATTATGACCTGAATCGTTCGGTTCCGGCAGACCGCTACCGGGAGTATAGCATTTTAGCGGCTCAGGCGGAAAGCAAGTGGGAGGAAGCAAAGGAACATAGCGACTTTGCCGGATTCGAACCGTACTTGTCTAAAATCGTAGACATGAAGCGCGAGTTTATCGGTTACTGGGGGGTTAAGGATACAGAGTACGACACACTTTTGGATCAATATGAGCCAGGGATGACGGTTGAAAAGCTGGATGCGGTCTTTGATCGTCTCAAAAAGCGCCTTGTACCCCTATTGTCTAAAATTCAGGCTTCACCCAATCAGCCGGATAAAAGCTTTTTAGACGGTGTATTTGATGTAAAGCAGCAGGAAAAGTTCAGTCTGTTCATTTTAGGTCAGATGGGTTATGACTTTGACGCAGGTCGTTTGGATGAGAGTGTGCATCCCTTTGCGACAGGCTTAAATCCAGGTGATGTGCGTATAACAACACATTATTTGCAAGATGATGTAACCAGTGCTATTTTCAGCTCGCTGCATGAAGGAGGCCATGCACTGTACGAACAAAATATTGCTCCTGAGCTAGCAGGATCACTACTGTCCGGAGGAACCTCTATGGGGATACATGAATCCCAGTCCCGCTTGTGGGAAAATAAAATCGGACGCAGTCGTGCTTTCTGGGATCGGTATTACGATGATCTGCAAAAGCATTTTCCTGATCGTTTGGCGAAGGTCACGGCTGAGCAATTTTACCGGGCAGTCAACCGCGTGGAAAATTCATTGATTCGTATTGAAGCGGATGAGCTGACATATAATTTACATATTATTGTCCGCTATGAAATTGAGAAAATGCTGTTTAATGAAAAGCTGGATGTAAAGCGTCTCCCTGAGGTGTGGAATGCAAAATATAAAGAATACCTGGGACTTCTTCCCTCGAGCGATGGGCTGGGCGTACTTCAAGACGTTCACTGGTCCGGTGGTGACTTTGGCTATTTTGCTTCGTACTCGCTTGGCAATATGTATGCAGCGCAAATTTTGGCGACTCTGCGCAAAGAGCTGCCGAACCTAGATGAGCTGATTGCTGCTGGTGAGCTGGAGCCGATTAAGCAATGGTTGACAGAACGGATTTACCGTTACGGCAAGAGTCGGACGCCGTCTGAGTTGATTGTAGCCATTACAGGTGAGGATCTGAATCCCGATTATCTCGCCGACTATCTGGAAGAGAAATATACATCCATATACAAGCTGTGATTTAGAAGTTGTTATATAATCACACACAAAAACCCCGCGTTCTTAGGCAAATGCGGGGTTTTTGTGTGCGATTAACCATTATATCGACAGCCGCATAACAATATATGAAGTCAACGATGCAAAAAGGTGGGGAGGGAACAAGGATGAAAAACGGCACTCGTTTCAAAGCAGTGGTGGCTGCGGCACTACTCGGATTACTGTTGCTCAGTGGGTGTGCCCCCAAAGGGGAGCAAACGATTGAGATCAGACTTGGCGAGGTAGCCCGTACGGTCTTTTATGCGCCGCAGTATGTAGCCTTGAGCCAGGGGATGTTTGCTCAGGAGGGACTGGATGTTCAGCTGGCTACGATCCCTGGGGGAGACAAGGCGATGACGGCGTTGTTGTCCAATCAGGCGGATATCGCGCTGATCGGCGCAGAAACATCTATTTATGTGTATCAGCAAGGAGCAGAGGACCCTATCATTAATTTCGCCCAGCTGACACAGAAGGACGGAACCTTTTTGTTTGCTCGGCAAACGCAGGATAGCTTTGACTGGGAAAAGCTGAAACAACAAAATTTTCTGGGACAACGCAAGGGCGGAATGCCACAAATGTCACTTGAATTTACGCTTCGCAAACACGGCATTGATCCTCATAAGGATCTGAAGCTGATTCAAAATATTGATTTTGCCAATGTCGCCTCTGCTTTTGGCTCAGGTACAGGGGATTACGTACAGCTGTTTGAGCCACAGGCATCTATTTTTGAAAAGGAAGGTCGGGGGAGGGTGGTTGCCTCCATCGGCGTAGAGAGTGGCGAGTTGCCATATACGGTATATATGGCGAAGCAAAGCTATCTAAGCACCAATAGCGAGGCCGCTCAGAAATTTACAAATGCCATATATCGGGCACAACAGTGGATTGCTGCGCATTCACCTGAACAGATCGCCGAAGCAATTACGCCTTATTTTAAAGATACAGAATTAGCTGTTTTGACGAGTAGCATCAAGCGCTACAAGGAACAGAGTACCTATGCTATGAACCCGATGATTGAGGAAAAGGAATGGAAGAATTTACAGGATGTCATGGCCTCGGCAGGTGAGCTGAAAAGCCCTGTTGCACTAGATAAGCTGGTCAACTCAAGCTTTGCAAAACAGGCGATCTCCTCCAACTCTATCGGGAATACTGAGACAGATGTGAAAAAGAGCGCAACTGCTACGGATACAGCTGTCGATGCTGGAGGTTCACCATGATGGAGGAACAGAGTGGTCTCACTGCGGATGTGACGATCCCGATGGTGAGAATGGAGCAAGTGACCCATGTGTATGTAACAGATCGGGAAGCTTCACTTGCGGTTGAGAATATCGATTTTTCCGTAAATACAGGGGAGTTTGTCAGTTTAGTCGGTCCAAGCGGCTGTGGCAAAACGACGATTCTGTCTATGATCGCCGGGCTGCTGCGTCCAGCGGCAGGTCAAGTTATGCTGCAAGGTCAGCCGGTAAGTGGCCCGAGCCCTGAGGTCGGTTACATGTTGCAGCAGGATTATCTCTTCCCGTGGCGGACGATCATGGATAACGCATTGTTAGGTCTGGAACTAAGCAACAGAGTAGATGAAGCTGCGCGTGAGCGTACACGGTTATTGCTGGAAGGCATGGGTCTGGGAGGAAAGGAGCATTTGCATCCATCCCAGTTGTCTGGAGGAATGCGCCAGCGTGTGGCGCTGGTACGGACGCTGGCGACTAATCCGGGACTGCTGCTGCTGGATGAACCGTTCTCCGCGCTGGATTATCAAACCAAGCTACAGCTGGAGGACCTTGTTGTGCAAACCTTGCGGGAGCGAGAGAAAACGGCGATTTTAGTCACGCACGATTTGGCCGAGGCGATTGCAGTCAGCGACCGGGTTATAGTGATGGGGCGAAATCCTGGTCATATTCGGCGTACCTTTGAAATTCCGGATTCCATCCGGGAAGCCCAGCCTTTTTATGCACGCGAGCAGCCGGGCTTTAATGAGCTTTTTCATGAAATATGGGGGGAACTGGAGGCTTCGGGAGCAAAGGAGTGAGTTAACGTATGAAGAACGAAGCTGATCAGCTTGAGCAACGATGGATTCAAGGACTGCATCAGACGTATTTGCGTAACAGGCGTTTGCAAAAGTGGTTAGTAACAGGTGTGCAGACAGCTATTTTGCTGCTTTTATTTGTATTGTGGGAAATTGCAGGTCGTTTGAAGTGGATTGATGTACTGTTGTTTAGCTACCCTAGCAAAATTCTCACACAGATTGGCAAGGATGCGGTCAGCGGTGAATTATGGGGGCATGTAGGTGTCACTGTTGGAGAAACAATGGCAGGTTTTTTGCTTGGCACACTGCTCGGTACACTGCTGGCGGTACTTATTTGGTGGTCGCCGTTTTTGTCGAGGGTGCTTGACCCGTATATGGTCGTGTTTAACAGTATGCCCAAGGTAGCGCTGGGCCCGATTTTTATCGTCATGTTTGGGGCAGGTTTTACCGCGATTCTGATGACGACCCTCTCCATTACGGTTATCATTACGACACTAGTGGTGTACAACAGCTTTCAGGAAGTCGATTCGAATTTGATCAAAGTGGTTCGCACGTTTGGAGGTTCACGCCGTGATACGTTTCAAAAGGTAATTTTGCCCGCATCCTTTCCCGCAATTGTCTCTACGCTAAAAGTGAATGTCGGCATGGCGTGGGTTGGCGTGATTGTGGGTGAATTTTTGGTGGCTAAAAACGGCTTAGGCTATTTGATTATTTATGGTTTTCAGGTATTCAATTTCACGCTGGTCATGTCCAGTTTGTTGATCATTGCTGTCGTAGCTACACTGATGTATCAGGCAGTCGTGTATGTGGAGCACCGCCTGCTTTCGGGCCGCCCTCATCGGTAATTATTAAATTTCTGAATATTTGTGTAAAACGTGAAAATAAAGTACCATGAAAATGAAATACTTAATATTTATGAAAATGAGAAAACAGATTTCATCTAGAGGGGACAGAATTTTTTCATGGGCTTTCGTACGATTAAAACGGCTATTGCCGCATTAATGGCCGTACTTATTGCGGAGGGAGTAGGCATTCACGGAGCCACCTCGGCAGGGCTTTTAGCAATTTTGGGGGTGGATGTCACACGCAAGAGAAGTCTCCGTACCATTTCGGCTAGATTTTTTGCATCCGTCGTGGGACTTCTTTTTGCTTGTGTTTTGTTTGTGGTATTCGGATTCCATGATTGGGTACTTGCATTATATATTTTAACGGCGTTTCCGGTCATTGTACGGGTAGGCTTTAAGGAAGGCATTGTCACGGGTTCAGTCGTAGTTTTCCGAGTATTCAGCGGCGGTGTGATTGATATGGAGGTGCTGCTGACCCAGCTGGCTCTGCTGGTGATTGGACTGGGTTCTGCGATGGTTGTCAATTTAGCTTATATGCCGCGTTCTGATAATACAATGCAACAAATCCGGCAGGAGGTAGATCGGACATTTTCTGTTATTTTCAGAAATATGGCCAACACGCTGCGTAGTCCGGCATACATATGGGATGGCAAGGAAGTTATTGAAGCGGACAGCGTGATCACCAAAGGGGTCACTGAGGCAGGTCGTTCATTGGAAAATCAAATGCTTCGTCCCCAAGAGGGCTGGAATGTGTATTTTTATATGCGCAAAGAACAGCTGGATTCGATTCAAAACATGATGCAGTTGATCGCACAAATGTATCAGCATATGCCGCAGGCCAAGCTTTTGGCCGAGCTGTTCGACCAGCTTAGCAACGACGTTTTGGCTGGACATTATACGGGGCAGACTGAGAAGCTGTTAGAGCAGGTTCGTGAAGAATTTAAAGCGATGGAGCTTCCTGCCACACGGGAGGAATTCGAGATCCGTTCGGCATTATTGCAGCTTACACATGAGCTTCATCAGTATTTGAAAATCGCTAAAAAGGACAAGGCCCCTACTCCAGTGAAAAATTAGAGTAAGGACCTGAGCGGCTACTATCCATGACGGACAGTAGCCTTTTCTTGTTCAGTAACGGCAGAATTCGGATGAGTGAAAGTCCGTTTATGCCGAATTCGATCTGTGATCCACAAGACAACGGTGATCAGGCAAGGGTAAAGCATGGCCCACCCGACAAAGGGGAAAACAACTGCCGTGGAGATGAAGGAAATCCAACTAATGGAAACTCCCCAACGACTCCCACGTAGGAGCTTGATTCCTGCTGCACAACCCCCTAGATAGGTCAGAATGAAGGTAGCGTTCGGCAATTGGATCAGGTTGGTGAGTGAAACAGCACCGCTACTGTACAACACCATAATGATCACGAAGCAGACGCTAAGAAAAGCAATGCCCCCGATGGGGGTATGGAAGCGTTGGGATAACACGCCCATCCAGCGAAAGGCCTGTCCTTGTCGAGATAAAGCATAAGCGACTCGTGAAGCGGCACCCACGTAAGCAATAATAGTAGCAGTACAAATAAAGATACCCGTCAAGCCCGCAATGATCGCGCCCCATGGACCGATAGCCCGACTAATTACCCAAACGAGCGAAGCATCCGAATCCCCTGCAAGGTAACTTTGTGTGCCCACTGTAGCAAGCGCAGTAAGGAAATAAAGCAAACCAACAATGACAGCTGCAATGGTCACACCTCTAACGGCAGACCGCTCGGGATTGGTAAATTCCTCTGACATATGAGACACGGCCTCCCAGCCGATAAAGCACCAGAACAGAATCGCAGCTGCTTGGCCGACAGAAAGCCAGCCATGTGGAACAAACGGCGTAAAGTGAACAGTTTTCATCTGAGGGAGTGCTGCGGCAATAGCGAATATCAGGACGGCAACGATGGCTATAACGACGGCAATCTGAATACGTCCGGCAACCTTCATACCGATCCAGTTGATAGTCAGGCCCACCGCCAGCATAGCAGCGGCCAACAGTATGCGACTTTCCTCTCCCCAGCCCATAGCTGTGGTCATATAGCCGGCTCCGGTAAGTGCGGCAACAGGCGCCCCAATTGGAACCGACATGAGAAAAAACCACCCGATATAAGCACCGGCACGTGGGGAAAAGGCCAACGTCACAAAATGCGATACCCCTCCCGCATTTGGAAATTTCGCAGATAGAAGCCCCATGGAAAGCGCCATTGGGAGAATAAGCAGGGTCATGAATCCCCATGCCAGCAACGATGCTGGGCCCGCCATTTGGGCGGCAAGGCCAGGCACAATCAATACCCCCGAACCCAGCACAGCTCCGATATAGAGCGCAATGGCCTGTGGAAGACCAATAGTGGATTGAAGTTTATTTTCATTCGTCATGCAGAAAAGCCTTCTTTCTCTTGTTATTTTCTCCAGCTTATCAGATAATCAATCTATCGGAAAAACGGAATATTACGATTGCTTGTATCGGAAAAATCGATTGAAGGAGCGAATTATGGAATCGCGGCATTTGTTTACTTTTTTAAATGTGGTGGAGGCAGGCAGTTTTACGCGAGCAGCGCGTATACTGGATTATGCGCAGTCAAGTATTACTGCTCAAATTCAAACACTGGAGACGGAATTGGGTACGCCGCTGTTTGATCGCATTGGCAAGAAAATCATGCTGACCGATGCCGGGCGACGCCTGCTGCCCTATGCGCAGGAAATTTCCAAGATGCATGCTATGGCTAAGGATGCGCTTCGTTCAGAAACAGAATTAACAGGGACGCTAAAAATAGGAGCACCAGAGTCTCTGGCTGCTTTTCGTTTGCCGAGTTTGATCCGTGAGTACAGAGAGCGGTACCCAAAGGTCAAAATTGTACTTAAGCCCGGCGAATGCTGGGAATTACGTGATTTGATCCGTTCCGGTGAACTGGATTTGGCTTTTTTGCTTCAACCTGAGACGGAGGATAGAGAACTGAATATCACCACGCTTATTCATGAGCCGATGGCGCTGGTTGCGCCTCTGAAGCATTCACTGGTTGCCTGTACACAGGTAGAGCCTGCCGACTTGAAGGACGAAACCATTTTGCATACGGAGGCTGGATGTACGTACCGAATCCTTTTTGAGCAGTATTTGAACAAACACGGTATTTTTGCAGACCCTAGTCTGGAATTTTGGAGCATTGAAGCCATCAAGCAATGCGTCATGGCTGGGCTGGGTATTGCGCTGCTTCCGCTAGTTACGGTACAAAATGAGTTGCGAGAAGGGAAAATGGCGCGTCTAGCCTGGGATGACAGTGAACAGCAGGTGGCTACTCAGGTCGCTTATCACACGAAAAAGTGGAAATCGCCAGCTCTCAGCGAATTTTTACAGATCGTTGAGCAGCATGTAACACATTGGCGTGCATGAGTTCAAGCCATGGCGGCATATGCTTATACAAATAATATTTTTTCCTTTTCGCCTATTCACTCAACATTCGCCCACAACCTGCATACATATGTATGGAATGATTGATTGTATGGAGGAGGTTCAAGAATGGCATTAAGTCATAAAAATCGTAGAGAGATTATTACCAAAGCGATCTGTGGTAAAGGTCGCAGATTCTCTACCGTAACCCATACCGTAACTCCGCCGAATAATCCGACCAGTATTTTGGGGGCATGGATTATCAACCACCAGTATGAAGCTGTGGCGGCTGGAGACGGCATTGAGGTCATCGGGACGTATGATATCAATATTTGGTACTCATACGATAAAAACTCGCAGACCGATGTGGCAAAGGAAACGGTGTCGTACGTAGAAAATGTGCCGCTCTCGTATCTTGATCCGAAGCACCGGGCGTCTACAGTGGAAGTATCCGCCGAAGCTACACAGGAGCCAAGTTGCGTTGAGGCCAGTGTGTCTTCTGGAGGTGGCAGCGTAATGATCCGGGTCGAGCGGGAATTTGCGGTGGAGCTGGTGGCGGAAACGAAGATTGTTGTAGAAGTATTCCCGTATGGCAGCAGTGACGATTTTGACAAGGACTTTGATTTTGGAGCGGAAGAGGGGGACTATGAGGAGCTCGACCCCGACCTCATTGACGACGAGCTCTGACAGGAGTGACCAAAAAGAGGGCCACTTTACTCTTTGCGCCGGCTGATATTGCGCAGGGGGCAAAGGCCCTCCTTTTTTGTCGTTTTGGATCGTTGAAGTCCGTACGTAGAACGAAGGGGGAGTATGATGCGGCAACCGGGACAGGCGCTCAAACGCTTCAGAGAGATGACGGATGATGAAAAAATGCGCAGACTGGAGCGTTCAGGTATATCGGTTCGTTGGCTGAATGAGAGTGCAGCAGATTTTACGATCGGCTACGCGGTGCAAATCCATCAACTGCGGGGACTGGAAATCCGTAGACGTGCCCTCGAAGGTTCTACCAAAGTTAGCACATATGATTTGTCTGAACTAGATTCTCAATCCCCGCTCTATGTCCGGATGGAGCGGCTGGCTGTACGTGCGTTGTATACACTCGGTTTGGACAGTGGTGAGGTAGTGCTGACGCCGCTGGGAGAGCGTAATTGTCAGATTCGCCAAGTCTTGGCACAGCCCTGGCTGAACGATAGACGTTTGGCCACGCTATACGAAGTTGCTGCTCGTGAAGAGGATGCTCCGGGAGAAGAACTTTCAGCAGAACGGGGGAGCGCGCGACTATTAATCGGAATGGACCCCGAATTTGTGCTGGTTCGTATGCCAGAGGGGAGGGTTGTTCCGGCTTCTAGATATTTGGGCCGACTAGGCATAGCTGGCTGCGATGCCGTTACCCGCCGAGGGCGAACGCTGTATCCGGTCGCTGAGCTTCGTCCTGCCCCGAGCGAAGATCCGGCTCGTCTGCTGAGGCATCTGCGCCAAGCTTTTGCGATAGCAGCTCGGCAGATAGATGACCATACGCTCATCTGGCAGGCAGGCGGAATGCCGCAACCGGGTTTTCCCTTGGGCGGACATCTGCATTTCAGCGGGGTTCCGCTAAATGGTGCCCTGCTCAGGGCACTAGATAACTATTTGGCATTGCCTCTGGCGCTGCTGGAAGACAAGCGCTCGGCTCGGCGCAGACCGCATTATGGCAATTTGGGCGATTTTCGCCGTCAGTCTTATGGAGGCTTTGAATATCGAACACTGCCCAGTTTTCTAATCTCGCCACAGCTGGCAAAAGGTGTGATTGGGATGGCGTTTCTGATTGCTTCCCAATACTCACGTTTGCAGCGTAGGCCTTTGGGAGAAGAAGAGGCTCACAGAGCTTTTTATGAAGGGAATCAGGTTGTACTTAGAGAGTATATGGAGCCACTTATTTTAGATATGATTTCACTAGATATCTTTTCTCAATATGAAGCTTATATAGCGCCACTGCTGGATAGCCTTCGTAAGGGAAAACAATGGGATGAAACACGGGATTTGCGCCCGTACTGGAAGCTTTCGTAAAATCAAGTATCAACACCCGAGAGGGTTTCATGTTATCGACTGTCATTTTTGATATAATGAAAGGTAATTATGAGTTTAAACGGAACAAAGTGTGGGGGTTAGGTAACGGTATGTCTAAATATACACCGATGATCGAGCAATATTTATCTATAAAAGAGCAGGCTAAAGATGCGTTTTTGTTTTTCCGCCTAGGGGATTTTTACGAGATGTTTTTTGATGATGCGATTCTTGCATCCAAGGAGCTGGAAATTACACTGACTGGTCGTGAGGGTGGCGTCGCGGAGAAAATTCCGATGTGCGGCGTGCCTTATCATTCAGCAGAAAATTACATACAACGCCTCATTGAGAAGGGTTATAAGGTGGCCATCTGTGAACAAATGGAGGAAGCCTCAGCTACCAAGGGAATGGTACGGCGGGATATTGTCCGTGTTGTGACCCCGGGTACGGTCATGGAGGGCAAGGTGCTGGGTGATAAATCCAACAACTACATGGTATGTGTCACAGAGACGGACGGGATGCTGGCGCTGGCGGCATGCGACTTGTCGACAGGTGAACTCTATGTGACTTCCGTACCTGATTCGAAAGAATGGCTATTAGATGAAATTAACATTTATGAGCCGTCCGAAATGTTGGGAGATGGTCATTTGCTTGATTTTGTGACCTCCCGTATGTCTCCTGTTGGAAGGCGGGTTGTGTATACGGCTTGGGACAAATCCAAGGATGATCTGGTACGGGATCAATTTGGTGAAGCCACGTGGGCAAGGCTTACGGAGGAACGCAGACGGTGCGTATCGCGCCTGATTTCCTATTTAAATGAAACGCAAAAAAGATCGTTAGGTCAACTGACCCAAATCTCGGTCTATGAGCCTAATCATTTTATGATTCTGGATCCATTTACCCGCCGGAATCTGGAACTGGTGGAGACGGTGCGTGAACGCTCCAAGAAAGGCTCGTTGCTGTGGTTGCTGGATCGCACAGAGACATCCATGGGCGCACGTTTGTTGCGTCGTTGGATCGACAAGCCGCTGTTGAGTAGCAATTTAATTGAGGAACGGTTAGAAGCGGTAGACAAGCTATACCACCAGTTTATTTTCCGCGAGGATGTACGTGCTCAGCTTAAAGAGATTTACGACCTGGAGCGTTTGGTAGGACGGATCGCTTTTGGTAGTGCTAATGCACGAGATTTGATCGCCCTCAAGCTGTCTCTGGCCCAAATTCCGTCTTTACGCGAGTTGTGCGCTGAATCTCCGTCGAATACGCTGAGACGGATTGCACAAACATTGGACAGCTGTGCAGACCTGTGTACGTTGATTGAGGAAGCAGTGGCAGATGAACCCCCGATTTCTGTAAGAGATGGAGGGCTTATAAAGGAAGGCTACCATCAGCGTCTAGACGAACTGCGTGAGGCGAGTGTGAACGGTAAGCGTTGGATTGCTGAGCTGGAGGCCAAAGAACGAGTAGCAACCGGCATTCGGTCACTCAAAATCGGATACAACAAAGTATTTGGTTACTACATTGAGGTGACCAAATCCAATTTGGCTTCATTACCGGAAGGTCGATATGAACGCAAACAGACGTTGGCGAATGCTGAGCGGTATATCACACCAGAATTGAAGGAAAAGGAATCGCTAATTCTGGAAGCTGAGGATAAAATGGTGGATCTGGAGTACACGCTTTTCTCAGAGCTTCGCAGTAAACTGAACGCTGAAATTCCTCGCCTGCAAAAGCTGGCAGAGCAAGTTGCTGAAATTGACGTGTATCAGTCGCTGGCGACGGTTAGCGCGGAACGAGGGTTTGTAAAACCTGAGCTGACAACAGGATATGACTTTGTGGTGGAACAGGGACGGCACCCCGTTGTGGAGGCCGTCATGAAAGATGGCGGCTTTATCGCCAACAACACAGTGTTGGAAGAAGCCGATGCGCATATTCTACTCATCACCGGTCCGAATATGGCTGGGAAAAGTACGTATATGCGTCAGGTTGCACTCATTGCGATTATGGCTCAAATTGGCTGCTTTGTCCCGGCTGCACGTGCTAAAGTGCCGATGCTGGATCGCATTTTCACACGGATCGGCGCAGCGGATGATCTCATTGGCGGACAGAGTACGTTTATGGTCGAAATGGCAGATATTCAAGTCATGACGGACAAGGCAACTCCACGAAGTCTGATTATAATTGATGAACTGGGACGAGGAACGTCCACCAGCGAAGGGATGGCAATTGCACAAGCGGTCATCGAATTTGTGCATGATACGATTGGCTGTAAGGCGCTGGTATCTACGCACTTCCATGAGCTGGCCCATTTGGAGCAAGGTCTGACTTCGCTGCGAAATTATTCCATGGCCGTGCAGGAAAGCGGCGATAAGGTGAATTTCCTACGCAAGCTCATACCGGGTGCGGCTAGTAGTAGCTATGGTATTTATTGTGCCCGACTTGCAGGTTTGCCTAATAACATTATTGAGCGAGCAAATGGTCTGCTGTATGGTTTTGAACAGGCGGCAGCTCAAGTAACGGCAGGCACCGAGACAGCAAGAGGAGCGAAGGAAGGGACTGATCTTCGTACAGTGCCGGGGACAGAAGAGATTTCTCCAATGTCCGCAAAATATGCGGACCAGACATTGCGAGCAAACGGAGAAACTGCACCACCAGTCCAGTCTGGATCACAGCAAGCTACCCTGGTAAAAGAAGATGCTCTACAGATTGTGGAAGATTCAGGTGAGTTGGAGCATGCAGCTTCTGACGTGGTACAGCTGTCCATTTTCGGAGAGCAGGACCTTGCTCCCTCCAAGCCACACTCAGAGACGGTAGAAGCTAATCCGATCGTGCGCCAAATTTTGCGGAAGGTGAAAAATGCTGATGTCATGAATATGACACCCTTACAGGCGATGCAACTGTTAAATGAATTAAAGAATAAGGCCAATGGTCTGTAATTAAAATATACTAAATTATTTTTTTGCTTATTTTTCATCACACTTTGAAGTCAGGAGGAGGTTAAAAGGATGTCTAAAATTCGAGTGCTAGATGAGCATATTGCGAATCAGATTGCTGCCGGTGAGGTCGTGGAACGTCCAGCCTCCGTCGTGAAGGAGCTGGTGGAAAATGCGATTGATGCGGGCGGTACACGAGTGGATGTATGGGTAGAAGAGGGCGGCCTGCAAAGTATTCGGGTGACGGATAATGGCAGTGGGATAGAGCCTGAGGACGTGGAAACGGCATTTTATCGACATGCGACAAGCAAAATCGGACATGGCCGAGACTTGTTCCAGATCACAAGTCTCGGCTTCCGGGGAGAGGCATTGCCAAGTATAGCGGCTGTCTCAAAAGTAGAGCTACTCACAGCAGCAGGAGATGACGGCCGTGCCCGTAAATTGGTGATTGAGGGCGGTAAACTGATGCTTCACGAGGATGCTGCTGGAAGGCAGGGGACGGATTTTACCGTACGCGATCTGTTTTATAATACACCTGCACGGCTAAAATATATGAAAACGATCCAGACGGAATTGGGACACATTTCGGATGTATTGTATCGAATGGCGCTTTCGCACCCAGAAGTGGCCTTTACATTGCGGCATAATGGTAATACATTGTTGCAAACGCTGGGCAATGGTGATTTGCTCCAAGTGATTGCTGCTATTTACGGAACTTCTGCGGCGAAATCAATGTTGATGGTGGAAGGAGAGAGCCTTGATTACCGAATTAGCGGCTATGTCAGTCGCCCAGAGTGGACCAGATCGAATCGAAATGCAATCTCGACAGTAGTGAATGGCCGATTTGTGCGGAGCTATGGGCTCAATCAGGCACTGCTCAAGGCGTATCATACTTTGTTGCCGATTAATCGTTATCCGCTGGCTGTGATCCAACTGGACATGCATCCTTCTTTGGTGGATGTTAATGTCCATCCAGCCAAGCTGGAGGTGAGGTTCAGTAAAGAAGCTGAACTGTTTCAGCTGGTTGAAGATTCGGTAAAAGCTGTTTTAGGGCAGCAGGTGCTGATTCCAAAGGCAGTCAAACGCGAAATTGGCGGCAAGGATAGCGGCTCATTTGTGCAGGAGCAGTTTCATTTCTCGAAAGGAAATAGTGCAGAAGTAGATGCTTCTTCGGATAATGGTCATAATCGAACGCTACCTCTTTCTATGGCTTCGCCGCAGGTCCAGGAATCGACACAATCCAATCACATGACCAGTAATGAAGAGAAGAAGAAGATTAGCCAGGAGCGTGAGCAACATCCGAGTAGGGAGAGGAGCCATTTAGTCAATGGACAGGCAAACACTCTCGCTCGTCAAAGTATCAGTGATGACGAACTGAATGCAGATTTTGTGGAAGAAAACAACGGGAGTGATGATAGAGGAGGCGTGTTGCTTTCTGATGGGACGACTACATGGATATCCACAGGAGATCATGCCGAAACAGATGTCTCTTCCTCGTACAGCGAAGGGATACAGGAAACGGCTGCTTCTGCCGCTTACCGTTCTTCTGTTTCCCCCCATGCAGACAACACTACTAAATTCACGGATCAGAAGACGCACCAGGAACGTCTGAAGACAGAGCAATTGGCAGCGTTGTCGGGGGCAGCTCCTGAGGTGCCTACTTTTCCTGAGCTGAATTTAATCGGTCAGCACCATGGAACCTATCTGATTGCACAGAACGACCAGGGCTTGTATTTAATTGATCAGCATGCCGCCCATGAACGGGTCAATTACGAATTTTATTACGAAAAATTTGGAAATCCTGAATCAGTATCACAGGAGTTGTTACTGCCAATTACATTGGAATTTACGCCTTCCGAAACGGAAAAATTGAAAACAAGGTTGCATTGGTTTGAACAGGCGGGGGTGTATTTGGAGCATTTTGGCGGGCAAACCTTCCGTGTCAGCTCATATCCGTACTGGCTCCCCAAAGGAGAAGAAGCGGATGTTATTGAGGAAATGGCTGGATGGGTGCTGGAGGAAAAAGCCATTGATCTAGCTAAACTGCGGGAAGCAGCCTCAATCATGTGCTCCTGCCGGGCTTCGATTAAAGCAAATCAGAAGCTGACTGACCGACAGGCTGTCGTGCTGTTAGAGCGTTTGGCAGCCTGCAAACAACCCTATACCTGCCCCCATGGGCGCCCCATCGTTGTTTCCTTTTCCACATATGATTTGGAGAAGCTGTTTAAAAGAGTAATGTAAGGGAGTATAAATATGTTGCAGGATTGGGAAAAACGTGAAGAAGAAAAGCAGATGATGCTTCGTGAGAAACAAGCTGAATTACTGGTCACGACAGGAGATTCTCCCTCGGACGAGGTTGTGGAGCGCGCGAAGCTGCTTGCAGCCGAGCTTGGGGTGCTGTACGCCCCACGTCGTGGCATATCCGTAGCTAAGCTAATCGCTGCTCACAGAGTCCGTCAGGCTCTGGTGCTGGTGCAGGGCGGGGTGAGGCTGATTAGTCCGGAACAACCACCGATGGTTTTTCATCCAAGCATGGGATTCATTCGAGCCAAAAGGGTATTAAAGGGCGAGGCTGACCCGATGTTGACGGCTGCCCGACTTGCCCCGGGTGATACCGTGCTGGATTGCACGGCAGGGCTTGGTACGGATTCACTTTTATTTTCCATTGGAACGGGAAGTTCTGGACAAGTCACAGCTGTGGAGAGTTCCTTCCCTGTCTATGCATTAATCAAGGATGGGATGAGACATTACCGTTCCGGTAATGCTGCAGTAGATAGAGCCTTTTCCGACATTGACGTTCGTTTTGGTCATCATCTGGACTATTTGCGTAGCTTGCCGAACCGCAGTGTAGATATTATTTATTTTGACCCGATGTTCCGTGATCCGTTGCTTGATTCCAGTGCAATCGGTCCATTGAGAGGATTGGCCAATCCAGATGCATTGAATGAAGAAAGTATTGCTCATGCGAAAAGGGTTGCAAGAAAAACAATTGTATTGAAAGAAAAAAGGGGTAGCGGAGAGTTTGCCCGCCTCGGCTTCCGTGTGGAGCAACGGGGCACAACGAAAACAGTGTACGGAGTGATTGATATTGACAGTGGCATCTAAGCCTAAACTACTTGTTCTTGTTGGCCCGACTGCGGTTGGCAAGACGAAACTAAGCATCGAAATGGCTCGACAATTTGACGCGGAAATTATTTCCGGGGATTCCATGCAGGTATACCGTCATATGGACATTGGAACTGCCAAAATTTCCGAACAGGAAATGAAAGGAATCAAGCACCATTTAATCGATATTCATGAGCCTGAATACCCATATTCAGTAGCCCAATTTCAGGAAGACTGTCGTCGTCTCATACCTGATATTCAATCTAGAGGAAAGCTACCTTTCATCGTAGGCGGGACAGGTTTGTATGTAGAATCGGTTTGCTATGAATACCAGTTTTCTGAGGTAGGGGCAGATGAAGCTTTTCGTCAGGAACAGCTTGACTATGCCGATCAGTATGGAGCCGACGCGCTTCATGCGCGACTACAGGCAGTTGATCCCGAAAGTGCACTTCGTCTGCACCCAAATGATCGTCGTCGAGTCGTGAGAGCGCTGGAAATTTACCATGTTAGCGGAACAACACTTAGCTCTCAACTTGCCAGTCAAAAAAAGGAATCTCCCTACCAACTCTGCATCGTAGGTTTGACAATGGATAGGCAAATGCTATATAAACGTATTGAAGACCGAATTGACGGGATGCTCGATCAAGGGCTTGTTGCTGAGGTAACCTCCTTAATGGAACGGGGAGTGCGAAGCGATGCCATCTCCATGCAAGGTCTAGGCTATAAAGAGATATCCTCCTACCTGCGGGGAGAGGTGTCTTTGGAGGAGGCGGTGACTTGGCTAAAACGGGATACGCGTCATTTTGCGAAGCGACAGCTCTCGTGGTTTCGCCATATGAAGGATATCCAGTGGGTAGATGTCACTGATTTCGAAAATTTTTCTGCTCATGCAGCCCGAATACACGAAATTATAGCAGGAAAGTTCCGGACAGACCTTGAATATACTTCAAAACAATCCAAATGATTATTGGGGGTACGGCTAAAATGAACAAGTCTATTAATATCCAAGATACGTTTCTGAACCAATTGCGCAAGGATTCTATACCTGTAACGGTATACCTCATCAATGGATTCCAGGTGCGAGGAACGATTAAAGCATTTGACAATTTTACAATTGTTATCGATTCGGATGGGAAGCAACAGCTGATCTACAAGCATGCTATCTCCACCTTTACACCGCAACGCAACGTATCGCTTGTACAACAAGATAACGCTAGCGATAACTGATTACGGCTGGACGGCCGCCCGGGTGATGAAACTTTTCAGGCGTCCGTCTCGTCTAACTGTATAGGAATGTGACCGGGAGCAACCTGATCAGGGTTGTTCTTTTCATTCCGTTTACTTTCATGCTGCCGACAGCTAGCTTTAAGCTTACGCTCGGCGACATTATGATTATTCGCGAAAGGGAGTCAGGGGAATGCCAAACGATTCATTGTCCAGATCCGGCAATCGCAATAGAAACACATCTAAAGAGAAGCCGAAGGGCAAGAAAAAGAAAATAACAGGTAAGCGAGTTGGGTGGACGCTGTTTATTACAGCAGCATTAGCCATATTTTGCGCACTTGGTGGTTATTTATTTGTCATGGTTAATGGCGAAAAAATCTACAAAGCCAACAAGGACAAAATTACTGTGAACGAGACATCAAAGGTTTATGACCGCAACGGTGTGCTCATGGGTGAGCTGTCTGTGCAAAAAAGTGATCCTGTGAAAAGTGAAGAAATTCCACCGTTGCTCAAAAAAGCTTTTATCGCAACCGAGGATAAGCGTTTTATGGAGCATCAGGGAGTTGATATTTGGTCTATCGGTCGGGCGGCAGTGAAGGATATCGTTGCTCGTTCTGCGGTGGAAGGCGGTAGTACGCTGACTCAGCAGTTGGCCAAAAACTTGTTTTTGACACGTGACAAAACCTTTTTCCGTAAAGCGACAGAGGTATCCATCGCAATGGCGCTGGAGCGGAATTTGACTAAAGATGAAATTATTACGCTATATCTGAATCGGATTTGGTTTGGACGCTCATATTCTGGAATAAAGGCAGCGTCGGAAGGTTATTTTGGAGAGTCAGACTTAAATAAATTAAAGTTGTGGCAAGTCGCTACACTGGCGGCTATTCCGAAAGGACCCTCCAAGTATAACCCGATCAGTAACCCGGAAAACTCAAAGGCCCGGCGTGCTGTGGTTCTCCAGCTGATGTTTGAGCAGGGAATGATTGGCAAGCAGGAAATGGAAGAAGCCAAAGCTATAAATTACGATTACAAACAACCGGAAAAAGTACAAAAGTATCAAAATTTTATGGAATATGTCATGGATGAGGCAGAGGATGCCTTGCCAGGAGTCAGCGGCAATGATCTGATTATTGGCGGTTATAAAATTCATACGACAATGGATGCTCAGGCTCAAAATGCGCTGGATCAAGCGATGGCGGATGATGATATGTTCGAAAAAAGTCCCGACGATCAGCCTGTCCAAGCCTCAATGGTTATTATCAATAACCAGACAGGTGGTATTGCCGCGATGGCACCCGGACGGGATTACAAAAAGGGGACCTTTAATCGTGCGACGCAGAGCCGCAGACAGCCAGGATCGGCCTTTAAGCCGATTGTAGCTTATGCGCCAGCTCTTGAATCCGGTAAATTTACGATAGATACTCCTTTGAGTAACGAACGGCAGAGCTTTAACGGATACAGTCCGAAAAACTTGCATGGTTACTCTTCCACCATCAGCATGATGGATGCCATTACGAAGTCTGAAAATATACCACCTGTATGGTTGTTGAACCAAATCGGTGTGGAAAAAGGGGTTCAATTCGCCGAGAGCGTAGGCATACCGATGGACAAAAATGATCACTCGCTTGCTATCGCATTGGGGGGGTTAAGCAAAGGAACAAATACCCTCGAAATGGCGCAGGCCTATAGCGCTTTTGCCAATAAAGGACAATTCCAAAAAGCTTACTCCATTAAGCAAATTAACAATAGTGATGATCAAGTGGTTTATACTCATAATGAGGAATCTAAATCTGTTATGAGTGAGAAAACGGCTTATGAAATGACAAAAATGATGCAAAATGTGGTCAATAGCGGTACAGGTCGCAAAGCACGTATTGACTGGCCTGTAGCTGGTAAAACGGGTACGACCCAAAGTGGAATCAGCGGCAACAGTGGTAACCGGGACATTTGGTTTGTCGGTTATACGCCGGAATATACCGGAGCGGTATGGATGGGGTATGACAAGCCAGATAGCAAGCATATGTTGAGAAACTACAGCGGCCAGTCGGCAGCCTTCTTCGGAAGGGTTATGGGTGAAGCACTCAAGGGACACCCAGTGACGCAATTTAGCGAGCCGAAGGGATATGAACCACCCGTTGAGGAGAAGCCAGAAGAGCCAGTTCAGGCCACCGCTCCAAGCGGACTGAGCGGGTCGTATAGTCAGGATACGCAAATTGTATCGTTGTCTTGGAATGCGGCTGAGGGAGATAATGTGCAATACCGTGTGTATCGTAAAGAATCTTCCGAAGGAAGTTTCCGGACGATTATGGAGGCGATGAGAGGCACGAGTGGTGAAGATACGTCGCCCGTAGCTGGAAAGACGTATCAATACTATGTCGTAGCCTATGGAGCGGATGGTAAAGAATCCGCAGCTTCCAATACGATTAGCGTAGAAATTCCAGCAGAAACTACTCCGATAGATCCGCAACCAGGAAACGATCCTAATCAGGATGGAACCGTGCCGGATAATGGCGAGAATATAGACGGTCAGAATGGCACAGACCAGGGGAATACACTTCCTGGAGGAACCGATAACGGTACTGGTTCTGAACAAGCTCCAACGTCTCCTGGAGTTAACAATGGAAATGGTACTGGAGGTACAGGAAACAGTAACGACAATTTTGGTAACGGAAACGATACAAATCAGGGGAATGGTCAGACGACTACACCGGATTCAGGTATAACTGATGAAAATACTATGACCAATCCAGAAAATACAGATGCATCTACCACAGGTGCTATAATGGATGGAAATCAGGAAGGCAAATCCAACGGTCATTCCAACTCCAATCGTGGACGTCACAACCGGGATTAGCAAATATGTTTTATGTAAGATGATATTGGCTTTAAATCAAAGGTATTTTCGGACTGTTTTGACAGTCTGAAAATACCTTTTTTGCTGTAATACAGGGGTTATTTTTGAGTGTATAGTTTAAATATGGTAAGCTGGTTTTACCAATGTTGGAGAGGAACATCATTTATGAAGCGCAAATTCGGAGACCGGGCCAACTGGCGAAGAATCACCAATCGCAAGTTTGCTTGCCGGTATGTAGAAAGTGATGCGTTTACAGGATATGTGACCCTGTATACTATTTTGAGTCTCAAGGAGCCATTATGGAAAAGTTATGGTGGTCATACGTTTTGCATAGCCGATAAAGGTTATTCCTGGTTGCAATATTATCCCAAAGGTAAGCATTATGTGGTGACTGCTATGTTTGACAATCGAGAGCAAATCGTCGAATGGTACATTGATACCTGCCGAAATCAAGGAGTAACCGATCAAGGAGTTCCTTGGTTTGATGATTTGTATTTGGATGTGGTCGTGCTTAAAAACGGTGAAATCTTTCTGGTGGATGAGGATGAACTGGAGGAGGCGCTACAACGGGGGCATATTTCTACGCAAGAAGCAGAATTGGCTAACCGAACGGCGGCTGACCTGCTACATCAGATCGATGCTCACATGTTCCCCTATTTTAAAATGTCGCTGAAACACCGGGCAGAATGGTTTCATAACGGCGATTTCAAGAGAGAACGGTGAAATTTTTGCAGTGGATTAAAAGCACTGGGCCCCAACGCCATGAGCCAAAAAGCGGGCAAAGTCGCAATGGGAAAATATTTATGGTATCGAAGCGTCTCATACTTGGTTTGATGATTTTCATTTTGGTCGGATTGGTATGGGCAGGTATCCGAGTATGGAATATGAATACAGCTGCCTCTACCACTCCGCTTCAGCATGCACAAATTGGTATCGTACTAGGTGCCTCTATGTGGGGAGCTGAGCCCAGTCCTGGTTTAAAAGAAAGATTAGAAGAAGCCTTGCGGTTATATCGTAACGGGATGGTGCAGCGACTAATTGTAAGTGGAGGACTGGATCAACCTGATTTTCCGTATACGGAGGCCGAGGGGATGCAACGCTACTTGGTAGATAGAGGAGTCCCTGTACAGCATATTGTGTTAGAAAACCAGGCAACCAGTACTTACGAAAATTTGCTCTACAGCCAGCGTATCATGAAGGAATATGGCTGGAACTCCACCGTAATCATCACACATAGCTATCACGGTCCTCGCGCGTTGGAGATTGCTCAATTTTTGAATTTTGATCATCCCCAGCTGGCTCTGACCGAATCCAAAGTGCTGAATATGCCAATTCACCAATCAAGAGAAGTATTGGCTTACGCTAAATGGACGCTACAACGGTGGTGGATCAGTGCTCAAATTTGGATTGCCTGAATTGAGGGAAGGCTTTGTACGCGTTCTCGTTGCTTTTATGCTAATAAGGACATGCTGGACCGAATACATTAATAGGGTAAGCTGTGCCTGAAGAAATGTTGAGGTGATGGATGCATGAACGGACGGGGAATCGCCGCGGGCAAGCGGTCGGAGGAGAGACCTTCCAGACAAATCAATGTCGTGCTGCGTAGCCCGGAGCCGATCGCTTCGGTGACTGTGGACGAGACGGAAGCAGTGGCTTCGACCAAGTCGCAGGCGCTACCGCAGTATCTCAGTCTTTATCAGGAAATTCAGAAAGAACTCGATCATCTCGTCGGCTTGGATAACATCAAAGAACTGGTATTTGAGGTATATGCCTTTTTGCAAATCGCCCACATGCGCACTGATGCGGGTCTGTTGAGCAACGCACACGTATATCACATGATTTTTAAAGGAAATCCAGGTACGGGGAAAACGACAGTAGCCCGCATTATCGCTAAAATGTTGCAAAAAATGGGGGTACTGAGCAAGGGCCATCTGATTGAGGTGGAGAGAGCTGATCTGGTAGGTGAGTATATCGGCCACACCGCACAAAAAACGCGGGACCTGGTAAAGAAATCTCTTGGCGGCGTGTTGTTCATTGATGAGGCTTACAGTTTAGCACGTGGAGGGGAAAAGGATTTCGGAAAAGAAGCGATTGATACCCTGGTAAAGGCCATGGAAGACCAAAAAAACCAATTTATTTTGATCCTCGCAGGGTATTCGGGAGAAATGGACTTTTTTTTACGGACAAATCCTGGTCTTCCTTCTCGTTTTCCAATCCAACTGGATTTTCCTGACTACACTGTGGATCAACTCATTCAAATTTCGGAGATGATGGCTAAGGAACGGGATTATATTCTCATGCCTCAGTCTATACTCAAAATGAAGGAGCATTTGCTAAATGAGCGGAATGACAGTCTCCATGCATTTAGTAATGCACGTTATGTTCGTAATGTGATCGAAAAAGCGATTCGGCACCAAGCCGTCAGGCTGCTTAATCAGTACAGGAGTGGGCAACCCGGCAAGCAGGAATTGATGACGTTGCGACCAGAGGATTTGAAAATGGACAAAAGATAGGCGATAATAGGAATCTGAATCATATCGAATTGTATGACATCGAACGAGGGCCGGCCTGACATCAGGTCGGTTTCTGTTCGAGAGTTGACATGAAAATAAAGGAGCAAACAATATGGCGAACTCCACTCATGATACACAAACCGAAATGCAGGATAAGGCGGTTCTGGTCAGTCTAATTACGGATGAAGTCAAACGATCTGGCATCAATACGGAATATTCGTTGGAAGAACTGGTGAAGCTGGCTGAAACAGCGGGAGTTGAAGTGCTGAGCGTCCTCACACAGAATAGGGAATCCAAGGACTCAAAATGGTTTATTGGCAAAGGAAAAGTAGATGAATTGCGTGCAGTTGCTGAAGAATTGGGAGCGAATACAGCTATTTTTGATCAGGAGCTATCGGGAGCTCAAGTACGAAATCTTGAAGAGAGCCTGGATCTCAAAATAATTGACCGGACACAGTTAATTCTGGACATTTTTGCTCAGCGTGCAAAGACACGGGAAGGTATTATCCAGGTTGAACTGGCGCAGTTGTCATACTTACTCCCTCGACTGTCTGGACACGGTAAAAATCTTTCGCGGCTCGGTGGCGGAATCGGAACACGTGGTCCTGGTGAAAGCAAGCTAGAGACGGACCGTCGTCACATTCGTGACCGAATCAGTGATCTGAAACGCCAACTTGAGGAAGTGACGCGTCATCGGTATTTACACAGGGAGCGTAGACAAAAGGCCGGCATCGTCCAGGTGGCACTCGTTGGCTATACAAATGCCGGCAAATCAACACTGTTGAAGCAACTGACAGCTGCCGATGTATATATTGAGAACCAACTATTTGCGACGCTTGATCCTACCTCTAGAACAATGGAACTGCCGAGTGGCAAAGAAATTATTCTCACAGATACAGTAGGATTTATTCAAAATCTGCCTCATGATTTGGTTGCCTCTTTCCGGGCCACTTTGGAGGAGGCCAATGAGGCTCATCTCATTTTACATGTCGTGGACGCCTCCTCAGACATGCGTGACGAACAAATGAAAGTTGTAGAGTCAATCCTGCAACAGCTCGGGGCTGCGGACAAGCCTCAGACCGTATTGTTTAACAAAAAAGATGCTTGCACCCCTGAGCAATTGGAAATGCTCCCTTCTGGGGAAGGCTATTTGAAAATCAGTGCTTTTGATGAAGCGGATTTGCTACGCATTCGCGAACTGGTTCAGGAGCATCTGAGCGGTGACACACTGAGATTTCGTATTCCTGCGGAACGTGGGGATTTAACATCGGTGCTTTATCGAATTGGAGATGTACTGCTGACAGAGTATGATGGCAATGATGTCATTTATGAGGTAGAAATTCAAAGAGGAGAATACGAAAAGTATGGTCATGCGCTTAGTGAGTTCACAGAAAGTTAACATCTAATGATGTTTTTGGGTCCATAAGATGATAATGCTCATCGTTCGAATTGAATAACAATATAACATGATTAGCCTAAGGCTGCGGAAGAGAGAGGGTCAAGAAGGTAAATGGTAGTTTTTAGTCCGGAAATTCAGCAAATTCAGGAATTAGTAGAACTTAAAATACAAGAACGTATCCAGCACATAGATCATATTGTGGATGCAAATCAGTGGAAGGTCATTCAGGCCTTCCAGCGCAAGCAAGTGAGCGATTTTCATTTTGCAGGTTCAACGGGATATGCTTACAATGACCGGGGGCGTGAAGTGCTGGAAGAGGTCTATGCAGATGTGTTCGGTGCGGAGGTAGCGTTGGTGCGTCCGCATTTTGCCTCGGGAACGCATACCATCGCTACGGCTTTATTTGGTGTGCTGCGTCCAGGGGATGAGTTGTTATACATTACAGGGCGACCTTATGATACCTTACACAAAGTGATTGGTAAGCCTGGCGATGGAACAGGATCATTGCAGGACTTTGGTGTTACTTATGGAGAGACAGCGCTGACAGCAGAAGGTAAGGTGGACTGGAAAGCGGTGGAGTCCGCAATCCATGCGAACACCAAAGTGATCGGTATCCAGCGCTCACGCGGCTATGATTGGAGAGCTTCCTTTAGTGTGGCAGATATTGAAGAAATGACGGCACGAGTGAAGAAGATAAAGCCTGATGTTATTGTCTTTGTGGACAATTGCTACGGGGAATTTACTGAGAAGCTGGAACCTACCCAGGTCGGTGTCGATTTGATGGCAGGTTCGTTGATTAAAAATCCTGGTGGAGGTATTGCAGAAACGGGTGGATATATCTGCGGTAAACATCAATATGTAGAGCTGGCATCCTACCGATTAACAGCACCTGGTATTGGTGGAGAAGTAGGAGCCATGCTAGGCACTACACGGGGCATATACCAGGGGCTATTCCTTGCTCCTACATTGGTGGGGCAAGCGGTTAAAGGAAGCATATTCGCTGCTGCAGTCTTTGAAGAAATGGGGTTTGAGACCAAACCTGCTTGGCATGAAGAGCGTACGGATTTGATTCAGGCCATTTCTTTTAGCGGACCAGAACATCTAATTGCTTTTGTACAGGGCATTCAGCGCGCAGCCGCCGTGGATAGCCATGTGGTGCCAGAGCCGTGGGATATGCCGGGTTATGAGCATCCGGTTATTATGGCCGCAGGTACGTTTATACAAGGTGGAAGCTTGGAACTATCCGCAGATGCTCCGATTCGGGAGCCTTATATTGGTTACATGCAAGGGGGCTTAACCTACTCTCATGTCAAATATGGAGTACTTATGGCTCTGCAAACGATGAAAGAACGTAAATTATTGTGAGTTTTTCTAACATATCATTGACACTTTGCATCAGCTAAATGTACAATAAGGTGAATAATAGATCACTGGAAGGTTGATGACAAATGGGCGACGAAATTCGCAGAAATATGGCCTTATTTCCAATAGGTATTGTCATGAAGCTAACGGACTTGTCAGCACGTCAGATTCGTTATTATGAGCAGCATAATTTGATAGTTCCTGCCCGTACATCAGGTAACCAACGTCTTTTTTCATTCAATGACGTAGAGCGTCTGCTTGAAATTAAGGCGTTGATCGAAAAGGGTGTTAACATTGCAGGAATTAAACAAGTCATGAATCCGGTTACCAAGGAATCGGAGGAAGCTACAGTTATTACTGCAGATACGGAAGTCAAACGCCGTGAAATGTCCGATACTCAGCTTCATCGTTTGTTGAAACAACAACTTGTTGCAGGCAAAAGACCAGGACAGGTATCTTTGATCCAAGGCGAATTATCACGATTTTTCAACAATAGATAATGCTTGGACTTACCTTTTGGCATAAGGTTATTTTACTTAAAAAACGGTCTCATCATTTAAGTCTTTTATGTCATTTATGATACAGCCGATTTGCATATAGTCGTTACAGAAAGGGAGAGGTTAGTGTGAGTTATACCAGAGAAGATATCATTAGGATTGCGGAAGAAGAAAATGTTCGTTTTATTCGTTTGCAGTTCACAGATTTGCTGGGTACCATTAAGAACGTTGAAATTCCGGTTAGCCAGCTGGAAAAAGCGTTAGATAACAAAATGATGTTTGACGGTTCTTCGATAGAAGGCTACGTACGCATCGAAGAATCTGACATGTACTTATATCCGGATTTGGATACCTGGGTTGTTTTCCCTTGGGTAACTTCGGATCGTGTAGCTCGTTTGATCTGCGATATTTACAAGCCAGACGGCTCTCCATTTGCAGGTGACCCGCGGGGAATCTTGAAACGTGTACTTAAAGAAGCCGAAGAACTGGGCTACACTTCGATGAATGTCGGACCAGAACCTGAATTCTTCTTGTTCAAAACCGATGAAAAAGGCGACCCGACCACAGAACTGAATGACCAAGGTGGATATTTTGACCTGGCTCCAATGGATCTGGGTGAGAACTGCCGTCGTGAAATTGTTCTTAAGCTTGAAGAAATGGGCTTCGAAATTGAAGCATCCCACCATGAGGTTGCACCTGGTCAGCATGAGATTGACTTTAAGTATGCAGATGCAGTTAAGGCTGCCGATCAGATTCAAACATTCAAGCTTGTTGTTAAGACAATTGCTCGTCAGCATGGTTTGCATGCAACCTTTATGCCAAAACCTTTGTTCGGCGTGAATGGTTCCGGTATGCACTGCAACCAATCGTTGTTTAAGGACAATGAAAACGTATTTTATGATGAGACGGATGAACTCGGATTAAGCCAGACAGCTCGCCACTATATGGCAGGTATTCTTAAACATGCACGTGCAATGGCAGCGATCACGAATCCAACAGTAAATTCCTACAAACGCCTCGTACCAGGTTATGAAGCGCCTTGTTATGTCGCTTGGTCTGCAAGCAATCGGAGTCCGATGATTCGGATCCCCGCATCTCGTGGCCTGAGCACTCGCGTTGAAGTTCGGAACCCTGACCCGGCAGCGAATCCTTATCTAGCCCTGGCCGTAATGCTGAGAGCAGGTTTGGATGGTATCAAACGTCAGATGGCTCTGCCAGCCCCAATTGATCGCAACATCTACGTGATGTCCGAGGAAGAGCGAATTGAAGAAGGCATTCCAAGTCTGCCTGCAGACCTGAAAGAAGCTTTGTCTGAGCTTATTCGGAGCGAAGTTATCTCTGATGCACTGGGTGATCATGCTCTGGCTTACTTCTATGAGCTTAAGGAAATTGAATGGGATATGTATCGCACCCAAGTACATCAATGGGAACGTGATCAATATCTGACGCTTTACTAAAATGTGGAATCCCTTGGCGCTCTAAGCGTTGAGGGATTTTTTGTTTTGTGGATAATGCATCATTTTCTTGGACTACGTAGTAGTCTCCCACAATACGAAGTAGACTGGGAAGAATACAAACGCCAGCAGGGCGCAAAGAAGTGTTTAGAAACAAAAAAAGAAAAGTGTGAAATCTATGAAGCCAGTTATGGAACTGCTACTACATTGGCTGGTCGAGCTTTGAAGTTTAAGGAAGTGCGTTTACAGTAAGATAACCAAAAGTCCACATGCTAAGAAGAAGAACCCAAAGAGAATAGATACAGAGCCCCTAAATTTCATGTCATCAATGTAAGCATCGCTTGGTTCTGAGTCACCTTTGATTTTCCAGGCTTCGTTTGCACGCCATCCCCAAGTGGGATTCCGCTTACTTAAAATACCAAGCGAGAAAAAAATAATAGCAATAAGAATAAACATGATTCCCATTTGATCAGCCCCTTTAAGTAAATTATACCAAAAATGAACGACAGATAGAAAGCATTGTCCCCAAGAGCAGATGAAACAAAAATAAGAGGGCTTTGCCCTCCATGTTACGGTAGTATTTTAATCTGAATAAGCAACAGCATTAAAGCTTTCCATTCCTATTCGGGTAGCATCTGCTGTGCAAAATATATATAAGGTATATACCAATTCATTGGATGGTGGTAGAGGGATATTGTAATCGGATGCATTGATGGTGACAACTTGTACAGCGTTTGGGTTTACTTCGGAGACACTCACGGAGTAAAGGGCGTAAGCAACGAGCGAATCGACATCGCCTCTAACAATGGAAAAAGAAATTACGGAGTCAAATGGTGGAGTGGTAGGAAATGCAAGCTCGGCTATCCCTGTTAATTGTACACGCATGTTTTCCCCTGCACCCGTTACTTCTAAACCAAGCTCCGCGATGGCAACAGCAGTATTGGCTGGCAAGGGAATTGAGATCGTATTACCGTAACTTGCGTTTTGAGATGTTCGAGCATCTAACAATCTAGTCATGTTCTCATCTCCTTTTTGATAGTTTATGCAGAACATATTCATTGTTGAGGGCAGTGAGAATAAACATATTTTAGCCTATAGGGAGTAAAGAAGGAGAAAACAGCCTTATACAATGTTCATCGAAACAATCGTTGTAATGCTGCCGGATACAAAGGTTTCTTCCTCTGTGAAATGTTGATTTCGATTTTACAGGATTGGACGGAATTACAATGCTACTGAAAATCTGGAGCAAGCCTATTACGAGCATTTGGAAAACGAGATTGATTACGAAACTGTACCGTGCTGTTAAGATGGATGCGATGAGTGCGAGTAGCTGGATGACCATGTCTATAAAACATACCGTGAGTTAATCAACGATGGCAGAGAATTTCCTAAGCTTCTGGTTTTTGATCTCTAAGGAGGAACATCAATGACAGAACAGAGTTTCCGTTTTTATGAAAGTTAAGCATATTGAGATTCATCGTGTTGGTAGAGTTGCCGTGCTTGCTTATAGTGACGAGACTTATAAAGTGTACGTAAATCAACTCCAAAAGATAGCGGAGGGCACCCCATGGTAAGAGCCTATACCTCTATACTATGCGCTGTACCGTTATATGTGGGTGTAGTAAGTATAGATAGGTGAGGATTAAATATGGTAGATAACAACGATAAAAAAAGTAAGCACCTATGAAAAAAAAGTGCTTACTTTAGGGTTAATTTTATTATTAAGGGAACATTTTGTAAATGTAGCCTTGATATAATGGGCATACTTTATTGTTGCCTTTTTGTTGCCATTTATATAAAGAAATATTCCCTCCAAAGCCTCCTGTCATGTAAAATTTTTGAGTTGGAACTGTCGATTTCATATCCTCTTTAACCGTTGCACCTCTGATGCCACTTACCCATTTTTTGTTCCCTTGAGGCGGTGTATATGGTGACTCAGAAGAAATATTTGCTGAAGTTAGGACTGGTTCTGCAAAACTTAAAGACGGTACAGACAATGCCCCAAGAAGAACGGTGCCAGCAGCCAAAGCGATAATAGATTTTTTTCAAAAGTAAAGCCTCCTTAGTTTGTTTATCTTCGTATGCAAACTATGGTGTAAGGTAATTATAGTGCTTAGATTTACATTCTTCTACCAAAAATAACGATTTCACCAAATAATCACATTATATAAAGGAATGATAAATGATGATGACAGTATACTGACTTAATTGGTGTAATAAAAAATTACGAATACTCACTTCAACAGTTGGAAAACCGAATGACTGCATATGATTTGCTTTCGGCGGAAGGATCGGTTGTCAAACGAGTTTCTGGTCAAGAACTGACAGCAGATGTGACAGCCAACACCGCTCTAGTTAAAGACCAGCGCTAAAGACATACCGGGTATTTAAGCTACTACATTCGCGGATAAGCGGCGCAGAGCAATTGCGAACATAGCAAACAGTTTGAAGATCAATTGCACCTTAGATTTTGTCACGACCGACTATGGACGGGGACGAAACGAGGAAGGTGAAATTGGACTAAAAATGCAGAAGTAAATAAGATCGTAAAGGCTTAAGCCTTTGCGGTCATATTTGTATTGTCTAAAGTTCTAGACTGTAAAACAAAGTAATAGTCTGACGATGCTTCATTAAGCTATACCAGCTAATAGCTTGTCAAGATTACCAGTAAAGTGATTCTAAATCATGTGGTATAGTTAAAATGAGCATGCCAAATAACCCTCCAATTTCCGTTGTGTCTTGGAAGGTTATGCCAATGATAATCTTTTAAATTGGACGAAATTCCTTTTTGTTTTTCAAGATTGCATAAAGCCAA